>NZ_JALAGT010000106.1 GCF_022712295.1 Galactobacter sp.
ACCCATGCCTCAACCCTAGAACCTGGTTGGATATGTGCATGACCACGACTCCACGTTCAGACGCCCACAACGCCATCAGTGTCCTAGGCGCCCGCGAGAACAACCTCAAGAACGTCTCACTCGAGATACCGAAGCGGCGGTTGAGCGTGTTCACGGGGGTCTCCGGCTCGGGGAAGTCCTCCCTCGTCTTCGACACCATCGCCGCGGAGTCCAGGCGGCTCATCGACGAGACGTACCCCGCGTTCCTGCAGGGATTCATGCCCTCGATCCCTCGTCCCGAGGTGGACAGCCTGTCCGGGTTGACCACCGCCATCGTGGTGGACCAGGAGCGGCTCGGCGCGAATCCACGCTCCACGGTAGGCACCGTCACCGACGCCCACGCCATGCTGCGTACCCTGTTCAGTCGCTTCGGAGAGCCGTACCTGGGCGGCCCAACGGCCTTCTCGTTCAACATCCCCACCCAGAAGGCCTCCGGCATCATGACCTCGGCCAAGGGCGACAAGGAAGTGGTGCGCAACGAGATCTACCTCGGTGGAATGTGCCCCAGGTGTGAGGGACGAGGCCAGGTCTCCGACGTGGACCTGAACGCCGTGGTCGACCAGACGCTGTCGCTGAACCAAGGGGCCATCCTGGTACCCGGGTACAAGGTGGACGGCTGGATGGTCAAGGGCTTCGCCGCGTCCGGACTCCTTGATCCGGACAAGCCCATCCGCGACTACACCGACACAGAGCGCCATGACTTCCTCTACAAGGAGACCACCAAGGTCAAGGTGGCCGGGATCAACATGAGCTACGAGGGCCTGATCCCCAAGATCACCAAATCCATGCTCTCCAAGGATCTGGACGCGCTGCAGCCACATGTGCGCCGCTTCGTGGAGGCCGCCGCCACGTTCAAACCCTGCCCGGACTGCGACGGGACCCGACTGACCGAAGGGGCACGCGGGGTCAAGGTCAACGGGCTCTCCATTGCCGATGCCGCCAGGATGCAGGTCAGCGACCTGGCAGTGTGGGTGCACACGCTGGACCTGAGCGGAGCCGGTCCCTTGGTGGACGCGCTGGGCTCCCTGCTGGATTCGTTCGCCGAGTTGGGCCTCGGGTACCTGAGCCTTGAACGCCCCTCCGGCACCCTCAGCGGAGGCGAGGCACAACGGATCAAGCTGCTGAAGCATCTGGGTTCCCCGCTCACGGACGTCACCTACATCTTCGACGAACCCACCATCGGCCTGCACCCTCACGACATCGAACGCATGAACAAACTCCTGCTCCAGTTACGGGACAAGGGCAACACCGTCCTGGTGGTGGAGCACAAGCCCGAGACCATCTTGATGGCCGACCACGTGGTGGATCTGGGTCCGGGCGCCGGGCAGCACGGGGGAGAGGTGATCTTCGAGGGCACCCCCGACCAGCTGCGGGAAGCTGACACGCCCACTGGACGGCATCTGGGGGACCGCACGGGGTTGAAACCACAGGTGCGCGCCGGGGCCGGGGCCATCGAGGTGCGCGATGCGTGCGAGAACAATCTGGACCACGTGTCCGTGGACGTCCCCCTGGGCGTGCTCACGGTGCTGACCGGCGTGGCAGGCTCCGGGAAGAGCTCGCTGGTGTCCTCGTCGCTGTCGTCCCGCCTGGGGGTCGTGACGGTGGACCAGAGCCCCATCAAGGGCTCACGGCGCAGCAATCCGGCCACCTACACCGGGATGTTGGATCCGATCCGCAAGGCCTTCGCCAAGGCCAATGGCGTTAAACCCGCGTTGTTCAGCGCCAATTCAGAGGGCGCCTGCCCAACGTGCAAGGGCGCGGGCGTGATCGTCACGGAACTCGGGTTCATGGAGACCGTGGAGACACCGTGCGAGGACTGCGGGGGCAAGCGCTTCCAGGCCGGAGTCCTCGAATACCATCTGGGAGGGCTGGACATCACCGAGGTGCTCGACCTGCCCGTGGCCCAGGCCCTCGAATTCTTCTCCGCGGGTGAGTCCAAGGTTGCGGCCGTGGCGAAGATCCTGGGCCGCCTCAACGACGTCGGCCTGGGTTATGTCAAGCTGGGTCAGCCGCTGTCCACGCTCTCGGGAGGAGAGCGGCAACGCCTCAAGCTCGCCATCCGCATGGGAGAAGAGGCGGACGTCTACATCCTGGACGAGCCGACCACCGGCCTGCACCTGCAGGATGTGGAGCATCTGCTCGGCATGCTCGACCGACTCGTGGACTCAGGCAAGACGGTCATCGTCGTGGAACATCATCAGGCCGTCATGGCCCACGCGGACTGGATCATCGACCTGGGCCCCGGCGCCGGACACGACGGTGGGCGCGTGGTCTTCGAGGGGACTCCGACCGACCTCGTCGCCGCCGGCTCCACGCTGACGGGGCGTCACCTGGCGGCCTATACAGCGGGATAGCTTTCTATACACATCCAACCTAATATAGAAAAATGGCACTGAGCATCAAGGACCCCGAGGCCGATCGGCTAGTTCGCGAACTTGCTGCAGCCACGGGGGAGACGATCACGGAGGCCGCACGCATCGCCTTCTCCGAACGGCTTCAACGCGTGCAATCCCGTGCGGTCGGAGACGCAGGACGCAGGGCCCGCATCCAGACGATCATCGACGAAGCCAGGCAGAGTCCCGTTCTCGACGAGCGGACCCCGGACGAGATCCTTGGTTATGACGAAGTCGGACTTCCCACGTGAACACACCGATTGTGGTCGACACCTCAGCACTCATCGCCGTCCTCTTCGCAGAGGAAGACGCCGATGTCTATCTGGACGCCCTTGACCGATACGCCGGTCGGCTCGTGCTCAGTCAGGTGACGAGAGTGGAACTGCGCATTGTCGTCGAGTCCAGACATGGCAGCGCGGGCGTCGCCAGACTCGCTCGACTGATGGCCGAACTCCACGCCGAGTGCGTCCCCATAGACGATGCCACCTCGTTGGCCGCGATTGCCGGATGGAGACAGTACGGGAAGGGACGTCATCCCGCACGACTGAACCTCGGCGACTGCTTCTCATACGCCCTGGCCAAGAATCTGGGTGCACCGCTGCTATTCAAAGGGAATGACTTCTCTCAGACCGACATCGTGGGCGCATTGCAACGTTAGGCCCCAGCTTCGCGTCTCAGGAGATCTGGCCACGCCAGGTGCGAACGGCCTCAAGAACGTCCTGGTCCAGGTTGGAGCGCTCGAACCATACGCCCAGGTCCAGCTGCGTATAGAAACCGTGGAAGGCGGCTTCCGGGGTCAGCCCGAAGTCAGCCAGAACGCGGGTACGAGCCTCAGCTTCTCGGGGATCGACACCATGCAGGGCTGCCGCGCGCGGATGGTTAGTGAACGAGGCCATATAGTCGGCCACTGCAGCGTCTGAGGTGACACCCACGGCCTTCGACAGAACGGCAGCCACGAGCCCGGTCCGGTCCCAACCGCCCCCGCAGTGGAAAAGAAGTCCGCCCGCCGGAGCCGATGCGATGGCCTCCAACGTGGCGGCCAGTCGATACGGAAGTTGCCGCAGATGATCGGCGTAATAGAGGGGCGTGCACCATCTGCCATCCGCCTCGAACGCGGACCAGAATTCGCGATCGTCACCGTCCAGGTCGACGTGCACGCGCTGCCGACCGCGCGGGACCAGGCTTTCGTGGGATTCGCACCGATCCGGTGCACGTCTCATGAATTCCTGGTCCGGCGAGACCGCTGTGCGGATCCCCGGCACATGGACGGGCGGGAAGACTTCGACATAGCCACGTTGCCAGGCCATCCGGCCTCTCTCGCGACAGCTCACCAAAGCGCCGATAATCTACATTATGTAAAGTAACGGCGAACTAGGCCCCGACAGAGGCCTCCTCCGCCTCTGCGTTGCCGGCGGCTTCGATGTCCACGGTCCCCGCTTCCACAGTGAGCGATGAGTCCGCTGCACCCTGCGGCGCATCCGCATCGAGGAACGGCGTGATGAACGAGTACCCGCTGATCTGATCCTTCGTCACCGACAAGCTGAGATCCATGTGCGGCTCCAACGCGGTCACCTTGTCCAATGGCGCCCCGACGATGAGCTGGAACCCGAGTCCACGCCATGCCGCCATGGCCCGCCCGGCGAACTGTGCATCAGACTTCACGAAGCCTTCGTCAAGGAAGACCGGAGCGAACCGCGGACGCGTCCTGGTGTCGTCGCCCAATTGGTAACGCAGCGCAGAGCCGACGATGAAGGCAACGAGCTCCTGCGATTCACCGCCTGATTTGCCTCCCAACGATGAATACACAGCCAGCTCGCGACCACTCTGGTCCACGCGCGCCGCAGTGATCTCCAGGTGACGACGCACGTCCAACATCTCATCGCGACGGAGGCGCGCCTCTCCGTCGGTGGCCGAGAGCAGAGCCATGAACTCTCGCAACCTGCGGAAGAGTTCCTCGGCCTCCTCCCCCGCCTCAGGGATCTCCCCCGTGGCCAGTTCCTTCAACTCGCTCCGGAACGCCACCAAGGACTGCGGATGCAGCCTGCGCACCACGATGCGCAGACGATCCGCGCGCGGGCCGAACGGGAGGCCGGCAAGGATCTCGTTGACCGGTTCGAGGCGTTCCTCGATATCGGCCATCGAGGCGTCAAAGGCGTCGGCAAGCAGCTTCAGGTCATTACCGGACCAACTCTGGAACTGTTCCCTGAACTCCTCCCGCCTACGGTGCAGACCGTTGGCCTCGATGGCATCGAGCAATGCTCGATACTCGGGATACGAGGCCACACCGGTCCCCCGATCCGAGTCGGGCCACCGCTCGTCGAAGCCCGAGAAGACGGCTTCCAGAGCACCCGCGGCCTGAGCCGCAGCCCGGCGTTCTCGGTCCGAGTCCTCCACCAACCTGGAACGCAGCGTTCGCAGCGTGCGCTGCCAGCGACCCAATTCTGCTTCTCCGACCTCGGAGACCAACATGGCATCCAGATAGGCGGCATCGTCCTCATCCAGAATCGCCGATTCCTGTGCCTCGAGCTCTGCAAGCCGATCTGACACGGCGTCCTGGCGCTCCACCAGGTCCGCCCACTCGGCTTCGAACTTGTCCTGCTCCACGTGCGCGGCAGCACGCACCCGTAGCGCGGCATCCAGGTCTGCAGCGACGCTCGCCTGGCGTGCAACCAACGCGGCGACGACGTCGGACTCGCCGGCTGCCGCGTCGGCCGCCTGCCGGGCGGTCAGCTCATGCGCCACCGCGGTGTCCACGTCCACCGCCTCCCACGAGGTGGACAGCAGCATCGCATAGGCGTCGGCCTTGGTCCGCAGCTTGACCAGATCCTGATCCACAGCGGCGCGAGCATCGTCATGCTCCACCAAGTCCTCACTGATCGAACGGACCTCGTCCTCGATGGCGGCCTGTCGCGTGGTGTTGGAGAAACCCAGGACATCACCGGCGCCGGCGGAACGACCGTGGGATCCCCGACGGCCGCTCGACGTCTGGCCTGCGGCCGTGACCTTGGGCTGCTCGCCCCCCAACTCGCTGGCAGAGTCCACGCACAGGTGGTCCGTTCCGGGACGCTGAACCCGGCGCCGCACCCAATCGGAGAACGGGGAATCCTTGAAGATCAGGCGCCCCGAGATCATCGAGCTGTCCAACGGCTCCTGATCCGCCGTCGTCGTGAGGTCCACCCCTTCGAACTGGATGCGGGTCGGTAGGGACAGATCATCCAGCACCACCCGCAATTGCGCCTGCCTGCGGGCATCCATGAGCATGGTCAGCCCCACCCCGCGCAGGGTCGCCTCCGCAGCCGGACGCCATGACGCATACTCCGGCGCAACGTCCATGAGCTCGGCGGCAAACGGGAGCTCATGCGGATCAAGCCCTGCCGCCTCCGCGATCATGCGCCTGGCCGCATCCTGGACCATGGGCACCGAGCCCTCACGCCGACGCAGGGAGTCGTGTTCCCTCATGAGTTCGGAGCGACGCTGCTTCAGGCCGGGGGCGGCTGCCACGTGATCGTCTCGTTCGGCGCGCAGCCGTGCCTCGGCGAGGTCGCGCTGATCCAGGAAGTCCCGTGCACGCTCCACCAGTTGCGCATGCTCCTCGGCACGCGTGCAGACCTCGCCCGCTGCCTCCAGCTGCGCATCGAAATCCGACCGCGCCGAGCGGACACGCTCCAGGTACAGCCCGGCCTGCGTTGCGCGCGCAGCCAGGACCTCGCCCTCTCCCCCGTCCTCGTCGCGTCGGCGACGAGCCAACTCTGAGCTTTCGCCCTGCAGACGAGCCACGTCTTCCTCGGCCTGGAGCACGCTGTGCCGGACCCGCTCCGCGGACCCGCGGTTGTCCTCCTCCGCCTTGGAGAGCAGGTCCGCTTCGACCCGAGCCCCCCAAAGATCGAAACCGGTGGCGCCGTCCTTGCGGCCCAACCCGAAACGATCCAGCCTTTCCGCACGCTCACGAGAGGAACGATACTGCCCGTGCAGTTCCTCCATCCGGGCCAAGGCGTGAGCCTTCGCTGCGTCCTCCTCCAGCTGGGTATAAGCGGTATCCAAGGAGGCGAACTGTTCCACGGCGGCGCCAGCCACCCGGAACGTAGAAGGTTCCTCCAGCACCATCTGCTTGTACAGGCTGTCCACTGTGCGCACCTGCTGCCCCGCCTGAATCCTGGCCAGCAGGCGCAGGGCCTTCTCCCCTCCATCGCCCGCGCCGATGCCCAGCCGGGTGGTGACTGCGTCCAGGAAACGGGACGCGGTGTCGTACGTCGTCAACCCCTCGAAGCCCGCACGCAGAGATCGAGGGTCGAAGCGCTTGTCCGCGAAGGCCTCCAACGAGCGAAGGTCCAGTGGAGCTGGAACGGTGAACATCCGCATCACCACTTCGGTGCTCCGCCGTGCGCTCGCCGGCGCCAGGTACACCCTGGCGACGGTCAGCACCCGGTGCATCTCGTCGGTGAAGGTCATCGCGATGGCGCCCCACGTCGGAGCATCCGCCCCGCGCATGACCTGCTCGGTGAGCTTCTCGCCGTCGTGCGCCGTGTCGCGTAGTCCCCGGAGATAGCTGAGTACGTTGCGCTGGTCCGCGCCTCGGGCACGACCCTGCGTCGCGTCGTTCGAAGCACCGTTGAACGCAACGGTGGATGGCATCATCAACGCCAGATAAGCATCAAGCAAGGTGGACTTCCCCGTGCCGGAGGCACCGGAGATCAAAGTGGAGCCCGGCGCCAGATCGAAACCGTGATGACCATGGAATCCTCCCCAGTTCACGAGCTGCATGCGCTGCGCCCTCCACTGGGAGGTGGTCTCACTGAAACCCGGGAAAAGCGGTACCTCGGTCATTGCTGCGCCTCTTCGTCGTTCGTATCCGTCTCGTCGTTCGCATCCGCTGTGTCCGGCCGGCCCTCGCTGTCCGGCTGCGCGTCGGAGAGCGAGGCCGCTGCCTCTGGCCGGTTCAGATGGGTCAGGGTCGCCGCCAGCTCCTGCAGCCGTGCCAAGGTCAGCACCACCTCCACCACAGCGGTGATCTCCAGCCTCTCTTCGTCCTCGGTGGCTGCCAGGATCCCGGCGGCTCGCATCGAGGCCACGGCCTTGCGTGCCCTCTGTTGTTCGCCCACCACGTCGGTGCTGCCCTGAGCGCGATAACTTTCCACGGCGTCCAGGCACTCCGCCACGTCCACGAACACCCGGTCGCCGCCCGAGGAGCGTTCGCTGAGGCGCCGCGCCCGCAGGAAGACCAGCAGAATGGTCTCCTCCTTGCTGTACTGCGTGTCCCGCAACAGCACTGGAGTGTCGCCTGCGGCTTCGGCGTGCACCTGGGTCTTGTACGCCACTCCCCTGTCGCGATCGATCACCAGATCGAGGAAGAGGTCGTGGAGACGGGAGGTGATGACGGCTTCGTTGGCGATCAACACGTCCCAGTCCCGAGCCTGCCGTTCGCGTGTGAGGACCTGCCGCCGCAACAGCGCAACGAGGGTCCGACGCACCGGGAAATCCAGGGTTCCGGCGTCACCATCGAACAGGGCGAGGCTGTCGGGGTCCCCTGGGCCGTTCCAGGCCGGGCCACTCGTCGATTCCTCCGACATCGCATCAACCGCGTCCACCGTGTCCTGCCTCATTTCTTCAGTCCTTCTGCTTCTCGGTGCACCGCGGATTCCCGGGCCTCATGGTCCTGCCCACCGGGGTCCGAAGGCGCAGGATCCGAAAACTCAGCGTCCAAAGGCCCGGTGTCAGATTCCGGTTCGGCGCTCAGGTCAGCCGAGCCGATCCTCACGTTCGGGATCCGTAGGGTCCGCGTGGACCCGTCGGGACGTACCGTCACCACCGCGTCGAAGTCCGATCCCGTCCGGTCCTCGGCCAACAGCCCCTTCTCCGTGGCCAGCTGCATCAAGCCGAAGAGCTCAACGGGCCGGCGCAGCTCCCGAGGCAACTCGTTGAACACCGAGGGAAGCGCAACCACGTGCTCCCCCACCAGGGCCGCCAGGGCGTCACTGACCTGTCGCACCAAGGGACCACCGCTGCGCATCACCGCTTCGAGATCCGGGGCCAGTGGTGCGGAGGCGGTGACATCCTGCAGCGGCGCGGCCCCGGGTCCGGGTGAGAGCGAGTCGGTCCGCGAACGCAGGTGAGAGATCTCGGCCCGGGACGGCGCACCGTCAAGAGGTACTCGATCCTGACTCCTGGCGGCCTGCGCCCAGACCGACAGTTCCGACTGCACACGATGAATCGCGGTGCTCAGTTCACGTTCCTGGTCGGCCTCGGCGTGGGTGAGGTAGTCGGCCAAGGAACGCGAGGCCTGGTGTTGGCGGGCCTGCACGTCATAGAGGCCGCGCCGGAGGACGGAAGCGACGTCGAGGAAGTCCCGCCGCGACCGCGCGTCGAGATCTGCAGCGAAGGGATGGTCCATGATGGCCCGAAGGTCCTCGCGGAACGCGCCGAGCCGTTCCTCGTCGCCCAGGATCGAGAGCGCTCCCTGGAACGCGCGCCCTGCGGGAGTTGCCGTCATCAGTTCTCTGGCCGCCTGCAAGTATGAGCCGAGGACCTCGCCCTGAGGTCGTTCCTCGGTTCGGAAGTCGTGGATCATACGGCGATGGATGGCGTCGAGGGACTCCTCGACGCGTCGGAAGTCGCCGGGAATCTGGGCCAGCAGGTCCACCACGTCGGTGTAGCCGTGACGCATCCGTTCGTCGTCCGCGCGCAGCAGCTCTCCCCCGTTCTCCAGGCGGGTGCGTTCCTCCTGCAGGCTGCGGATCTCGTCGTCGAGTTCCGCGATCCTGCTTGCTGCATCAGGTTGAGCCTCGGAGGCCCAGCGGTGAACCGCATCCACGATGGTGCGCAACCTGGACTCATTCAGCAGGCTGCGGTCACGCCCCAGGGTGGAGACCACTCGCTCCGCCGTGAGTGCGTGGGAGGTGCGTTCGTAGACCTCTCCCCCGTCCTCGCCGGGCAGTCTCGACAACCAGGATTCCCTGACCCAGCTCAAGCACAAGCTGCGCCCGTCGGCCTGAGGGGGCGTTTCGAGGCCGGCTTCCCGCAATTGACCGAGGTAGGCATCCACTTGTGCATGAAGTCGCGGCGCGGGAATCGCGGCCCCGGAGGAACCGAAGCTGAGCCGCAAGCTGCCCAGTACCAAGGCGGACCACTTGTGGTCCACCAGCTTCAGGGCGGGCCCACGTGAGGCCTGGATGCGGCCCACCTCGTCCACGATGCTGCTCACTGTGGTCCGCATCCTCCTCGTTCGTTTCCCTCATTCGTCACCGGCGCCGGGGCGTAGATCGCGTCCGGGACCGACCCGCACGGACTACGCACCAGCCCACGAGCATAGCGGGCCGCCGAAGACTCCAGCCAAAGCCACCGCGATCTTCATCACGGATTGATATCCACAACTATGCCGCCGGTCACGGGTTTGTTATGTTACCGTTATCTAGGTTTGCGGGCAGACCGCGAACCACACGCTGTTCCTCAAGCGCACTGACGTCCACCGCGCATCGTGGTCGCCTGGCCCAAACGGAAACAAGCCTGAACCACCACCCGTGACCTGGGACCCTGGACGGAAGGACACTGAAGCATGGCCGGTCGGCACGCTGCCGCGGAGCAGGAGACCAAGCACTCAGTCTTGGAGCAGATCGCCGCGCACCGTCCGGCCCGTTTCTCTGCCATCGCTGTCGCCGCCACCGCTGTGGCCGTGGTCCCGCTCGGAATCAGCGCCGGCGGTGGTCACGCACAGGCCAAGAGCGATGCCAGTGTCAAGAGCTCCATCGAGCTCAAGGCCGAACGCGCCTCTTCCCAGGTCATCACGGCCACGGCTGCCGAGACCTCGACACCTCAGGCTTCCCTCGTGAAGGTGCTGGCCAAGCCGGCCAAGCCGGACCTCAAGACCAAGGGAGGCAACACCGTTGCCCTCGAGGCCAAGCTCACGGGCGACGCCTCCGCGCCCCATTCCGGCGCACACGCATCCACCACCGTGGATGCACAGGATCTACCGATCACCGATTCCGACTGGGTTCGCCCTGTCACGGGCGCCTCCGTGACCTCGGAGTACGGCCACCGCGCAAGCCTGGCAGCTGCGGGTGGAACCGCCACGTTCCACAACGGCATCGACTTCGGCGCCGCCCTCGGCACCCCGATCCACGCCGCGAACGACGGTGTGGTGGTCCATGTCGGTATGGACGACTTCGACACGCACACCGGTGGCATCATCGTGGTTCTGCACCGCACCTCCGCCGGTGACTTCCTGACCTCGTACAACCACATGCGCTCCAGCGACCTCCTCGTCGACGAGGGTGACACGGTGAAGGCGGGCCAGGTCATCGCCAAGGTGGGCGCAGAGGGCAGGGCCACCGGCCCGCATCTGCACTTCTCCACCCGCGTCATCAACGACCTCTCGGACCCATTGAACGCGTGGACCATCATCGAACCGCGGGAGTTCATGAGCCGCATGGGGTTCTGATCCACGGGTAGGCTGATCCACGTGACCAGCCCCGAGGCCAACGCCTTCCCCCTGTTGGATGCAGCCGTACTCCTGCGTCCAGCCCGCTCCCCCAACGCCTTCGAGGACACCGTCCAAAGGCTTCTGCAAAGCATCCGCCTCGGCCTCATTCCGCCAGGAGCCAAACTTCCCTCCGAACGCGATCTGGCCGCGATGCTCAAGGTCAGCCGAGATACTCTCAGGGAAGCCCTGGCCGCCTTGTCCGACGCCGGCTACCTGCAGGCCAGGCGCGGACGCTACGGCGGAACCTTCATCTCGCCCTCGCTGCCCGCGCCCACGCCCGTGATCGACGGTGATGGCGAACTCACGCCGCGCCCGAGCATCCCCCCAGCGGAAATCGAGGACACCCTGACCCTTCGTCGGGTCATCGAGGTCGGTTCCGCTCGCGAGGTCGCCGCGCGTGGTCTGAGTCCCGCTGAGCACGCCCGCCTCCGCCAAGCCAGGGTTGCCTGCACCACGAGCCCGGATGATTTCCGGCGACTCGACGCGCGCTTCCACCTGTTGATCGTGGAGCTGGTTGGCGCCCCGAGCCTCCTTCCCCTGATGGCGGATGTGCGCATGCGCATCAACGAACTACTGGACCGGATCCCACTCACGCAGGAGACCCGCGCCCGTTCGGATCACCAACACGGGCAGATCCTTCAGGCCATGGCGCAGGCGGACCCTGACACCGCGGAGAGCCTCATGCGCAATCACCTCTCCGAGACGGAGGAACTGCTGCGCGGCAACCTGAGCGCGTGAGTCACGCCGGTATCATTGACACCATGCGTCGACTCTCCTGGATCCCCTGGTTCCTTCTCGATGCGGTTCTCGTGGTGGTCTTTGCCGCCTCAGGCCGCTCCAGCCATCAGGAAGAGGTCACCATCTCAGGAACGCTGCTCGTGGCCTGGCCCTTCCTGGCCGCACTCGTGGTCGCCTTGCTCCTGACCAAGGGCACCACCACCATTCAGGACATCTGGCCCTGGGGCCTGCTCTACTGGGTCATCACCGTGGTGCTCGGCATGCTGCTGCGTGTCGTCACCGGTGGCGGCTTCGCCTGGAGTTTCCTCGGCGTCACCTTCGGCGTCCTCGGCCTCTTCCTCCTGGGTCGCAGAGCCGTGGCTCACCTGATCATCCGCAACCGCGTCAAGCTTCGCGGCTGACCTCCTGCCGGCTCACCCGCCCCTCAACTCTCATTCCGTCATCACAGCCAATCGAACACGCAAGGAGACACCATGATCACCGCGTTCGTCATGATCAACGTCGATGCCGCATCCATTCCGGAGGCCGCTCAGGAGATCTCTGAGCTCGACGGAGTCTCAGAGGTCTATTCGATCGCCGGCGCCGACTGGGACCTCATCGCCGTGGTCCGGGTCCGTCAGTACGAAGACCTCGCGGAGGTCATCCCCAATCGCATCTCCAAGGCGGCCGGTGTGCTCAGCACCATCACCCACCCTGCCTTCCGTTCATTCTCGCGCCACGACCTGGACGCGGCCTTCAGCCTCGGCCTCGAGTAGTTCGGCCTGGAGTAATTCGACCGACCCCGTAATCACACATGCACGACGGGTGCGTCGCGAGGAGGACTCGCGACGCACCCGTCGTGCATTGTGGGTTGGCCTGCCGGCCTTCGGCCGGCCACCGTCAGTGGCCTGTCAGAGCCACCCAGCGCTTCAGGACCTCTGCTGCCGCGCCGGAGTCGATGGACTCCTCCGCACGCTGCAGCGCGGCCGCGATGCGCTGCTCGAGGGGACCTTCCGCGGTCTCCTCATAGGCCACCAGTGCGCCTGTCGCGTTGAACACCACGGCGTCACGGACCGCGGACCGCTCACCGGCCAGGACATCACGCACCACCTGCGCGTTGTGTTGGGCGTCGCCGCCGCGAAGATCATCCAGCGAGGCGCGCTCGATACCGAGGTCGGCTGCGTCAAGGCGCTGATAGCTCACCTCACCGTCGCGAACCTCCCACACCTGGTTGGCCGCCGTAGTGGTCAGCTCGTCCAGCCCGTCGTCACCGCGGAAGACGAGAGCTGACTTGCCGCGGGAAGCCAAGACGCCGGCCATGATGGGTGCCATGCGGTCATCGGCACAGCCGATGGCAGACGCCGCCGGGTCCGCAGGGTTGGTCAGGGGGCCCATGAAGTTGAAGGCCGTCGCGATGCGCAGCTGGGAGCGAACCGGCGCGGCGAAACGCATGGAGGGGTGGAACACGTTGGCGAAGCAGAAGGTGAGTCCCACCTGCTCCAGGATGCTCGGAAGCACCTCCGGTTCCAGGTCGAGGCGGACACCGAGCGCGCCGATCACGTCTGCCGAGCCGGACGCTGAGGACGCGGCCCGGTTGCCGTGCTTGCCCACGCGCGCCCCGGCACCCGCGGCGACGAGTGCGGCCATGGTGGAGATGTTCACGGTGTTCTGACGATCACCGCCCGTGCCGACAATGTCGAGGGTCCGACCCTCCACGCTCAGCGGGCGGGCGGCGGCCACCATGGCCTCCACCAGGCCGGTGAATTCCTCCACCGTCTCGCCCTTGGCGCGCAGGGCCACGAGGAAGCCTGCCACCTGGGCGTCCTGGGCGTTACCGGCCATGATCTCAGCCATGGCCCAGTTCGTGGCCGCGATGGATTGGTCCTCACCGTTGATCAATGCGGTGAGGAGACCGGGCCAGTTGAATTGCTGGGATGCGTTGTCGATAGGGCTCACGGATCCAACACTAGTAGCCCTCCCCCACCACGTCGCGGATCGTGACGACGGCGGGGATCCGCATTCGACACGCGGCCCTCTACTACCGAACGTAGAAATTTCTGGGGCCGGAAACCGCGAAATTCCGCGTCATGTGGCGCACACGACCAAGTTCAGTTGCCCTCCACGCGCGTCTGCGTTGGGATAAACGGGCAGAAATGAGGATAATGAACGGGTGACCACTGCGACTTCATCACTCAACCCAGCGGGGCAGTCCTCTCTCAGGCGCCCCAACATGGTCGCCGTCGGAACGATCGTCTGGCTCGCCTCAGAGCTGATGTTCTTCGCGGCTCTCTTCGCCATGTACTTCTCCCTCCGTGCCGCCGTGCCCGAAGTTTGGGCCCACGACACCCAGATCCTCAACATGCCGATGGCTCTGGTGAACTCCATCATCCTGGTGGCGTCCTCCTTCACGTGCCAGATCGGCGTGGCCAAGGTGGAGGCCCACGGTAAGCCGGCTCAGCCGCGCCGTACCGGCTCCATCTTCGACCTGAAGAACTGGGGTATGGCCGAATGGTTCATCCTCAGCTTCATCATGGGCGCCATCTTCATCGCCGTTCAGGCCTTCGAGTACACCGAGTTGGTTCATGAGGGCATCACGCTCTCCTCCACCGCCTTCGGTTCGGTGTTCTTCCTGACCACCGGCTTCCACGGCCTTCACGTCACCGGCGGCCTCGTGGCCTTCCTGCTGGTGATCGCCCGCGCGTACATGGCGCGCAACTACGGTGCACATGAGGCAACCAGCGCCGTCGTCGTGTCCTACTACTGGCACTTCGTCGACGTCGTCTGGGTCGCCCTCTTCGTCATCATCTACATCATCAAATAGGCCCGGCCCGCTACCGGACCCCCACACCACGCACCCAAAGGACTAGATCACGTGAAGGCTCTTTCCCGACGTCGGCGATCACCGCTGGCGGTCTTCGCCATCCTGCTGATCGGCCTGCTCGTCACCGGCGGTCTCTACGCCGTGGCAGCCGGCACGGTCAACAAGGCAGACGCAGCCGAGAGCAACCAATCCGTCACCGGCGACGCCGAATCCGGAGAGAAGCTCTTCGCAGCGAACTGCGCCACCTGCCACGGCATGAGCGCTGAAGGCTCCGACTCCGGTCCGTCCCTCGTGGGCGTCGGTGGCGCAGCCGTCGACTTCCAGGTCGGCACCGGCCGCATGCCCATGCAGATGCAGGGACCCCAGGCCCAGATCAAGCCCAAGCAGTTCGATGACCAGCAGACGGCCGACCTTGCCGCCTACGTCGCCTCCCTGGCTCCCGGCCCGGAGGTCCCCTCCGACGAGGCTGTGTCCTCCGACGGCGTCAGCGACGAGGAGCTCGCAGAAGGCGGCACGATCTTCCGTGTCAACTGCGCCATGTGCCACAACGCTGCGGCAGCCGGCGGCGCTCTGACCCGCGGTAAGTACGCACCGACCCTGAAGGGCGTCAGCGAGAAGCATATCTACGAGGCCATGGTCACCGGCCCGCAGAACATGCCCGTCTTCAACGACTCCAACGTCACCCCGGAGCAGAAGAAGCAGGTCATCGCTTACCTGAAGCACATCGAGACCCAGGGCAGCCCCGGCGGCCAGGGCCTCGGTTCGCTCGGCCCCGTGGCAGAAGGCCTGTTCATCTGGACGGCAGGCCTCGGCCTGATCATCGCCTTCACCATCTGGATCACCACCCGCCACTCGTGATCCCAGCACTCGTGGAGGGGAAACCACTCGGATCCCCTCCACGAGTCACACACACTTCACACGCACATCTGAGAGAAGGTAGAGAGACACTATGGGCGACGAACGTCACGGTGACCCGTTGCACCCGGGTGCCGTCGATCAGGTTCGCCAGGGGGACGTGGACACGTTCCAAGACCCCGGCATGCCACCCCATCCGCCACGCTTGACCGACCTTGACCCCAAGGCCGAGAAGCGTGGAGAGCGCCAGGTCCTGGTCCTGTTCATCATTTCCGTCATCGGGACCATCCTGTTCTTCTTCGCCTACTTCGGCGTGGGACACACCGGTATCGAGATCGGCACCAAGCTCCGCCTGCAGAACGCCCTGCTCGGCCTCGCCACCGGTCTGGCCATGCTCGGCATCGGCCTGGGCATCATCCACTGGGCCAAGGCCCTGATGCCCGACCACGAGTCCGAAGAGGCTCGCCATGACCTCGCCGACGAGGGCCACCGTGCAGAGGCGCAGGAAATCATGGACACCATCGTCGAGGAATCCGGGCTGAAGCGTCGCAAGCTGCTGCGCAACACCCTGATCGGCGCCATCGCGGTCGCACCGCTGCCCGCGATCTTCTACTTCCGCGACATGGACCGCTCCAAGCTCGGGGCACGCGCCATGGTCGACCGCCTGCGGCACACCATGTGGGCCAAGGGTGTCCGCCTGGTGCGGGACCCCTCCGGTCTGCCCATCAAGGCCTCCGACGTCCAGCTCGGCTCCGCCTTCCACGTCATCCCTGAGGGTCTCAACGAACTCAAGGAGGGCAAGCTCAACGAGAAGTCCAAGGCCGTGGTGCTGCTGATGCGCCTGCCCAAGGACAAGCTGACCATCTCCCCCGGTCGTGAGACCTGGAACGTGGACGGCATCGTGGCCTACTCGAAGATCTGCACGCACGTCGGCTGCCCGGTGGCACTGTACGAGCAGCAGACCCACCACCTGCTCTGCCCCTGCCACCAGTCGACCTTCGACCTCACGCAGGAGTGCAAGGTGATCTTCGGCCCCGCCGGACACGCCCTGCCGCAGCTGCCCATCGAGGTGGACTCCGAGGGCTACCTCGTGGCACAGAGTGACTTCCAGGAACCCGTCGGACCGAGCTATTGGGAGCGTGGCTGATCATGACGCAGACGACTGAATACCAGCCGAGCACCCGTACGGGTCGCGTGGCCAACTTCGTCAACACCCGCACCGGCATGTCCGCCGTGGTGCGCGAGTTCGGACGCAAGATCTTCCCGGACCACTGGTCCTTCATGTTCGGTGAAGTGGCGCTGTACTCCTTCATCATCCTGCTGCTCTCGGGCACCTTCCTGACCTTCTTCTTCGATCCGTCCATGGCGGAAACCCACTACGACGGCTCCTACGTGCCGCTGCGTGGGGTCGAGATGTCGGTTGCTTTCCAGTCCTCCCTCGACATCTCCTTCGATGTCCGCGGTGGCCTGTTCATGCGACAGCTGCACCACTGGGCGGCCCTACTGTTCATGGCAGCCATGGCCGTGCACATGTGCCGTATCTTCTTCACCGGCGCATTCCGCCGCCCGCGTGAGCTGAACTGGGTCGTCGGCTGCCTGCTGATCTTCATCGGCATCTTCGCCGGCTTCACCGGCTACTCCCTCCCCGATGACCTGCTCTCCGGTAACGGCCTGCGCATCATCGACGGCGTGATCAAGTCGATCCCGGTGATCGGAACCTACATCTCGTTCTTCCTCTTCGGAGGCGAGTTCCCGGGTACCGCGATCATCTCCCGCTTGTACATGCTGCACATCCTGCTGATCCCGGCCATCATCCTGTTGCTGATCGCGATCCACCTGGTCATGGTCGTGGTGCACAAGCACACCCAGTACCCCGGCCCGGGCCGCCGCGAGGACAACGTGGTCGGCTTCCCGGTCGGCCCGGTGTACGCATTCAAGGCCGGCGGCTTCCTGTTCGTCGTCTTCGGCGCGCTGGCTCTGATCGCAGGCTTCTTCCAGATCAACCCGATCTGGAACTACGGGCCTTACGATCCCTCCCCCGTGTCCGCAGGTACCCAGCCGGACTGGTACGTGGGCTGGGTGGACGGCATCCTCCGCTTGATGCCCGGTATGTTGGGTGACTTCTCGTTCGAACGCGTCATCCCGTTCCCGTGGGGCGACAACGTCCTCATCCTGAACGTCATCGGCCCCGTGGCCACCGTGGTGCTCGCCCTGGTGATCATCATGGTCTGCTGGCCCTGGATCGAGCGTTGGTTCACCAAGGACAACCGCGAGCACCACATCCTGGACCGTCCTCGCAACGCGCCGTTCCGCACGGCCACCGGCGTCGCCGCCTGTGTCCTCTACGGAACCATGTGGGCAGCGGCTTCCTCGGATATCATCGCGACGCACTTCAAGGTCTCCTTGAACGACGTGACGTACTGGCTGCGCACCCTGCTGATCATCGGCCCGTTCATCGCCTTCTGGATCACCCGTCGCATCTGCCTGTCCCTGCAGCGTAAGGACCGCGAGACCGTGCTTCACGGCCGCGAGACCGGACAGGTCTTCATGTCGCCCGAGGGCGGCTATGAGGAGAAGCACCAGCAGCTCGACGAGTACAAGCGCTGGCGCCTGGTGTCCTTCAAGACCCCGACCTACATTCCGGCCCAGCCGGATGAGGACGGGAACATCTCCCGCAAGGAACGCCGTCGCGCCTGGTGGGCCAAGTTCTTCCTGGAGGACCGCGTCGCACCGGTCACCCCGGCCGAACTCGAGGCCGCTCACCACGACCACCACGAGGTCAAGGGTGACGACGACAAGAAGGAGCTGGGTCACTGATCCACCGCTCGTAGCTCGACAGAAGGGGCCCTCCCCGTGCGTCTCGGGGCGGGGGGGGCCGCGTGGGGGGGGCGACGGGCGGGGGGTCGGGGACGCGGCGCGATCGGGTGGGGGGGCGCCGGG
>NZ_JALAGT010000107.1 GCF_022712295.1 Galactobacter sp.
CGTCAAGGCCGGTTCCCGAGCCCGCACCCCATCAAACCCCACCAAAGCGCACCGATGTTCCCCAGACATTCCGTCATGACCTCATGGATTCCCCATGCTGCCTTGACGGAAAGCCTGGGCAGTCTGCGACCGTCCCACCTGAACGAGCTGCGCAGTCAGCGCGGCGGCGCCGTGGTGCCCCGCACCACCAGGCGAGGCGGGAGCAGGACTTGCGCCGCGTCGTCGGGCAGGGTTCGCCGCGCCTTGCCACTCGACGCCCCGGCACCCGACACCCCAGTGCCCGACGCCGCGTCCCCGGCCTCCAGCCGGGCCAGCAGCACGCGCGCGGCCTCCGCGCCGACGTCGCGGGAGCGGTCGTCCACCGTGGTGAGGTCAACGAGACGGGTCGCAGCGAGGTCGGTGTCGTCATAGCCCACCACGGAGAGGTCCTCAGGCACCCGCAACCCGAGCTCGCGGGCGGCGCCGAGCGCGCCGATGGCGACGAGGTCATTCGCCGCGAAGATCCCCGTGATCTCGGGGTTCTCGCGCAGCAGATCCAACGCGGCACGGTAGCCGCCGGCCTCCGTCCCGGTGCCCTCGCCCGTCTGTCGCACCATGCCGTGAGGGACCTGCTCGGCAAAGCTCGCGGCCCGCGCACACCCAGCGCCGCCCGGCACGGCCAGGTGCGCCAGGCGCGTGTGCCCCAATTCCCGCAAGTGCCCGACGGCGAGCGCGGCACCGGCCGCGTCATCGTTGGCCACCAGGGGCACCGATTCCGGGACGTGCAGGCGGCTCCCGACGACCACCGTGGGATCGGCGAGGTTCTCGAGTGCGCCGGGGTCCACGTCGCGGGCCACGACCAGGCCATCGGCACCGAGGGAGCGCAGTGTGGCGAGCGGGTCCCGGGAGCCCGCAGCCACAGAGTCAACCACGGAGAAGCGGTACCCGTGCGGGGCCATGTGCTGCGCCAGCCCGTCCAGCACGTCCACGAACCAGGGGTTGGAGAACTCGTCGATGAGCACACCGATGACGTGTGAGCGCGAGGCCGCCAGATCCGCGGCGGCACGCCGGGGGTGATAGTCCAGCTCGGCGATGGCCTGACGGACGGCCGCGGTGGAGGTCGGGGAGACCTTGTCCGAGCCGTTCAGCACCAGGGAGACCAGAGACTTGGAAACACCGGCGGCCTTCGCCACGTCGTAGATCGTGGGTCGTGATGAGGTCATGCGGAGGCTCCCTCCTGAAGGGCAACGGCGAACACGCCATCAGTCATATTGACGTGACAAAGTTTGTGGCTCTAGAGTCGATCCACGAGCCCTCTTTTGGAGCGCTCCAACGAACGACTTCCAGAATCCTACCGGCACCGTGGCCTGCTCCTAGTTTCGAGGGCCGTGGTACCCCGTCCTCGAGAGGATCCCCACCATGGCAACGAAGCCCTTAGGGATAGCCGTCATCGGCGCAGGCATGGCGGGCAAGGCGCACGCCGCCGCCTACCGTTCCGCCCCCACCGTGTTCGAGTCCACCCTTCCGGATCTCAACTACGTCTCCATCTGCGATGCCTACGAGCCGCTCGCGGCCTCTACGGCGAAGCGCTTCGGATTCAGCCGCCACGACACGGACTGGACGGCCATCGCCGCCGACCCGGACATCGACGTGGTCTCCGTGGTCGTGGCCAACAAGCTTCACCGCGAGATCGTGGAGGGCCTCCTCGCCGCCGGCAAGCACGTCCTGTGCGAGAAGCCCCTCTCCGACACCCTCGAGGACGCCCGCGCCATGGCTTCCGCCGCCGACGCGGCCGCCGGGCGCGGCCTGGTGGCCCGCGTGGGCCTCACCTTCCGCCGCTCCCCCGGCTTCGCCGCGATCCGGTCCCTGGTGGACCAGGGCGTGCTCGGAGACATCTACAACGTCTCCGGCGTCTACTGGACCGATTACGGCTCCGACCCGCAGGCGCCCATCGCCTGGCGATACAAGGGACCCAACGGCTCCGGCGCCCTGGCCGACGTCGGTTCCCACCTGACCTACCTCGCCGAGTTCGTGGGTGGCGGCGAGTTCACCACGGTTCGTGGAGCGACCCTGTCCACCGTGATCAAGCGCCGCCCCAAGCCGCTCGGCGCCGTGGTCGGCCACGAGAAGACGGCCGTGTCGGATGAATACGAGGACGTGGAGAACGACGACGTCGCCGCCTTCTCCGGCGACCTCTCCAACGGAGCCACCGCCACCCTGCAGATGTCACGCGTCGCCGCAGGCAACCCCAACGGCCTGGCCGTTGAGGTCTTCGGCTCCAAGGGGTCCGCGTCCTTCGACTTCCGCTCCCCCGGGCTGCTGAAGCTGCATCTCGCCGCCGGCGCCGATGAGCCGGCAGGCTTCAACGGCTACCGCGAGGTGGTCCTCGGCCCCGGCGCACCGTACTGGAAGGACGGCCTGGCCATGGACGCCCCCGGCGTGGCCGTGGGCCAGAACGAGGGCTTCGTCTACCAAGCCCGCGCCTTCCTGGAAGAGATCGCCGGCTTCCCGGAGTCCGACTCGCTGCCCCGCAACGCTGACTTCGCCGACGGCCTGCGCAACATGGAACTGATCGACGCCGTCTCCCGCTCCGCCGCGGAGCACGGCGCAGAGAAGGAGGTCTGAGCCATGAAGCTCGGCCTGTACAACGCGATCCTGCATGACCGCTCCCTGCAGGAGGCCATCGACTTCGTGGCGAGCGTGGGGCTCACCGGACTCGAGCTGAACTCCGGCGGCTTCCTGCCCGCGGTCCACATCCCCACCTATGACGACATCCTGGTCTCCGACACCGCTCGCGACGACTTCCTGGGCGCGTTCGACGGCACCGGGGTCGGGATCGCCGGGTTGAATGCCAACGGCAATCCGCTACACCCCAACCGTGCCATCGGCAACAAGCACGCCGAGGACGTGCGCCGTTCCATCCTGCTCGCCGAGCGCCTGGGCCAGCACCGCGTGGTCACCATGTCCGGCCTGCCCGGTGGCGAACCCGGCACCACACACCCGAACTGGATCGTCAACGCCTGGAACTCCGGTTCCCTGGACGTGCTGGACTACCAGTGGGACGTCGCCGCCGAGTTCTGGCGGGAGATGGACCGCTTCGCCGCCGATCATGACGTGAAGGTGGCCTTGGAACTGCACCCGCAGAACCTGGTGTTCAACTCCGCCGACGTGCACAAGCTGATCGATCTCACCGGCGCCACGCACGTTGGTGTGGAGCTGGACGCCTCCCACCTGTTCTGGCAGCAGATGGATCCGGTGGCCGTGGTGAATCACCTGGGTGAGCTGGTCTTCCACGCCGCCGCGAAGGACGTGCGGGTCAACCCGGAGCACGCCGCGATCAACGGCGTGCTGGACAACTCCTTCCGCCGCCTCTCCCCCGACGAGGAACGCACCAACCTGGGCGGCGACGAGTGGGCCAACGAGTGGCCCAAGAACGCGGCGTGGGACTTCGTTGCCCTGGGCAAGGGACACGACACCGCCTACTGGACCGAGTTCCTGCGTGCACTGCATGCCGTGGACCCGGAGATGTACGTCAACATCGAACACGAGGACGTCTCGCTGGGTCGCGAGGAGGGTGTGCAGGTCGCAGCCGAGGTGCTGAAGGCCGCCGACGCCGCGCTCTGATCCCCCCTGCCGACCACCGGCCACTGACGCCCAGGCTTTCCGTCACCGCAGCATGGTTTCTCCACGGGGCGGCGACGGAAAGCCTGGGGGGCGTCGCTGCTCCGGGGAACCACGGGAGAACCGGCATGATGGATGGCATGAACAGCGCACATGCCGTGGACCGCTTCTGGCAGCAGGCTCGGGCCGCACGCCCCGATCTACCTGAAGAACGCCCGGAGGCCTGGGCGTTCGGCGCCACACCCGAGCACGCTGACGACCTCCTGGAGCTTGTGCTCCGGGGCATCAAGACCGGCACCGCTTCCTCGCTCTGGGACTGCGAGCACGACGGAGAACCGGTCCCCGAGCCGGGCTCTCTCAGCATCATCCTGGACGGTCGCGATGTTCCGCGCGCCCTGATCCGTACCACCGATGTCCAGATCGTCCCCTTCAACGAGGTCACCGCAGACCATGCCGCGGCAGAGGGTGAGGGCGACCGCACCCTGGCCGACTGGCAGCAAGGGCATCGGTACTTCTGGGAGCACTACTCCACCGATCCACGCGGCTTCGCCCTCGACATGCCCGTGGTGTGCGAGCGCTTCGAGGTGGTCTGGGCGCCCCGTGAAGACGTCCAACCCGCCTGATCTGCGCCGCAGCCGAGGCTCTGCAGCCGCAGCAGCTCAATGGTGCCCCGCCCTGCCCAGACATTCCTTCATGACCGCATGGTTTCTCCATGCTGCGCTGGCGGAAAGTCTGGGCGGAATGCGCTTCGCCGGCACAGCGATTGGCTGCACCTGTGCGCACTCAACCAAACTGTGCTTGACTGTCATGTAAGGACATTAAGACAGATATGTTCAGCGGGGGCGCGCTACAGGGCGCACGAACACTGGGCAGGTTCAAGGAGGAACCCATGACCACATCCAAGCGCCTCGGCGTCGGTCTGATCTCGGTTGGATGGATGGGCAGACTCCATTCCAACGCGTACCTGGCGGCACCCCGCCACTTCCCCGATCTGGCCGCCCGCGCCGACCTCGTCGTCGCTGCCGATCCTGACGAGGGCGGCCGCAACCATGCCACGGACGCCCTGGGTTACCGCCGCGCCGTGGCCGATTATCACGACCTTCTCGCGGATCCCGAGGTGGACATCGTCTCCATCGCGTCCCCCAACTTCCTTCACCACCAGATTGCCATGGACACCATCGCGGCCGGCAAGCCGTTCTGGATCGAGAAGCCGATGGGCCGCGGCGCACAGGAGTCCAAGGAGATCGCCCAGGCCGCCGAGGCCGCGGGGCTGGTGACTTCCGTGGGCTTCAATTACCGACATGTCCCGGCCGTGGAGAAGCTGCGTCAGCTCGTCAGGGACGGCAGCCTGGGCACCATCACCAACGTGCGCTGTAATTTCATGGCCGACTACTCCAACGACCCCCTCGACGTGCTCACCTGGCGCTTCATCAATGCCAAGGCCGGCTCCGGTGTCTTCGGGGACCTGCTCTCCCACGGCTTCGATCTGGTGCAGTACACGGTGGGCGCCATCAAGTCGGTCTCTGCGCTGACCCGCACCTTCATTCCGGAACGCCCCCTCCCCGGCGCCGGTGATACCAACCGCTTCACGCTCGGCGACAACGGCGAGCGCGAGAACGCCCCCAAGGGCACCGTCGAGAACGAGGACTACGCCGCCGTGATGGCCCAGCTGGAGGGCAACGCGGTGGCGGTCTTCGAATCCACGCGCGTGGCCACCGGCCCGCACTCCGAGTACACGCTCGAGGTCTACGGGACGCGCGGAAGCGCCCGATGGAACTTCGAGCGCATGAACGAACTGCTTCTGGCTGATGACAAGGCCGGGTACCGCAACATCATGGCGGGCCCGTCCTTCCCCGGCTTCTCCGCCTTCCAGCCGGGCCCCGGCTGCAGTATGGGCTTCGACGACCTGAAGACCATTGAGGCCGCTCAGTTCCTCGAGTCCGTTGCCACCGGCCGGCAGCTTGCTCCTTCAGCGGCCGACGGCTGGGCCGCGGCCGAGATCGCCTCCGCCGCCTTGGCCTCCGCCGAGTCGGGTCGGTGGGTGGAGGTCGCCCCGGTGACCGGTCGCACCACGGTCTGATCATCCATCGGTGCATTTCCCTGTCCGACGGCGGGGCCCGCCTACCTCTCGTAGGTGGGCCCATGCCGTCGGACACCGGGCGCGCCTGCGGCGCATCGGGAATACACTGTGCGCATGTCCGGGGCGAGCACGGAAGCGTTGGTACGCAGTCCCCACCCGCGCCGGCGACCATTCGTGGGCGACTACGTCGGCTACGACGTCAGCGGGGCACGGGCCGGGACCCACCTCGGGCTGCCGTCAGGGAACCTGACGTTCATCGTGGCCAGAGGCTCCCGACACGGAGGCTCTGACTACGAGTAGTTCCCATTTGTTCAAGACCACCGTTGCAATGCACGTCCAGGATGGTGGCTGACGGGCCGAGAAAACGACATCGGTCCACGAAGATCAGGAGGCAAGCCATGGCCACGAACCAGCACAACTCCAACGTCTGGCCCACGTTCCGCGTCCGAGACGCACGGGCCGAGATCAAGTTCCTGCAGGAGGCCTTCGGTTTCGAGGTCGCCGCCCAGTATTCCAACGCCGACAACCCCGAGCTGATCGATCATGCGGAGCTCATGTGGCCGGAGGGAGGTGGAGGGGTGATGCTCGGGTCCCGTCGCGACGAGGGTGTCATGACCAACACCGGCGTGGGTGCGGCATCCATTTACATCGCAACCCAGAAGGTCGAGGAGCTCTACCACCGTGCCATCGCAGCTGGGGCCACGGAGATCATGGGGCTGACCGAACAGGACTACGGTTCCCTGGACTTCAGCGTGCAGGACCCGGAGGGTGTGCTCTGGAGCTTCGGAACCTATCGCGGAGCGCAGGAAAGCACAGCAGCCCAGGACTGAGCCGGCGAGGTGGCACACCCGGCAAACCCGGGTGTGCCACCCGTCAACGCCGAGGAATGGCACCATCCATCGGCGTTCTCGGTGGACTCAGCCCTGGACTTCACCGTCGACTCGGCTGAGGTGACCGTGCTCGGGATCCTCGTCAGCATCCACGTCGTGCGGGCCAACGGCCTTGCGCTTCCAGCCGGTCAGCGCAGCGATGATGGTGACGATGAACAGGCCCCAGGCGTAGGGGTTCATGAAGGACGTCCACAGGGACGGCAGCGGAATGTTCCAGTCATGCGAGGCGATGGTGAGCATCCCGAACCACGTGATCACCGAGCTGTGCCAGGGAATCGTGAAGTACAACGAGGTCACCGAGCAGTCCATCATGATGGCGCGCCGGGACGGAGCGATGCCGAACTTTCGGCCCATCGCATTCACGAAGCCGGGACCCACCACGAGTGCCGCGGCGGTGTTGTGGGAGATCGGCACCGACACCGCTGTGGTCACACCGATGATCGCCAGCTCCGCTGAACGCTTGCCCCTCACGAAGCGTCCGCAGAACTGCAGCAGCTTCTGGATGACTCCGGCCTCCACCATGATCTGGGACAGTCCGAGGATGATCAACACGAAGATCATCGTGTTGGCCACGGACGCGATACCGTCCTGGACCAAGCCCGAGGAATCCCCCTTCACCGCCGGGAAGTGGAAGATGTCGCCGAAGCTGAATCCGTTGGTGACCAGACCAAGGATCACAGCGGCGATGATGCCCCAGATGAAGGCCTCGATCATGTGCCTGTTGCGGAAGACCACGAAGATGAGCACCAGGAAGCTGAGGAACATCAACAGGCCCCATGGGTTGGTCTCGGTGCCGGGGGTGTTCTTCGCGGTGACCTCGCCGCCGCCACCGAAGACAAGCACAAAGACGATGGAGAAGGCCGCAGCAATCAGCACGAACGGGATGCGCGCCTTGACCACATCCTTGATCTCGGCCCCCTGACTGGCTGCGGAGGCGATCGTGGTGTCGGAGTGTGGGGAGCAGTTGTCACCGAAGCCGGCGCCGGCCAAGATCGCCACCGCCAGGACGGCGGGGTCACAGCCGAGCATGACACCCGCTGGATAGAGGACGGGCGTCATGGCCGCGGCCGTGCCCACGGATGTTCCGGTGGCCACTGAGAAGGCCATGGCGCAGATCAACGCCAGCACCGCGAAGGCCGCGCCGGTCACATGCAACTCCGTGCCGATCCACAGCAGGCCCTCCACGAGCCCACCCTCCTTCAGGAGCTGACCGAAGACGCCTGCGAAGAAGTAGAGCGTGATGACCACGGC
Organism: Galactobacter sp.; assembly: GCF_022712295.1. Lineage (GTDB taxonomy): Bacteria > Actinomycetota > Actinomycetes > Actinomycetales > Micrococcaceae > Galactobacter. The sequence goes on from NZ_JALAGT010000107.1 coordinate 7,822, forward strand.
GCCGTTGGAATTGCCGATGCCACGGATCAGCGCGCTGCAGTAGTCGCTCTTGGAGGCTGCGAAGAAGAAGCCGATGACGCAGGCGATCCAGGCCACCGCCCAGAACACCGGCATATCCGCACCGCCGGAAATGGTCAGCCCGATCATGCCGGCGATGAACAGCAGCAGCGGGACGGATCCGCCCAGCGCACCTCCGTACATCTTCAGTGGTGCTCTTTGGATGGATGACAAGACGGCTCCGAGGAAGTTGGTGAAGGTTGGGTACCGACGGCGGTGATGCCGCGAATGCGCGGTTCCGTGCCGATGGTTTACCTCCAGATCTACCACTGTTGTATTTCGGGCCAACAATCGGTTACCCGTGCCAGGGCGGCATTAGCCTGGACAGATGCCAGAGACCAACCACCCCGACTCCGAGAACCTTTCACTGCTCGCACCGACCTGGGCACCCAGCGCGCATGGGTACCGGGTCTTTCAGCGAAGAGAGCCCATCGGAACGGGCCTCGCATGGGACGAGGCGGCACGTCGGCTGCTGACGTGGGGCGTGAAGACGGCCAGCGGGTTCCGCGTGGACTCGTCGGACCCCGTGCGCTCGGGTGATCGCCAGAGCGTCCGCGCCTGGGTCATTCGCGAGCCGGTGGAGGTCACCGAGGTGGTGGAGGAACCGGACAGGGTGGCCTTCTCCTACCGCACCTTGCCCGGCCACCCCGTGCGCGGGGAGGAAGCCTTCATCCTGACCAGAGAGGACGGGGTGGCGGCACTGACCATCCGCTCACTCACCGCGCCGTCGAAATCGATGCCCTGGAGGCTCGCTTTCCCGGTGCTTCGGGTGGTTCAGCGGCTGGTGCGACGGCGCTACTTCAGGGCGCTGCGCTGACGGACGTCGAGTCCACTTTCGTCAACCCTGGCGCCCCTTGAAGCGCGGGTTGCGCTTGTTGATCACATAGGTGCGTCCCTTGCGACGAACCACCTGCGCTCCTGGCTGACGTTTGAGCGATGCCAACGAATTCCTGACCTTCATGTCACCTCCTTATTGAGAATGGTTAGCATTATGGCACCATCGTACATGGGCACTCACTCAGGCAGACTCAGACAAGGAGATCGACGTGGACATCATCAAGACCACCGCCGTCGTCGGAACGTGCGCACGGGAACGTAGCGCCTTCGCCCGCGACCTCGCTGCACTCACCGGGGATGCGCTCTGGTCCGCCGGCAGGCTCGGCCTCGTCCCGGACCCCATCGACGAGGCTGCGTCCCTCATCCCCTGGTTACGCATTCCGGGCGCCGACCTCGACACCTCCGCCATCCTGGAGTTCCCCGCCTCCGTGCCGGTTGAAGAGATCATCGCCCGGCTGGCCGAGACGCCGGAAGGAGGGCGGCTCACCCGCCTGATCTGTGTCGTGGACGTGGCTCACCTCCTCGCGGACCTGGCGTCGGAGTCCTACCTCCCCGTACCGGCCGACGGGCCAGGAGTGGACTACACCGGCATCGCCGCCATCACCGCCACGCAGCTGGAGTACTCCACCCACGTGGCACTGGTGAACACCGAGTACCTCGAGGCCGCCGAGCTGGGTCGGATCACCGGGCTCATCACGGCGCTCGCACCTGAGGCGACGCTGCTCCTGGAGACCCCGAAGGATTCCGGGCCTGCCTCGACGATCCCCACGCACAGCGAGAGACCCGGATGGGTCCACGTGCTCAACGACGACTCGGTCCCGGTGGCGCACCCGTCCGTGTCAGTTCTGCGATGGGAACAGATACGTCCCTTGCACCCGCGGCGGTTCGTGGAGCTCTTCGAAGACCACATCGAGCATGGACACTTCGGCCGCCTCGTCCGCTCGGCCGGCTTCCTGCGGCTGTCCACCCGCCCCGGCGTGACTGCGGGGTGGCAGCACGTCGGCTCACTCATGAGTCTGGAACCGATGCAGGATTCGGCAACACTGCAGCCTGACGACGAACTCCTGGCCTTGGGGCAGGACCTGGCCCTGATCGGTCTGGACCTCGACGAGCCCGCCCTGCGGGGCTGCGCTGGATGATGCGACCCTCACGGACGCCGAGCTCGAAGAGGGCCCTCATGCCTGGGCCACATACCCCGACCCATTCCCTGCCTGGGCCCCGATGAACGGCTGAGCGTCCTCCGGTAGCCTCGAAGAATGCCTCCTTTCGAGACAGCGTCAGCTTAACTGCAGCAACAAGGCTGGGTGCGCCTGGCCGGAACCGAGACCGGGTACTCGCGCGGCGTGCGCACTCTGCTAAAAGTCGTGTTGATCTTCGGCTACTCGGTCTTGGTCGCAGCGGTGCTGACCGTGCTCGTCCTGTGGCTGGTGGGCGTACACATCCACTCCCAGATCATCATCGGCGCAGTCGCCGTCGTTGTGATCGCTGGGTTGGCCCTGCTGATCCCAGCCTTCGTGCTGCGTTCCATGAACAGGTCCCGGACCAACGACGCGTTCGACGTGATCCTGGAGCCGAACGGGTTGACGCTGCGCGGCGTTGGCCCCATTCCATGGACCCATTTCGCTCCCGCACAGATGAAGCTGGTGATGTCCAAGCACGGCGGAGACGGGTACAAACGTCGGGCCGTGATGCCCCTGACCGATGCCGGCCTCGCAACCGTCAACGGTCCCCTGCACCCCGACCTACGTGATCGTCTCTTCTATGCGACCGGACCGGCCTGGAATTACCTGTACAGGTACATCGCAGTCCCAGGGGTGCAAGGAATGAATCGTCCCGGGTTTGATTGAGGGGAAGCCTGACATCCTGGAAGGATCCCCTCATGGCAGCACCACGGAAGTACCCAGCAGAGCTTCGGGAGCGAGCGACCCGACTGGCGGTCGAAGCCCGCCGCGACCCTGA
>NZ_JALAGT010000108.1 GCF_022712295.1 Galactobacter sp.
GAAGGCGCGGTAACCACCAACTGGAAACAAGCCCTCGCCCAACTCACCGTGGCCTACCCCGAGCGCATCAACCCCTACCTCTAACCACCCCAACAATCAGGAAACATCAGGAGGGCTTACACAGAAAACTTGACAGGCTCGCCGCAGGTCAACTCTGACCTGTCGAAATTTCGTATCCACGCACCGTTGAGGCACCAGCCCTCCCGGGTATCTCGTCAGCCGCGCGCCACGTGAGAGTATTCATTGACCGTTCGGTTCCAGAAGGAGGCTTCGACATGGCAGGACACCGCGTCTTCACCATTCCAGTAGCCGAGGTGTACCCGCACTACATCACCAAGGCGGAGAAGAAGGGTCGTACTCAGGCGGAGGTGGACCAGATCATCCGCTGGCTGACCGGGTACAGCCAAGAGCAGCTCCACACCGCTCTGGATGAGAAGACCACGTTCCAGGACTTCTTCGACGCCGCGCCGGCCCTGAATCCCAACCGGTCCCTCATCACCGGATCCGTGTGTGGGGTGAAGCTTGCGGAGATCGAGGACCCCCTGATGAAGGAGCTGCGATACATGGACAAGCTCATCGACGAATTGGCCCGCGGCAAGGCCATGGAGAAGATCCTGCGCTCCCCGGCCTGATCCGGCACGACGCGACCCGGTCCGCCTTGATCCGCCCCAGACATTCCGTCACTGCCTCCTAGGGAAACTATGCGGCGGCGACGGAAAGCCTCAGCGTGGACGAGGGGGCCGGGCGGACTCAAGAGGCGGTGACGGAAGGCCTCAGCGAGGACTAGGGGCTGGGCGGACCCAAGAGGCGGCGACGGAAAGCCCGGGGGAACCGTTCACGTGATCACCCTCGGCGCGCCTTGCGTCGGTTCACCCAGGTGAAGATCAGGTATAGAACGGTCCAAAGCCCGATGCCCCAAGCCACGAAGGTGATAACAGCGCCCCACCAGCCGCCCGCCGTGCCGAGGTCGTACCACCCTGTCAGCAGCAGGGCGGGCAGCACCGTCACCAGCATGAGTCCCAGGTGGATGACGGACTGGCGCTTCAGCGGCCAACGCTCAACCTGATAGATGAATGAGGAGCCGCTGACCGACGCGGCGATGACGCCCACACAGAGCACGCTTCGGCCGTCAGAGCTCTCTCCATTGCTCAGCAGGTACAGCCCGATGCTTGTCATGATCGCCAGCGGGATGGCGGTCGCCAGAAGAACCTTCCAGAGCATCCTCATGTCTTCAACATATGTGGCCGCGCACGAGTCGGCAATCTGGTCGCACGCGCTCACTGCCCAGACATTCCGTCACCACCCCGTGGAGAATCTACGAGGCCGTGACGGAAAGCCTAGGGACGATCAAGGCGTTGGGTGGACCATGCGGCGGCGAAGGAAAGCCTAGGGACGATCAAGGCGTTGGGCGGCTCTATGAGACGGTGACGGAACGCCGGGGGACGAACAAGCGTTGGGCGGACTATGCAGCGGCGACGGAAAGCCTGCGCTGGCCGGAACGTCCGCCAGCTCACGAGAACCGCTCCGAACCGGCGCGGTTCTGGTGAAAAACTGGTCATGCGTGGCGTTGGCTCGTTCGTGGGCGCTGGATCAGTTGGCCGGTGCGTCCTGGATCTCGACCACTAGGTTGAGCCCGTCGTCCGGGTGGTAACCCCAAGAGGCCTCCCAGACTCCCCACGTATCCTCTTGGCGACCGTCCAAGGCCCGTGTCTGGTTGATCTTGTCCAACGTAGCTTGGTCCATGCCGATGCCGCCGAGCATGCATCCGACCACGTCTATGGAGGCTCCCTTCGAGATCCCGGCGGACTCGAAAGTCACCGAGTGGTCGGTGACCGTGACCCCCTTCTTGTCCGCCTTGGTTTCCAAGCAGATGGTCTGGGCGATCTCCAATTCCAGCTTCGCATCCGTATAGGGCTTCTCGGCTTCCTGCTTCGCAGCAGCGGCCTGCTGCTCTGCCTCCTGCTTGTACTGTGCATAGCCGTCTTGGGTACCCTGAGTGACACCTTCGTCTCGTGCACTTTTCACAGCTTCTGTTTTTTCTGCGGCGAACTTCTTGGCAGTGGCCCGGTCCGCTTCGACATCGTTCTGATGCCACACGTATCCAGCGACTCCTGCGCCGGAACCGAGTAGCACAGCTCCGATCCCGAAGCCGAGCAGCAACGGCTTCCACGTGGATTTGAAGGCGGCCTTCAGACCCTTGCGTTGGTGCGGGGCCATCGTGGGGTCCGGCTGGCCCGAGTCCGGTACATCCAATGCTGCCGGCTGCATTGCGTCACCGAGTGCTGGGCGTTCGTTCGGCCGATCGGAAGCCGGCGGAATGGGCGTGCTCATGGGGAAGTCTCCTGGCGGGGCGAGTGAACGAAGTGATGAATTGCTTCATTAACATCGTGCCAGCGGAGGGTGACACTTTGGTGGCGCGTCAGCGGAGCCCCTGATCACACTCACCTGGACCTTCGTGCTGTCGCACGCTTACTGCCCAGACATTCCGTCGCCACCTCCTGGAGAACCTATGCGGCAGTGACGGAAAGTCTGGGGAGAGGGGCGGCGGCGGTGCGAACCGATGTGGCGGTGACGGATAGTCTGGGGAGAGGGGCGGCGGC
>NZ_JALAGT010000011.1 GCF_022712295.1 Galactobacter sp.
ACCTACTACCGCTTCCGAGCACTCCTCGAAGCCGGCGGCTTCCGCACCCACTTCACCCACACCCGTGACTAACAACCGCCTACACCCCCAAATCCGAAGAGCCCAATTGCGCCACCTCGGACACCCAGTCGCGAGGGCGCACCCTGTCCGTCTCCCCGCGCAGGACAGGGGTGGGGGTGCCGATGTGCAGGCAGATGCTCTCTAACCGATGCCGCAGCACGAACCGCAGCTTTTTCAGGAACCAGATCGGGCTGGTCTTGGCGTATTCCCACATCCCCAGTAACAGCACTTGGGGCCCTCACCGGTGAGGTCCTGGACCATCAGCGTCGCCTGACGCGGCGCCTTGCGCTCGTAACAGGTGACGGTCGGGGCGATCAGCACCAGCGCCTCCACGGCGAGCACGCGTCCGCGTTCGGACGGCACCTCAGCGACGTCCGCATAGACGATGCGCCCCATGCCGATGCCGCGCACCAGCACGAACGTCCGGGCATTGGGACCTGGGATCTCCGTGTTGGCCATCACGCCCGGCCCGAAGTCCTACCTCAGATCACGTCCACCCATGTCATCAGGTATCCGGCGCGATGTGCGGCCCACCCCGGTCGGCGGGGCACTCTGGCGCCCACCGCCGTCGGGCATTGGGCCGGCAAACGAATGAGCCCCTGGTCTTACGACCAGGGGCTCATTTCCTTTGTGCGCGAGGGGGGACTTGAACCCCCACGACCTTGCGATCACTGGCACCTGAAGCCAGCGCGTCTACCAATTCCGCCACTCGCGCTCGAGTGACTTCGATCCATCAGGACCGCAGTGATCACTAGCCTAGCGGATGCCCAGGAGCATTTCATAATCGAGGGCTCGTAGCCTTCGTCACAGCCCCGCCGGGTTCATCCTCTCCATGCCGACGATGGAGAGCAGCACCCACACGGACCACTCTCACGGGTGGCTACGCACGGGTTCGCAGGACCGCGCTCGGCTACGAATCGGAACCTGCGGACCACACTCTGGGCGCGCTTTCAGTCGCTTTCGGTAGAGTCGGACCGGACCGGACCCCACCACGGTGTGGTCAGGCCGCCATGTAACGGACAGCTACGGCAGAAGGAAGGAGGCCCCATGGGACTCGTCAAGGGCCTCGAACGCGGTATCGAAAAGGTCGTCTCGCGCGCATTCCGTGGAGCATCCAACGACGGCGTCAAGCCCGTGGAGATCGCCAACCTCATCCGTAACTGCATGGACAACGAATCGTTCTCCCTCTCAGAAGGGCGAACGGTGGCCCCACACGCCTTCACCGTCCGACTCGGCGATGACGACTTCGCCAAGGCCCGGGAGTGGGGCCTGCCTCTGGCGCAAGAGCTGGCCGACGTCGCCCTGGAGCATGCAGAGACGCAGGACTACACGCTGCGGGATGCCATCACTGTGACCTTCCGTCACGACGCGGACCTTTCCCGCGGTCATGTCGAGATCGATGCTTCGTTGGGTGGGCCTCAAGCCAAGCCACGCCAGCGCACCACGCGAGCCGCTGACGATGAACCCTTCGAGGTTCCAGAGGGCGCAACCACCCGAGTGGCACCCCCTGAGCCCACTCCCCCGGTCTCCCAACGTCGGCCACTCGTGCCCGTGATCGAAGTGGAGGGGCGCCGCTATGCGATCAACGCTCCTACCATCTCCATCGGTCGGTCGTCCGAAGCTGATATCCAGGTCGCCGACGCCGGTGTCTCCCGCAAGCACATCGGCATCGTCCGAGAAGGGTCCAAGGTCCTCGTGAGGGACCTCGGCTCCACCAATGGCACCTGGTTGAACGGCACCAAGCTGAGTGGCGATGAGGTCCTGACCGATGGCTCCGTGATCTCCGCGGGCCACACCAAGGTGACGTTCCGTCTCCTGCGTGACACAGAACGGAACAAGTAAACACATGGCACCACTCGTCGTCACGCTTCTTCGCTTCGGATTCCTTGCCCTGATCTGGATCATGATCTTGATCGTGGTCATGGCACTGCGACGCGACCTCGGCGTCGGTCAACGCACCCGCGTCGCAGCTGGTGCCGCTCCCACGTCGGCCGCTCCCCCAGCCGGCCCGAGCGAACCCGAACGCGTAATTCCGCACCGCCTCGTGGTCTTGGAAGGCCCACGGGCCGGAACGGAGCTGCCACTGGCGGCCAGCCCGTTGCTGCTGGGTCGCGCACAGGAGGCCACACTGGTCCTGGACGACGACTATTCCTCGGGCCGTCACGCCCGCCTGTTCCCACAGGGCAGCCGCTGGTTCCTCGAAGACCTCGGCTCCACCAACGGAACATTCATCGACGAGAACCAACTCACCCGCGCCCAGCCGGTTGAACCCGGCCAGCGCATCCGAATCGGGAAGACCGTGATGGAGTTGAGGCCCTGAGTATGTCCCTCTACCTGGACTTCGCAGCCGCCTCCGACGTGGGCAAGGTACGCAAGAAGAACGATGATTCCGGCTATGCCGGGCGCTATTTTGCTGTCGTTGCCGACGGTATGGGCGGACACGTTGGCGGTGATGTCGCCTCAGCATCGACCGTGCTCGATCTGGTGCACCTCGACGGCGCGCAATTGGAGAACCCGGATACCGTCCTGGCTGACGAGATCCAGTCCGCCAACATCATCCTCAACGAACTCGTGGATCAGAACCCCAAACTCTCAGGTATGGGAACTACGGTCACGGCCCTGCTGCTCACGGAAGACCGCTTCCGATATGCGCACATCGGGGACTCGCGTGCCTACCGCTTGAAGAACGACACCTGGGAGCAGATCAGCCAGGACCACACCTTTGTGCAGAAGCTGCTGCAAGAGGGGCGCATCACCGAGGAAGAGGCCAAGGTCCATCCTCACCGCAACGTGATCATGCGAGTCCTGGGTGATTCGGATGCCTCCCCCGAGCTGGACCTCCACGAGTACCCCGTGGAACCTGGTGAAGTCTGGATGCTGTGCTCGGACGGCATCAACGCCGTGGTCCCCGAGGAGGAAACCGAGCGGATCGTTCGGACCGCCCGGTCGGTACGCGAAGCAGCGGACCGGCTCGTGGAGCGCACCCTGGAACTCGGTAGCCCGGACAACGTCACCGCAGTGGTGGTCCAGGTGATGGATTCGGAATCCGAACCGCCCGAGTCTCACCAGCCAGAGGCCGGCGAGGATCCCTCTCCCGACACCGCTCAGTTGAAAGTTGCGGCCGACGGCGATCTCGAGGCCACGCGGGCGTTGCTCCGCTACGACATGTCCGCCCGGCCTCACGAGCTGGTCGGTGCCGCATTCCTCGCTACCGAATCCGGTCAGATCCCTTTGGTGACGCAGGGGACCGGAGAGCGTCGAGCGGCTGCACTACTGAACCACAAGGCCGCCCTGTTGGAGGCCAAGGCCCTGAGGGCTCAGCGCGAGGCCGAACGCGGCGGGAAACGCCGCCACCGCTGGCTCATGCCTGCTATCCTCGCGGTTTGCATCGCGCTCTTCGCCTCGGTGGTCTGGCTGGGGTATTCGTGGACCCAAACCAGGTACTACGTCGGAGTCGACAACGGGAAGGTTGCCCTGTTCCAGGGTGTCTCCCAGAACCTCGGCCCCATCAAGCTCTCCCACGTGGACACCAAGACGAAGGTTCCGTTGGAGGTCCTCCCCGCGTACACCCAACAGAACCTGGAGAATGGGATTTCCGGCGCTTCCCGGCAGGAAGCACTGACCACACTCGCTCAGGTCATGGTGACCGCGAAGAGCCAATGTGAGGTCATCGCCGATGATGAAGATGACAGCACGCAAGCCGCTTATTGCACGGAGGAGGTTCCCAAGTGACCGTCTCCGCTGAAGTGCGCCCACCCAAACAGCGCACCCGACGCAACCTGGAGCTCTTCCTCCTACTGCCTTCTCTCGCCGTGGTGGCGTTGGCCGATTTCCTGGTCTCCGTCTCCCCCGTGGGCTCCTCGGTGGAGGACCGTTCCTGGATCACTCACGTGGCCGTCATGGGGGCTTTGGCGCTCGGCATGAACATCTCCCTGCGCATCTGGGCCAAATATGCCGATCCGTTCATTCTTCCGATCGTGGTTGCCATCAATGGCATAGGTCTCGCCATGATCCATCGCCTGGATCTTGGGCACGCCACCCCCACCACGGTTGCCACCAACCAGTTGATATATACCGGACTCGGCATGGCATGTGCCGTGATCCTGCTGTGGACCATCAGGGACCACCGCATCCTGCGGCCCTTCACCTACATCTGGCTTGCAGCCTCGGCCGCTCTCCTGATCATGCCTCTGATCCCCGGCCTGGGACAGACCATCAACGGGGCCAAGATCTGGATCCGTATCGGGCCATTCGGCATCCAGCCTGGCGAATTCGCCAAGATCACCCTCGCGTTGTTCTTCGCCTCCTACCTGGGATCGAAGCGAGATCTGATTCTGCTTGCGGGTAAGAAGATCGGTCCCATCCAACTTCCGCGTGTACGCGATATGGCTCCCATGTTGGTTGCCTGGCTTGCCGCGCTTGCCGTGCTGGTGCTGCAGAAGGACCTCGGTAGCGCCATCCTCTTCTTCGGCCTGTTCATGGTCATGATCTACGTGGCAACCGGCCGAGTCTCCTGGATCGCCATCGGCCTTGCCTTCATCGCCGCAGGCGGCGCCCTCGCCATGCTGTTCGTGTCCCACGTCCAAGCACGTGTCAACGTCTGGCTCAATGTCTTTGACCCGGAGATCTACAACCGGGCGTACGGCGGCTCCCGGCAGGTTGCCCAGGGGCTCTTCGCCCTCGCCAACGGCGGCATCTTCGGCACCGGCATCGGGGAAGGCCAACCGAACTCAGTGTCGCTGGCGAATTCGGACATGATCTACACGGCGCTGGGCGAGGAACTGGGTTTGGTCGGCCTCGCGGCCATCGTGATGCTCTACCTGCTGCTCTTCAGCCGTGGGCTTCGTGCCGCCATCGGCGCCAGGGACGGTTTCGGGAAGCTTCTGGCCATTGGCCTCAGCTTCACCCTGTGCCTCCAACTCTTCGTTGTCACCGCAGGCGTCCTGCGGGTCATGCCGCTCACCGGCCTCACCACACCCTTCCTGTCCGCTGGAGGTTCCTCCCTGTTGGCCAACTGGATCCTGGTTGCGCTCCTGCTGCTGATATCCCACAACGCCAGACGCCCCGCCACTGGCGGTTCCGCCCTGTCCACAGAGGACGAGGGTGCCATTGAGCGTCGGCTTCGGGTTCAGGAGGCATCCGCCCTCGACGCCACGCCGGAGCAGGCGCTGCCGCGTCCCTCCGCAGCGCGTACCGAGGGAGGTCTCGCATGAACCAGGCTGTCAGGCGCGTCTGGGTGGCGGTGGTTGCCCTCATGGCGATCGTGTTGGGTGCAACCACCTATATCCAGTTCTTCGCAGCGGACTCACTGAACAACAACGCACTCAACAACCGTCAGTTGATCGCCAACTACGGGCAGCCTCGTGGCGCCATCCTGGTGGACGGTGAGCCCGTCGCAGAGAGCGTGAAGAACTCGGATGGTTCTCAGTTCGACTACCGCCGCGTTTACCACAACGCCGACCTGTATTCCGGGCTCACTGGTTACTACAGCTTCGCTTCTGGCGCCACACAGTTGGAGTCGTCTCAGGAAACCACCCTGGCCGGCACCAGCGACTCGCAGTTCTTCGACCGCTTGGTGAACTTGTTCACCGGTGGATCGGATCAGGGCGCCAATGTCGCTCTGACCATCGACCCCAAGATCCAGCAGGCCGCCTACAACGCGCTGCCGAACAACTTCAAGGGATCCGTGGTGGTGACCGAGCCCAAGACCGGCAAGATCCTCGCCATGGTCTCCAAGCCCAGCTACGACACCAACTTGATGGCCGTGCAGTCCACCGCCCAGTTGGAGAAGAACAAGGCCGCACTCAGCGAGCAGAAGAACGTGGCTCTCAACTGGAATGCCGCCGTCTACGACCGAGTCTCCCCCGGATCCAGCTTCAAGTTGCTGGACCTGGTGGCCGGCCTGGAGACCGGAGACTTCAAGGTGGACGGGGAGTACGACAACTCCCCCGATTGGACTCCCCCCGGAACCGACAAGAAGCTGGCCAACTTTGATCACGGCAGTTGTGCAAGCAGGCCCAACAAGGCTCCGCTGAAGTTCATCGTGGCCCAGTCCTGCAACACGCCCTTCGCCAAGACCGTCCAGAAGATCGGCCAGGACAAAATGACCGAGGTCACGGAACGCTTCGGCTTCAACGCCAAGCCCAAGGACCTGGGACTGGCTCCCACGTCCAAGTCCGTCTGGCCCGACGAGGACATGAGCGCGGCGAATCTCGCGTATTCCTCCATTGGCCAGTACGACGTCCAGGCCACAACGTTGCAGATGAATATGGTGGCCATGGGTATCGCCAATGACGGGGTGCTGATGAAGCCGCAGCTGATCCAAGAGGTCACCAACCCGAATCTGCAGGTCTTGGAATCCTTCAAGGCTGAGAAGATCGGGGACGTGACCACCAAGAAGGTGGCCAACGACGTCACCGAGCTGATGAAGCAACCGCCGCTGTCCGGCACGGCGATGCAGGCACAAGTTCCCGGTGTGGAGCTCGCCGCGAAGACCGGAACGGCTCAGATCGGAGACACCGGCCGGGTACATGCCTGGATCACCGGATTCGCTCCGGCGGACGATCCGGAAGTCGCCATCACGGTGAATGTCCAGAACATCAGCTATGAAGAGAGCCAAGGGCTCACCAGCACGATCATGAACAAGGTGGAAAGGGCGGTGTTCGACAAGTGAGACCCACGAGTGGAACCACACTGGGTGGTCGTTACCAGCTGACGGACCGGATCGCCATCGGTGGCATGGGCGAGGTCTGGAAGGCCCTTGACAACGTTCTTGGGCGAATCGTCGCCATCAAGATCCTCAAAGAGGAGTACATGGGAGACCCTGGGTTCCTCCAGCGTTTCCGCGGCGAGGCCAGACACACGGCATTGCTGAACAACGACGGCATCGCCAACGTCTTCGACTACGGCGAGGCGGACGGTAGCGCCTACCTCGTCATGGAGTTGGTGCCGGGCGAGCCGCTGTCCACCATCATCGAACGAGAGCGTGTCCTGACTCCGGACTTCACGCTCTCCGTGATCGCCCAGACCGCGCGCGCCCTTTCCGCCGCTCACGCGCGTGGGCTGGTTCATCGCGACGTGAAGCCCGGAAACCTGTTGATCATGCCCTCCGGCAAGGTCAAGATCACCGACTTCGGCATTGCCCGCCTCGCGGACCAGGTCCCCCTGACCGCCACCGGCCAGGTCATGGGAACTGCGCAGTATCTGGCGCCCGAACAGGCCACCGGCCAAACCGCCACCGGCCAATCCGACCTGTATTCGCTCGGTGTCATCGGCTACGAGTGCCTGGCCGGACGCCGCCCCTTCTCCGGGGAATCCCAGATCGCCATCGCCCTGGCACAGGTCAACGACCGGCCGCCGGCACTCCCCGACACCATCGACGAACCTGTTCGCGCGCTCATCTTCGCCTTGCTCTCCAAGAGCCCGGCCGACCGTCCTGCGGACGCCTCGAAGCTCGCCTTCGCGGCCGACGCCTTGCGCGCCGGACGCGTGCAGGATGCCGTTGATGCCGTTCCCGGCATGAAACCCTTCCTGGGATCGGACATGGACGCGACGCAGACCATGACGTCCGTCCAGACGCCTGCAACCCAGGCCACGAACGCCATCTCCGCACAGTCCGCCCCTCGGACTTCCGCCATGCCCACGGTGAATGACTCGACGTTGTCTGCCACCGCGAGGCCAGGTGATGGTGGAGGCACCGTTCCGCCGAATCCTGATGACGCGCCGACGGACAATTCCGGTGGCAAGAAGAAGTGGTGGATCTGGCTGATCGTGGCACTCGTGGCCGCTGGTCTCATCGCCGCCGCTGCCGTGATGATCCCCAAGTGGATCAACGGCAGCGACGATCCGACCACGTCGCCGGCCACAACGTCCGCGTCCGAGCCCACCTCTGAATCCCCCACTGAGGAGGAGTCGATCTACCTGAACTCCGGCAGGGTGATGGGAAAGTCCTGTAGTGATGCCACGACCTACTTGGCCTCACTCGGTTTCACCAACGTCTCGCTCAGCGGCGCAGACTCCGGCACGGCGAGCTGGGTGGAGCCCAGGGAACAGTCGCTGCAGCCGGACGCCCGGATCACGGTAACCTGCACTGCCGAGGACTCGTCTGATTCAGGTTCCAGTGGCAGTTCCGCGAACAGCGATTCCGACGATTCTTCGTCCAACGATGGCGGAACCACATCGGAATCTGGTTCAGATGCCGGTTCCACGAACACCGGCACGTCAGGTTCCACGGATACCGGCGCATCGGCTGCCTCGAACGACGGAGCCGAAGCTTCGTCGAACGCGGACTCGCATGACGCTGCGAACGCGAACTCGACGGAGGACGCCAACGCGGCAGACAACGCCAACGCTGCGGAGAACGCCAACGCTGCGGAGAACGCGAACGCGGAGTCGGCCGCCGACGACGCAGGTTCGGATTCCAACGGTGAGGATGCGGCGGCGGTCTCGAATCCTGATGCCGCATCCGACTCCGAAACGACCAACTGACCCACGAGAAAGAAGAAGGAGGTGCCCCGTGACCGGAACACCGGAAGAACCCCAGCCGGCAGCAAGCGGGCCCGCTGCGACCCCGCAGCAGCACGTGCTCAACGACCGTTATGAACTCAGCAGGTTGATCGGCCGCGGCGGCATGGCCGACGTGTGGCTGGCCCGCGACGTCCTCCTGGGCCGTGATGTTGCAGTGAAGATCTTGCGCTCAGACCTGGCCCGGGACGAGACCTTCCAGGCTCGCTTCCGCCGTGAGGCCAAGGCCGTTGCAGGGCTGAACGACCACGGGATCGTGGCTGTGTACGACACCGGGGACACCGATGTGCAGTTGCCCGGTGAGCACGTCGGGTTGAAGGTTCCCTTCATCGTGATGGAGTACGTGAAGGGGCATACGCTCAAGTCCCGCATCTCCAACGGCCCGCTGTCGCTTCGGGATGCCTCCAACGCCACCCTCGGCGTCCTGGCCGCTTTGGCCGCCTCCCATGCCCAGGGGATCGTCCACCGCGACATCAAGCCCGCCAACGTGATGATCACCGAGGCAGGCACCGTGAAGGTCATGGACTTCGGGATCGCCCGGGCCGTGGCCGATTCGGCTGCGACCATGACGCAGACGCAAGCCGTGGTCGGCACCGCCCAGTACCTCTCCCCCGAGCAGGCGCGCGGCGAAGCCGTCGACGCTCGCAGCGACCTGTATTCCACGGGCTGCCTGCTCTTCGAGCTGCTGACAGGGCGCCCCCCGTTCGTGGGCGAGAGTCCGGTCTCGGTGGCCTATCAGCATGTGGGAGAACCGGCGCCGGCCCCGTCGTCCCTGAACCCGTCCGTCACTCCGCAGCTGGACGCCGTGATTGCGCGTGCGTTGAACAAGGATCGGGGCCACCGTTTCCAGACCGCGCAGGAGTTCGCCACGGCGCTGCGCGCCGCACAGCACGGTCAGATGCCTGCGGCCGCCTATGGGGCAGCCCCTTCCAGCACGTCCGCCAACTCGGCCACGGCCACCACCCAAGCCATTCCCATGGCCGCCTCAGCTGCGGCATCGGATACCGCTCAGACGGGTAGTTGGACCGGCCTGATCCCCAAGGCCGACGAGGATTCGGAGGCGGCCAAACAAGCCGAGTCCAAGGCCAAGAGCCGCAAGAAGATCGTCTGGATCGTCTCGATCATCCTGGTGCTCCTCCTCGCCGTCGGAAGCTTTTTCTTGGTCAGGTACCTGCAAGACCAGGCGGAGAAGAACGCCCGTGTCGCAGTACCGGACGTCAAAAGCCAGACGCAGGCCGAGGCGGAGACCGCGCTGAAGAACAAGGAATTGGTCCCGGTGGTCAAGGAAGTCTTCAGTGACGATGTGAAGCGCGGTTCCGTGGTGGACACCGATCCCGGTGCCGGCATGCAGGCCAAGAAGGGCTCGGACGTGTCCCTGCGCGTCTCCCAGGGTTCCGAGCAGGTGACCATCCCGAACAACCTTGCGGGCAAGAGCCAGGAGGACGCCAGGAAGGCCCTGACGGACCTGGGATTCAAGGTTTCCGACCAGGTCACCGAGGTGGAGCACGACAAGATCAAGAAGGATCTCGTGGTGAACACCGACCCTGCGCTCGGTGAGACCGTGGAGAACGGATCGGCCATCACGCTGAAGGTGTCCAAGGGCCAGGTCCAGATCCCCGACGATCTCGCGGGCATGGACCAGGACCAGGCCAAGCAGGAGCTCACCGATCTCGGTCTGAAGGTCAACGGAACAACCAAGACCGTGGCCAGCGACGACGTGGAGGAAGGCAAGGTCGTGTCCACCGATCCGAAGGCCGGCTCCACCATCAGGGTCGGCGGGTCCGTGACGCTGCAGGTCTCCGACGGCAAGGTGAAGCTGCCTGACGGTCTTGTCGGGAAGAGCAGGGACGAGGTCAAGAAGCTCCTCGATGGCGCCGGATTGATGTCTCAGGAGTTCGTGGACGGGGAGTCCCCGAAGGACGCAGGAACCGTGATCAAGGTGGATGCCGACGGGACGTCCTCGGGACGTGTCCCCCGCAATACCCTCGTCACGGTGACGGTCTCCACCGGCAAGGTCTCGGTTCCGGATGTGTCCGGTAAGAAGAAGGAGGACGCCGTGAAGACCTTGGAGGGCGGCTCCTACGAGCTCAAGGCGGAGGTGACCGAGGAGCACAGCGATGACAAGGACCCGGGCACGGTTCTGTCCCAGAGCCCGCAGCCCGGTGAAACGGTTGATCCCGGCACCACGGTGACCTTGAAGGTGGCTGACGACTCCAGCGGCAGCAAGAACGACGAGGACAACAAGGACGACGGCGATGATTGAAGAGCACGCTGGGACGAGAGTCGGTGGGACCGGGGTCGCTGGAGCGACGAAGACTGGGGCAAGAGCTGGGGCTGGTGACCACCGGTTCCTGACGCTCCAGGCGTCCCGGTACTGAAGTTCCCGTCTCCGTCGCAGCGGCCCCGGAACGGGGCAGCTGCGGCGCTGAAGCGGACCAAGAAGCGCCAATGCGCGACGGCGGGTGGCCACCTCGAGGTGGCCACCCGCCGTCGGCTGTTATGTGGGTGGACGGGCCTGCGGCCCGGTCCGAGTTCACTCCCGGATCGGTTCAGTCCCGGATCAGCGGGGACAGCGCAGCGGCACGTGTGGCCGCGCCCTGCGCGCCAAGGGATTCCAGCCAGTTCCCGAGCATGCGGTATCCGCCCTCGGTGAGGACGGATTCGGGATGGAACTGCACGCCCCAGAGCGGAGCCGTGCGGTGGGCCAGGCCCATGATCACGCCGTCGTCGGTGGAGGCGGTGACCTCCAACTCGGCGGGCACGGTTTCCGTTCGGACGGCCAGCGAGTGATAGCGCGTGGCCGTGAAGGGCTGAGGAACGCCGGCGAAGAGGGGATGGTCGCCGTGGCGCACCACGGAGGTCTTCCCGTGCATCAGCTGCTCGGCGTGCGCCACGACGCCTCCAAAGGCCTCGGCGAGCGCTTGGTGGCCCAGGCAGACGCCGAAGAGGGCCTTCGATGTGGCTTCGGCCCGGCGGATCACTTCCAGGCACACGCCGGCGCCCGCGGGGTCACCCGGACCTGGAGAGACCAACACGCCGTCCACGTTCTCCATCAGGGAGAAGACCTCCTCGGCCGAGAGGTCATCGTTGCGGATCACCTGCGTCTGAGCGCCGAGTTCTCGCAAGTAGCCCACCAACGTGTAGACGAAGCTGTCGTAGTTGTCGATGACGAGCACCTTGGGTGCCAGCTGATTCGTTGAAGTCATGGAAGGCCCTCCTCAGGCCGCTGGTGACATGTCGGTGAACGTCTCTGGGTGCGCCGGGAGGGCGTCCACCGTGGAGTCGTTCCAAGGGGAGAACTGGTTGGCCCATGGGAAGACGAAATTCATCAGGGCCAGGACCACGAAGGCCAGCAGCAAGAGCGTCTGGATGATGCGGATCCACAAGGGACCGGGCAGGTGCCGGAACAGCCAGGCGTACATCAGTCAGTCTCCTCCACTCCGGTGGTCTTCTTGACGATGTCCGCGATCGCGTCAGGGACTTCGCCTGGACCGGTTTCGGCAACCTGTTCCATGTGAACGATCATGCGGTTACGCGTGGTGAACGGCGGATCGCAGGTCGTCAGGGTGAGCTGGGAGATGGTGGGCTCCTCGCCGGGTTTCCCGGGCACGGGAAGCAGCACGTTCGAGGTAGCGGGCGAGACGATGGTGCGGGAGGTGAACGTGTAGGTCCAGATGCCTTCGGCAGTCTGCACGTACGCCTTGTCGCCGTCCGTGAGCTTGTCCATGTCCCAGAACACCTGGCCGTGGGTCTGACGGTGGCCGGCCATGGCCACGTTGCCCAGATCGCCTGGGAGCTGCGTGGACGGATAGTGCCCCACTCCGATGGTGTCCATGACCTCGTCGCTGGTGCCTTCGGCGATGGGCTTGGCGTAGCTATCGCCGAACCGCGGGACGTAGAGGATGCCCCAGACCTTGCCTTCCAGGGGCTGCGTCGGCTTGACGCCGTCCTTCCCCCAGTCCTCGGTCACTTCCGTGATGGCGTCCTTCTGCACAGCGTCTGCTTCGATGTTGGTCCACCACAGCTGCCAAGCGACAAAAAGCAGGAGGACCAGTCCGGCGGTCAGGAGGATCTCGCCGAACCCACCAACCAGGGTGGAGACGACACCGCGCCTCTGCCGCTGTGCTGTTCTTCGACCCACGTAAGCGTCTCCTTGGCAGGTTGGGACCCGTGTGCGTTTCCTCGATACACTTGAGGTCACGTGTCCGCCGAAGTGGCGGGCAGCATCAAGCCTATCGCCCGCCGCGTCCAGAGTCCGTGGCTCAGGAGGAAACCGTGCCAGAGTCCACGTCCAACAACCACGATCACAACGACAAGGCCTTCTCCGACCTGGCCAAGATCGGTAACCCGGCCAAGCGTGCCGAGGCCGAGGAGAAGCTCGAGGCAAAGCGGGTCAAGGCGGCCAAGGCTGATGAGTTCAAGCCGGTTGCCACCTGGTACAAGGTGGTCATGTTCGGCCTGATGATCCTCGGCCTGGCTTGGATCGTCACGTTCTACATCGCAGCCATGGTGGGCGTGGACATCCCGATCCCGGAGATCGGTAACTGGAACATCATGATCGGCTTCGGCCTCGCCCTGATCGGCTTCATCATGATGATGGGGTGGCGGGACTGACGCCGCCCCTTCACCGTAGAACCATCATGACTCCGGTCCGAACGGGCCGGAACCCGACCCGTTCATAGACGCCGTTGGCACCCGTGGGGCTTGCCGCATCGACCCCCAGGTCCACCTTGGCGGCGCCCTCGGCCCGGGCTGCCCTGACCACGTCCGTAAGCAGGTTCGTGGCCAGATGTCTTCCGCGCTCCGCCCGTCGAGTGCCCACGAGCGCCACGTAGACCTCGCCCGGGACCCAGATCTCGGACAGTACGAACGCGTCGACGCCTGTTCCGTCCCGGCTCGGCATCACCCTGGAGAGATCCAGCCGGAGCGTTCGTTGCCCCCAGATGTGCGCCCACCTCTGCGGAGACGTTGGCGATGAGCCCCAATGGTCGGCGAAGGCCTCGTTGCGGGTCTCCAGCACCGCATCGCGGTCCTCATGGAGCATGACTCGTCCGGTGGACGGGCCGCCCGGGTCCTCCCACTGGTCGAGTTCGATCTGCATGTCCGTGAAATAGCGTGCCGGCCGGAACCCCAGATCTCTCAGGAGCTGCGCGGCGTCGGAGTCCTCCGCCCGCCCCCAAGCGTGGACCACGGCAGGGACGCCCGGGAAGCGCTCACCCGCCAGCTCTCTTCCTCGGCTCACGGCCCAGGTGGTCAGCTCGGTGCCCAGTCCACGACGGCGGGCCTCAGGGTGGACGTCACCGAACACGTTGACCGTGATCTCACCGTCAACGAGGGAATCCGCCACACGGATGCTGAGGTAGGCCAGGAGCGCTCCGTCCTGGTCCACCGCCACACGAGCGTCCTCTTCCAGGGTGAAGCCAGGCGTCCTCCACTCCTCCGCCTGGTCCTCCACATCGATGAATTCGTCGGTGTCGTCGTGATGGGCTGCCGCATTGAGCAGCTCGGTCACCGCCTCCACGTCCTCGCGCACCGCAGGACGCAGATGAGCATTCGGCCGGCTCATACGAGATTCCTCCCCTCGGGCACCGCTCTCGAGTGATTGAAAGAGTTCAATCAGAAGTGGGATCATTCAACCCCACGCAACGAACCGTGTCCAGACTCAGAATGCGTGAAGGGCTCCCGCGTGACTCACGCACGGCGCACGCAAGCGCCGACCGCAGCATCGGCCCACGAAGACACGCTGTCGCCCCGCACTCCTCGTAGCTATCTATGCTCGTGCACACGTTGTTCACTCAAGTTATCCACAACTGTGGACAGTCTCTGTGGGTACCAGCCCGGAATCTCGCCCCGAAACTCGGTTTCACCTGCGTTCTCAGGCCGTTACCCCCTCCGATGCGCACGGAATCACACCCATGTAACTTGTCCACATTGTGCACAACCCCTGTGCATGAATCTGCGCACCTTCCACCCGCCACAGCGGATTTCGCGCACATCGGTCGCCATCATCGTGTGGGCCGAGCCAGTTCTCCCCAGTACTGCACACCCTGTTCACCAAAGTTATCCACAGCTGTGGATGCGAACTGTGGGTAATCGAACACCCGTCCCTCGGTCCCCGGCTTGAGCTTTCCCTCCATCTGCGTGATGACTGGCCTCGATCCGCATGATTCGTAGATTCATACGAGTGCAGCTCTCGTCGAACCACACGGATGTAAGTTGTCCACAC
>NZ_JALAGT010000109.1 GCF_022712295.1 Galactobacter sp.
ACGTGACGCTGGGTGTTCACGTCGATCCCGGGCAGGTTGCCTTCACCTTGGTGGACCTGAGAGGCAGCGTGCTGGCCAAGAAGATGTTCCGTCCGGACGAGGACCTGGGCCCAGAAGCCACTGTGGACCTGGTCGCGGACCAGGCCGAGGCACTTCTGGAGGCCAGTGGTTACGAGAAGTCCTCCGTTCTGGGGCTCGGGGTGGCGGTTCCCGGACCCATCGATCTGGACCGCGGCAGCGCGCTGCATCCGCCGCTGATGGACGGTTGGGGCGACGTGGATCTGGTGGATCCGCTGGCGCAGAAGCTCGGCCTCGAGGTGATCCTGTCCAAGGACACGGTGGCCACCGCCTCAGCGGAACAGTGGCTCGGGACCGGGGTAGGTGCTCGGGACTTCATCTGCGTGTACGTGGGTGTCGGGGTGGGCGTTGGCCTGGTGCTCGGCGGCCAGATCATGCAGGGGCAGACCGGGAACACGGGCGAGCTGGGGCACATGAGCACCGGAGAGTGCCGGGACCGCGAGTGTGCGGTGTGTGGTCGCAACGATTGCGTGGCGGTCAATCTGAACTACGAGACCATCGTGGCCCGCGGAAAGGCCGCGGGCCTGGACCTGCCCGACGTGAGTGAAGCCTCCGTCCCCGAGAAGCTTGCCGCCGCTGAGCGGGTCTTCGAACTGGGACGCGCAGGCGACCCGGCAGCGCGCGCCATCGCCCTGGAACTCGCTGGGTTGGTGGCCCGCGCGGTAGGCAATGTAGCGAGCCTCGTGGACGTGGATCAGGTGGTGGTCTGCGGTCCGGTATGGGAGGCCGTGAAGGACTTCGCGGAAGCTCCCGTGGCTGAAATCGTGGCGGGTTCCTTCCACGGCTCGCTGGCGCGTCCCGTGACCGTGCGCACCTCGGAACTGGGCCCCGGAGTCTGCGCGGTCGGCGCGGCGTGCGTGGTGCTTGACGAACTCGTCTCGCCCAAGACCTCCGGGCTCCTGTTGCTCTGAACAAGCTTGGGCGCCGCAGGCGCCTTCCATGCCCGACGGCGGGTGCCCACCAGCCGTCGGGCATGTGTACGTCCCGCGGGGTCCGGTACGTCCGGCGGCGTGATCATGAGGCTCGGCGCCGCAGGATGTGCAAACCCACCACAGCATGAACCGCATGAAAAAGGCCCCAACTCCCGCGTGATCTTGCGGAAGTTGGGGCCAACTCGAGTGGTGCCCCTGACCGGAATCGAACCGATGGCCTTCCCTTTAGGAGAGGGACGCTCTATCCAACTGAGCTACAGAGGCTTGAGGCGCGATGGCGCCGTATCCATCCTAACCGCTTCAGCAGGAGCGCTGTTGCAAGGTCGGGTCCGACCAACGGCGACGGAACTCCTTGACGAACGCGGCGATCAGCAACGCCACCACCGTCACGGTGCAGGCGGCCAGCAGGACCCACGTCAGAACGGTGAAGGTGGAGGTGACGGCCACGAGGTCCGAGCCCTCCGCCTTGAGCATCCGATCCACCAGGAAATTCTGCGTGATGTTCACTGCCGCGAAGGCCAGGGCCAGCACGTAGAGCACCCAACGCCACGCGGATCTGGGGCCCTTCATGCCCACCGTGACGGCAGTGGCCAGCGCCGCGAAGATCGGGAAGAGCATGCCCGCGGTCTTGTGCGTCCAGTTCAGCTGACCCAGCGCATCGGAATCCATGGCGCTGCGAAGCTTCTCAACGGTGGCTGTGCCGTAACCGAAGAACCGGTGATCCGGCATCGCAAGTCCGTCCACGAGATCCTGCATCTGCCGCAGCGCGAGGCCGTGGTAGTAGAACGCAAGGAACGCCGCGGCCACCACCAGCGCGCCGAGCAGCAGGTTGGGGCTGGACCCGGACTGCGCCTCGGCCTGACGCTGCTCCCATTCGGGAGTGGCGGACGCTGCCTGGACCCGTTCCGTCCGCTGTTGGGCGGCGGTGGGTGAACCCTGCGCGGATTGGCTGGCCTTGATCTTGGAGCGCTTGGAGGACCTACACCCTATTATCGCCCGCCGACGAGCACGGCCGTGACGGTGGGCAAACGGGTCAGCGCAGTCGGCCGGTGGTGTAGGTGTCTCGGGTGTCGGAGTTCCGGTAGCTGTAGGAGAGCCCGCGGTCATTGAGGTTCCAGGACACGAGGCCTCGGTCCACCACGACCTTGTTCAAGGTGTTGGTCCTGGTGTCGAGGAGCAGCGAATGGGACAGCCCGTCCGGGCCGCCCGGATCGGTCGTGTTCGTGATCTGCCAGGCGGCCACGGAATCACCGGATTGGTGATTCCAGGAGCTGTTTCCCCCGAAGGAGACCCTCCAGGCCTTGTGACGTTTCAGGTCGATGACCGTCTGCCCCCTGGTGGAATTGTCCTCGAGGATCGGGATGTTCACGATCGATCCCTTGACCGAGGGGATGGGCTGTTCGTTCAAGCTCGAGTCGTTCGGGACGTCGTCGGAGGGCCAGGCGCCGTGCGGGCGGACGAGCCATGCGCCGTCAACGATCTTCAACCCTTGGATGGGGCGCACACCCCAGGCGTCCTTGGCGCCACTGCGGGCGATCTTCACCACGCCCAGCTTCCCATCGACCACGAACGGGCTGAGGACGTGGCTGGCGACGACCTGCCGGTTCCCGGTATTCAGGTTCTGTGCCACGACCTGCCAGTCGTCTATGGAGTTGTTGAATCGATCGAAGTACAGGTGGGTATCGGTGACCGCCGTGTGGCGGGTGGTGGTCGCGAGGCGTGCCGTGGTCACGGCGCGGTCGGGGCCGCGGAAGACCGTCACGTTGCCGGTGGCCTCGTTGACCCGCCACACGGCATCACCGTCGGACTGCAGCAGCGCGCCGGGCTGGGTGGCGGGTTTGCCCGGGAAGTAGGGATGGGTCTTGCCCTGCGCGTCGACCGTGTAGGGGAGGCCGTTCCTGCTCACCACTGGGGTGCCATCCGGGAGGGACGCGGCGAGGGAGTCGGTGGCCACGGTGCCGTGGTGCCTGTTCTTCAGCGCAGAGGCCCGCAGGGTCGTTGCCTCGTCGGTGGCGTTGAGCCATTCGCCGGTGATCTGCGTTCCATCGCCCCATTCGAAGGAGAGTGGGGTACGTGGGTCGTAGTCGCGAGCGTCCGCGGCATGGGCAGGAACGGCGCCGCCGAGGGCAGCCAGTGCCAGGACGGCGGTTGCCGCTGTCGCGGTGTGCGCGGTGCGACGCTGACGGCGACTATGTGCGCCTTCACGCGTGCTGGCGATATTGGTTTCGAGATGGGTGGTGTGCATGACCGGTTCACTCCTGAGCTTCAGTCGATGTGGTCACTGCCGTTGGTGCGCAACCACGTTGGCACCATTACTTTGTAAGTCAAGAGGCTTAACTAAATGTGATCGGAATGCGATGAAGTCGTGATGGAAATTGGTGGCGATGCCCAGGCTGTGTTGTGGTCGCGTTCAGCCCGGTGGAGGCACGTCTGCAAACTGTCCACAGCCGGGACGTGCAAGACGAGGAGTCCGTCAGGGCCCCGGCCTAGAATGAGTGAGTCATGGATTTTGCCCTTTTTGATGATTCCTCGGATGCCACTGCGGCCTTCACCTCCAAGCCGCAGGCCTCCGGGCTGCCCAGCCCCGAAAGCCTCGTCAAAGGCCTCAACCCGCAACAGCGCGCAGCCGTGGAACACGGAGGCTCCCCGCTGCTGATCGTCGCGGGCGCCGGATCCGGCAAGACTCGGGTTCTGACCCATCGGATCGGCTACCTGTTGGCCACCGGCCGCGCCCGCCCAGGAGAGATCCTGGCCATCACCTTCACCAACAAGGCTGCTGCGGAAATGCGTGAACGCGTCCACGACCTGATCGGGGACCGTGCCGACAGGATGTGGATCTCCACCTTCCACTCCTCGGCCGTGCGCATTCTGCGGCGTGAGGCCTCCGCCGTGGGGATGAAGTCCAGCTTCTCCATCTACGACTCGGCCGACTCCTTGCGGCTGGTCACCTTGGTGGCCAAGGGACTGGAACTGGACCCCAAGCGCTTTGCCCCCAAGGCGCTGCTGAACAAGATCTCCTCGCTGAAGAACGAGCTCGTGGACGCGGAGGACTACGCCTCCACCGCCTCGGCAAACGACCCGTTCCAGCAGGCCGTTGCCCAGGTCTTCACCGGGTACACCCAGCGGCTGCGGCAAGCCAACGCCTTCGACTTCGACGACCTGATCGCCCAGGTGGTCTACCTCTTCCGTGCCTTCCCCGCCTTGGCCGATGACTACCGCAGACGCTTTCGGCACATCCTGGTGGACGAGTACCAGGACACCAACCACGCCCAGTACGCACTGATCCGCGAGCTCACCGGGCCGGAAGGGAAGACCCCACCAGGCGAGCTGACCGTGGTAGGCGACTCCGACCAGTCCATCTATGCCTTCCGCGGCGCGGACATCCGCAACATCGTGGAGTTCGAGAAGGACTACCCCGACGCCGAGACCATCAAGCTGGAGCAGAACTACCGCTCCACTCAGACCATCCTCTCCGCCGCCAACGCCGTCATCGCCAACAACTCCGGCCGGCCGGCCAAACGACTATGGACCGCCGAAGGCCAGGGCGAGATCATCGTGGGCTATGTGGGCGAGTCGGAGCAGGACGAGGCCAAGTGGATCGCTGACGAGATCCTGCGCCTGCAGGATGACGAAGGGATTCGTCCGGGCGACGTCGCGATCTTCTACCGCACCAACGCCCAGTCCCGCTCGCTCGAGGAACAACTGCTGCGCGTCGACCTGCGCTACAAGGTGGTGGGCGGCACCAGGTTCTACGACCGCAAGGAGATCAAGGACGCCATCGCCTACTTGCGCGCGCTGGTGAACCCGGACGATGACATCTCGGTGCGTCGCATCCTCAACGAGCCCAAGCGCGGGATCGGGGACCGTGCCGAAGGCGCCGTCGCAGCGCTCGCCGCCCGAGACCGCACCACCTTCATGCAGGCCCTGCGCAATGCGGAACAGGCTCCCGGCATCGCCACCAGGTCGCTGAATTCCGTCAACGCCTTCGTCAAACTCATGGACGACCTCGCCACCGTGGCCGAGGGGCCCGGGCCGGTCGCCGCTCTGGAAGCGGTGCTGGAGCAGAGCGGCTACCTGCAGCAGCTGCGACTCTCATCCGACCCCCAGGACGAATCCCGCGTGGAGAACCTGGCGGAACTCGTGGCCGTGGTGCGGGACTTCGCCAAGGAACACCCGGAGGACGGCCTCGCCGAGTTCCTTGAACAGGTCTCCTTGGTCGCGGACGCCGACCAGATCCCGGATGCACCGGAGGACCAAGAGGGGCTGGACCAGGCCGCACGCGAGGGCCAGCTGACGCACAACACCCAGCACACCGCCAAGCCCCTCGAGATCCCGCAGGTCTTCCAGACCGGCATCGAACACCGGATCTACCCGCACC
>NZ_JALAGT010000110.1 GCF_022712295.1 Galactobacter sp.
CGTCTCCGACGGGATCAGCAGGGACCGGTCCGCCGACGGGTGCAACTGCTCGTGGTCCACTGCGTCCTGCTGGGTTGGGCATTGACGCTCTGGTCGGCAACGCAAGCTGCGCCGGTCCACAAGCCCATCCGCAGCAGACCCATGTCTCAGCTTCCCCGCCCCCGACGACTCCGTGGCAGCGATGGGGACGTGCCAGGTTGGGTGATGGTGACGCTGATGTCTGCGCTCCTCGTGGCAGGGATCTATGCGGTCGCGGGCCCCGCACTCATCAACATGTTCACCAACGCCATCAACAAGGTCGGCGGACTCGAGTGATCCACCCTCGCGATGCGTTCACTGGCCGGCACGGCGCAGCCACGGACCAGCACGGCGCAGCGACGGGCCAGCACGGCGCCGCCACGGCCGAGTTCGTCCTGGTGACGCTGCTGCTGATGCTGCTCTTCACAGGTGCTCTCCACCTGGGCCTGGCCCTCCACGTGCGCAATCTGGCGCAGGATGCGGCGGTTCATGGGGCCAGACACGCAGCGCTTGCCGATCGCGGTCCGGAGGACGGAGTCAGGCGTGCCGAGGAATTGCTACGGGGCAGCCTGAATGGTGGCCTGGCGCCTCGGGTCGAGGCACGGGGAACCGAGGTCGGTGAGGCCGGAGGTGTCACCGTGGAGATCGCTGCGGCCGTGCCTCTTTTCGGTTTCCTCCCCGGCCCACACCTGGTCAAGGTCGAGGCCACGGCGAGTCGGGGTGCGGTATGAGCGCCGAGGCATCGCGAGGCAGCGTCGTGGTGGAGTTCCTCGGGCTCGGCCTGTTGTTGGCCGTGCCGCTGGTCTACCTCCTGGTGACCATGAGCCAGGTGGAGCGGGCCTCGTTGGCCGTGGTGACACTGGCGGAGGAGTCCTCCAGAGCCCATGCCACGGCGGCGAGTCCCTGGTCCGCAGGCGCGTGGCAACAAAGAGTCGAGAAGGAGATCGCACGCGACTACGGACTGGACCCCGCCGCGGTCTCGGTGACGATCTCCTGCAGCGGCTCCTGTCCAGGGCCGGGATCACGGGTCACGGCGGTGGCCTCGGTCAAGGTGGCGTTACCCCTGGTGCCGGTCACCGCGGCTCGGGCGGGCACCGTGCGATCCACATCGGTGACCCTGGCCCCTCGCTACGGGTGAGCGGCCATGGAGCAGAGAACTTCGCGATTCCGGGGCGAATCAGGCCGCATCACCATCCTGGTCTGCGGGCTGTTGGTGGTCCTGGTGGCGGTGATCGGGGTGACGGCCTCGGCTGCCTACGTCACCGCGCAGCAGCGTAAGCTGCTGGGCGTCACGGACGCCGCGGCCGCGGCGGCAGCGGACCGGATCGTCGGGCAGGAGGGCGTCTCGCCAGCGGAGGTCACGGAACCCTCGAAGGCACTGAGGATCGACGCGCGGGCGGTGCGTGGCGCTGTCACCGACTATCTGACCGAATTGGGCGGCGTGGACGGTCTCGACGGCGTCACGGTGGCGGACGTGAGGGTGGAACCGGACGGAACCACGGCGCGCGTGCGGCTGCAGGCACGGATCGGGGCGCCTTGGGCGGGCGCACTGATCGGTGGGAGCAGCGACGTGGTCGCGACCGCCTGGGTGAGGATCGCGCTGGATCGCTGATGATTTCTTGCGTCGGCTCAACCAGCCGAGGCTGCCGAGGGCAACGACCGCCCACCGGCCGCGCCACAAGTAGGTAGAATGGTCCCACTATGGCTTCCACTGATTTCGCCGCGGAGATCCGCGACCTGCGCTCCACCCTGGCCGATGTCGAGGAGGTCTCCGACCTGGAGGCCATCAAGGCTGACATCGCCCGCCTCTCCGAGGAGGCCGGCGCCCCCAACCTCTGGGACGACCCCGAGTCCGCCCAGAAGGTCACCTCGGCCCTGTCCCACAAGCAGTCCGAGCTCGGGCGGATCGAGAAGCTCGAATCCCGCATCGACGACCTCGAGGTGCTCGTGGAACTC
This sequence comes from Galactobacter sp., assembly GCF_022712295.1. GTDB lineage: Bacteria > Actinomycetota > Actinomycetes > Actinomycetales > Micrococcaceae > Galactobacter. The sequence goes on from NZ_JALAGT010000110.1 coordinate 1,975, forward strand.
GCAGGGGAGGAGGGCGACCCCGACTCCCTCGCCGAGGCCGACAACGAGCTGACCTCCATCAAGAAGACGCTCTCCGAGCTGGAGGTCGTGACGCTGCTCAACGGTGAGTACGACTCCCGTGAGGCAGTCATCACCATCCGCTCCGGCGCCGGTGGCGTCGACGCCGCGGACTTCGCCGAGATGCTGCTGCGCATGTACCTGCGCTATGCCGAGCGTCGCGGTTGGAAGACCAAGGTCGGTGACACCTCCTACGCCGAAGAGGCCGGCCTGAAGTCCGCCACCTTCGAGGTCAACGAGCCCTACGCCTTCGGCACGTTGTCGGTCGAGGCAGGAACCCACCGCCTGGTGCGCATCTCGCCCTTCGACAACCAGGGCCGGCGTCAGACCTCCTTCGCCGCCGTTGAGGTGGTCCCGCTGATCGAGACCACCGATCACATCGACATCCCGGACAACGAGATTCGCGTCGACGTCTTCCGTTCCTCCGGCCCCGGCGGCCAGTCCGTGAACACCACCGACTCCGCCGTGCGCCTGACCCACATCCCCACCGGGATCGTGGTCTCCATGCAGAACGAGAAGTCCCAGATCCAGAACCGTGCCGCCGCCATGCGCGTGCTGCAGTCCCGCCTGCTGTTGCAGAAGAAGGAAGAAGAGGACGCGCAGAAGAAGGCTCTGGCCGGTGACGTGAAGGCCTCGTGGGGCGACCAGATGCGCTCCTACGTGCTACACCCCTATCAGATGGTCAAGGACCTGCGCACCAACCACGAGGTCGGCAATGCAGGCTCCGTCCTGGACGGCGACATCGATGGCTTCATCGACGCAGGCATCCGGTGGCGCGCCTCGCAGCGCCACGAGGCCGACTGAGGTCCGGGCCGGTAGCGCTCCGATGCCCGACGGCCGGTGGTCACCTTGCCAGGTGACCACCGGCCGTCGGCGTTTCAGGGATGTCCGCCTCAGCCGTGGAAGCGGGCCCCGTTCACGCGCTCGGAGGCCCCGGTCTGATCCAGGTACGGGGTGAGGCCGCCGATGAACATGGGCCAGCCGGCGCCCAGGATCATGCACAGGTCCAGGTCCTCCGGCCCGGCCACGACACCCTCGTCCAGCATCAGCTTGCACTCGAGCGCCAAGGCATCCTGAGTCTTGGCCAGCAACTGCTCCTTGGTCAGCGGGGCATCCCCGAATTCGAGGACATCCAGCGTGGTCCGGGGAACGGATACGGATCCGTCCTCGCCCTTGACCCACAGGCCCTTGATGCCGTGGTCGATCATGGACTGCACGTTCTTCGAGAGCGGGAAGCGCTCGGGATAAGCGTGGTGCAGGGTCTCGGAGACGTGCTGCGCCACCGGCAGTCCCACCATCGCGGCCAGCGTGAACGGAGACATCGGCAGACCCATGGGGGCCAAGGCGGTGTCCGCGTCCTCGGCGCTCATGCCCTGGTCGTAGGCGTCCTGAACCTGGGCCATGAGCAGCAGCAGCAGGCGGTTGACCACGAAGGCCGGCGCGTCCTTGACCAGCACCGCCGTCTTGCGTAGACCACCCGCGGTGACGAAGGCCGTGGAGAGCACCTCATCGGTGGTGGCGGGACCCCGCACGATCTCCACCAGCGGCATGTGGGCCACGGGGTTGAAGAAGTGGAAGCCGAGCAGCCGCTCGGGGTGTTCCAGGTCCTCGGCCATCTCCGTCACGGACAGGGAGGAGGTGTTGGTCGCGAGGATGCAGTCCTCGGAGACGATCCCCTCCAGCTCCGCGAAGACGGCCTTCTTGACGCCGATCTCCTCGAAGACCGCCTCGATGACCCAGTCGGCATCCGCATAGACGGACTTGTCCACGCTCCCGGTGATGAGGGCCTTGGTGCGGTTGGCCGCGTCCTGCGAGATGCGGCCGCGGGAGAGCTGCTTGTCGATGTCGGCGTGGGCGTGGCCCACGCCGCGATCCACGCGCTCCTGGTCCATGTCCGTCATGACCACGGGCACCTTGAGCTTCTGGGCGAAGACCAGGGCGAGCTGGGCCGCCATCAGGCCGGCCCCGACCACGCCGACCTTGGTGACCTTCTTGGCCAGGGCCTTGTCGGGTGCGCCTGCGGGGCGCTTGCCGCGCTTCTGCACCAGGTCGAGGAAGGCATAGACCGTGTTCTGGAACTGGGGGGTCTTCATGAGCTCCGTCAGCGTCTCGATCTCGCGCTGAGCGGACTCCTGCTGGGTCAGGGTGAGTCCCGCCTCGAAGATGTCGAGGACCTTGATGGGGGCCGGAGCCGCACCGGAGGTCTTCGCCTGGACCAGCGCGCGCCCCTTCGTCACGGCGGAGGTCCACCGCTGAGCGACCTCGGGCTCGGAGGGGTCCACGGCGAAGGGTCGCTCCACCTCGGTTTCGCCGGTGAGGACCGAATCCGCCCAGGCCAGGGACTGCTCCACGAAGTCGGCCGGCTGGAACAGCGCGTCAGCGCCGCCGAACTTGGCAAACAGTGAGCCGTTGATGGAACGGTTGTTGTTCAGCGGGTTCTCGATCATCACGGTCAGCGCGGCCTCGGGGCCCACCAGCCGCGGCAGGCGGTAGACGCCGCCCCAACCGGGAACCAGGCCGATGAACGCCTCCGGAAGTCCTAGCCCGTTGGCGCCGGAGGACACCGTGCGGTAAGTGCAGGCCAGGGCGATCTCCAGGCCTCCACCCAGCGCGGTGCCGTTGATGAAGGCGAAGGTGGGCACGCCGAGGTCCGCCAACAGGTCGTAGGCGGCATGACCCATTCCGGCCATGGCGCGGCCTTGGGAATCATCCGTCAGGGAGGACACCGAGGAGAGGTCTGCCCCGGCGGCGAGCACGTAGTCGCAGCCGGTCAGGGCCACGGCCGCGATCTCGCCGGCGGCGGCACGTTCCTTGAGGCTCAGCAGGGTGCGGCCGAACTCGATCATGGTGGCCGGACCCAGCGTCGCCGGGCGGCGCGGCCCCTGACCATTGTCCAGGGTGATCAGGGCCAGCGTGTTGCCGGAGGGCAGGGTGACGTCCTGGACCTGGGAATGAGTCACCACCTCGTTGGGTAGCACGTCCCGGAGGAGCTCGAAGGGGGTGAAGATGTCCTGGCTGGCTGCGTTGTCCTGGCTCATCGGGCGTCCTTTCCGTTTGCATCGGCGTCGAAGTGGGGGTTCTCCCAGATGACCGTGCCGCCCATGCCGAGGCCGATGCACATGGTGGTCAGGCCGTACCGGACCTCTGGGTGCTGCTCGAACTCGCGGGCCAGCTGATTCATCAGGCGCACGCCGGAGGAGGCCAGCGGGTGGCCGAAGGCGATGGCCCCGCCATAGGGGTTTACGCGGGGATCGTCGTCAGCGATGCCGAAGTGGTCAAGGAAGGCCAGCACCTGCACGGCGAAGGCCTCGTTGACCTCGAACAGGCCGATGTCGTCGATGGTGAGCCCGGCCTGGGCCAGGGCCTTCTCGGTAGCGGGGACCGGGCCGATGCCCATGACCTGCGGCTCCACGCCGGCGAAGGCGAAGGACACCAGGCGCATGCGCACCGGAAGGCCGAGGCGCTCCGCTGCCTCGGAGGAGGCAATCAGCGCGGCGGTTGCACCGTCGTTCAGGCCCGACGCGTTCCCCGCAGTGACGCGACCGTGGGCGCGGAAGGGGGTCTTGAGGCTCTGCAGACCCTCCAGGGTGGTCTCGGGGCGCAGGGCCTCGTCGCGGGTGTTGAGCTGGTATCCCTGGGTCTCGCCGTCCACGGAAGCTCGCGCGGCGACCGGGATCAGGTTGGCCTGAATGTCCCCGGATTCGTAGGCGGCAGCGGCCTTGCGCTGGGAGGCGAGGGCGTAGCGGTCCGCGCGCTCCTTGGTCACGGCGGGGTAGCGGTCGTGCAGGTTCTCCGCGGTGTTGCCCATGTTCAGGGCTGCGGGGTCCACGAGTCGCTCGGTCACGAAGCGGGGATTGGGATCGGCGTTGGAACCGATGGGGTGCTTGCCCATGTGCTCCACGCCGCCCGCGATGGCGACGTCAGCCGATCCGAAGGCGATGGCACCGGCCAGGGAGGTCACCGACGTCATGGCGCCGGCGCACATGCGGTCGATGGCGTATCCGGGAACGGTGTTGGGCAGCCCGGCGAGCAAAGCGATGGAGCGGCCGAGGGTCAGCCCCTGGTCGCCGGTCTGGCTCGTGGCGGCGAAGGCGACATCGTCGACGAGGGCCGGATCAAATCCGGGGTGGCGGCGCAACAAACCGCGCACGGCCTTCACCGCGAGGTCGTCGGCGCGCTCGTTGGCGTAGATACCCTTGGCTCCGGCCTTGCCGAAGGGGGTCCGGACGCCATCGACGAAGACGACGTCGCGGACCTGGCGATGCCGGTGGTTGGTGGGTTCAGGGGACACGGTGCCTCCGAGGAAAGTGGGTTCTCGTGTGAAGTGGACACGCCATGGAAAGGCGTGACTCACACCATACGTTACTCACGAGTAACCAGGAGGGCAAACTCCTCAACGGTCGGGCAGCGGATCCGGGTCGAGGAACGCCACGGTGAGCACGGCAGCGGCGTTCTGCACCTGCCACGGGCGCAGCCCCAACCGAGTCAACTCGTCGCTGACTCCGGTCAGGTCAACGGTCGTGGGCGGCTGCCAGCACATCTGCTTCAGGACGGCAGGGGTGATGAGGTTCTCTCGCGGCATTCCGAGGCTCGTCGCGACCCGGTCGAGGCGCGTGCGTGCGGTCTCGTACCGGGCGGCCGCCTCGGGGTGACGGTCCGGCCAGGACCGCGGCGGCGGGGGAGTGGAGCTCTTCACGTGCAGTGGAGGCAGTTCCTTGGCGGTCCTGGCCCGCTGCAGGGCAGCAACCCAACGTGGGGCCTCTCGCGTGGCCGCCCTGCCAACGAATCCGGAGACCTTCAGCAATTGCGGAACCGTGCGCGGCATGGCCTTGGCCGCGGCGATCAGCGCGGAGTCGGGCAGCAAACGCCCCGGCGCCCGATCCTGATGCTGAGCCACCTGCTCGCGTTCGGTCCACAATTCCTTGACCGCGGCCAACTGCACAGGCTTGCGCAGCTGGTGCAGCCCGTGAGTCCGCCGCCAGCGATCCTGCTTGGGTGCTGGATCGGGTGCAACGCGTTCCGCCTCGAACTCCTGCCGGGCGATCTCGGTCTTGCCCTGGCCCTCCAGCAGTGTGGCCATGAGCTCCCGTAGGGGAATGAGCAGTTCGACGTCCAGGGATGCGTAGTTCAGCCATGACTCGGGAAGCGGTCGCGTGGACCAATCCGCTGCAGAGTGCTCCTTGGCCAGCTTCAGTCCCATCATGGTCTCCACCACGGGGCCAAGGCCCACACGCGGCAGTCCGGCCAGCCGTGCGGCCAGTTCCGTGTCGAAGAGTGCACGTGGTGACATGGAGAGTTCGTGCAGGCACGGGAGATCCTGATGGGCGGCATGAAGGATCCATTCGGCCTCTGCGAGCGCCTCGTCGATGATGGCAAGGTCCTCGAAGGGTTCCGGATCGATCAGGATGGTGCCGGCCCCCTCGCGACGCAGCTGCACCAGGAACGCGCGCAGTCCGTAGCGGAATCCTGAGGCGCGTTCGGCGTCCACAGCGACCGGGCCGGTGCCGGCGGCCAAGGCATCGGCAGCACGGCGAAGGGCCCAGTCCTGATCCACGATCTCGGGGATCCCCTCGGCGGGGGCGTCGAGTCGGGTCAGGGAGGCGGGATCCGATTCCGGGACCACTCCTGCCTTGAGTCCTTGGAGCAGTTCCGGTGATGGCTGGTGCAACGTGGCGGTCATGATGACTGCGATTCTAGTCGCCGGTCGGTGCGGGCCGGATGAGGGACGGCCTCAGCGGTGCCGCGGCAAGGGCAGCGGGATGACGCCGTCCACGACGGGAGGCAAACCTGCGAAGGACGCCACCATGTCAGCCCAGGCCTGAAGGTGGGCCGTCAGATCGGTCCCGTGCGGCGTCCAGGAGGCGCGGACCTCCACATGATTGCCGGGAACCTGTTCCGGATCGTCGGCCAGGGCCGCGAAGTTCTCGCTCAGTACCCGGGTCGCGGTACCGCCGGCGTGGTGATGCTCCGCCCGATGCTCGTCGAGGGCCTCGGTGAGCCAGGTCCACGCGACCTGTCCCATCAACGGATCTGCTGCCATTTGGGCATCAAGGGTGGCGCGCAGGTAGGTCACGATGCGGAAGTTCCCTTGCCAGACCTGCCGTCCGGCCGGGTCGTGGAGCAGGATGAACCGACCAGTGGCTTCCTCACCGTGGGCGGTGGTGGCGTCTGCCGAGAGCGCCACGGCGTAGGGTGCTTGGCGTTTCGGTGCGGGAATCTCCTCCAGCACCACTTCGGGCCGGACGTCGGCCCGGCGCAACGAGGCGAGCGCCGTCTCGAAATCGTGGGGGAGCCGTGGGGCCTGCCGTGTCACCGTCACGTGGACCAGCGTAGGTCGGCCTGCGGGGGTGTGGTGGGAACCACGCCGCATCATGCCCGACGACGGGTGGCCGGGCCCCGTGCGGGCGGCGCTTCAGGCGGCGCCCGCGGCGCCAGTGAGGGCGGCCACGAAGCGGCCCACCGCGTCGTCGGGCGTGTCGAAGGCGCACACCAAGCGCGCGGGTGAGGCCTGGGTCCCGTCGCCATGGAAGTCGAACTCGGCGCGTAGCTGCTCGATCCTGTCCTGCGGCAGGGGCGTGAAGATCAGGTTGGCTCCGACCGTGTGCACCGGGGTGAGGCCGGAGGCGCGAAGTCCCTCGGCGAGTCTGGCGGTGGCTGTGTTGGCGCGGTCGGCATTGCGGCGCCAGAGGTCCGTGCCGAACATGGCCAGCAGCTGTGCAGACACGAAGCGGGTCTTGGAGACCAACTGCGTCTGGGCCTTGCGGGACATGTGCACGGCGTGGGCAAGGCCCGCGGGTGCACCCGGCAGCACGACGACGGCCTCCGCGAGCATCGCACCGTTCTTGGTGGCGCCCAGGCTGAGGATGTCGACGCCCACCTCGGTGGTGAGCGCGCCCAGGTCAACCGAAAGTGCGGCCGCCGCATTGGCGAGCCGGGACCCGTCCAGGTGCAACAGCATCCCGTGGGCATGGGCCTCTGTACTCAGGGCGGCGATCTCCTCGGGGGAGTACAGCGTGCCGAGTTCGGTGACGTTCGCGATCGATACCGTGGTGGGTTGAGCGTGGTGCTGATTGCCGAGATCGGCGGCGGCGCCGCGTACGTCCTCGACGGTGAGTTTTCCGTCCGGGGCGGGACTCTGGATGAGTTTGAGGCCGGCGCTGCGCTCGGGAGCCCCGGCCTCGTCGGTCACCAGGTGCGAGCTGACCGGGGTGAGGACACCGCCCCATCGGGGCGTGGCTGCGGCCAGGGCAAGAACGTTGGCCCCGGTGCCGTTGAGGACCGGATACGCGAGGGCGCCCTCTCCGAAGAGGTCCACCACTAGATCGTCGAACGCCCCGGTGTAGACGTCCTCGCCGTAGCCGGCCACATGACCGGAATTCGCGGTGCTCAGTGCCGCGAGCACCTCGGGGTGGACACCGGCGAGATTGTCGGAAGCGAAGGAGATGCGGTGGGCGTCATGGAGTCGTTGCACGTCGGTCAACGTTAGCGCTCATGCCAGGGTTGCCCCAGCGCTGGGCGTGTCAGTTCAGCGGGCGCCGCGTGAGGCAGATCGAATTGATGCAGTAGCGCTGATCCGTGGGCGTGTCGTAGCCCTCACCCTCGAACACGTGGCCCAGGTGGGAATCGCAGCTGCCACAACGGACCTCGACCCGTCGCATGCCCATGGAGGAATCCACGAGGTAGCGCACGCGATCCTCGGCCAACGGAGCGAAGAAGGACGGCCAACCGCAGTGGGCGTCGAACTTCTCGGCGGAAGAGAACAGCTCGGCGCCGCACGCCCGGCACGTGTACACACCTTCCGTGTGGTCGTCCCAGTACTCACCGGTGAACGGGGCCTCGGTTCCTGCCTGCCTGAGCACCGCGAATTCTTGGGGGCTCAGTCGCTGGGACCAGGCCTCGTCCCCTACCTTGGCGGGGTCGTCGACGAGGCAACGGACAGCTGGATTCGAGGAGGTCATGAACGTGTCAACGTGTTCCGGCTCCGGGTCATTCCCGCACGCCGCGGAGCAGGTTGAGCAGCAGGGGATGACATGATGGGGGCATGGCAAAGACCCCTGAGTTGAACAAGTCGGAGAAGCGTCGGGGACCGGGTCCGGTCGCCTGGACGTTCATGGGCCTGGGCGCCGGTGCGCTGGTCGGATCGGTCACCGCTGGTGTCCTCGGAAGCCTGGCCACGCTCTTCGCCCGAGAGGTCGTCACACCTGCCGCGACCCCGGAGGAGAACGTCGAGGTTCTCAAGGTGACGGAGAACGCCGAGTCCATGACGCTCACCCTGCCGTTGACCCCGGACACAGCGGTTCCCGGTGTCTACTCCTTCTGGTTCGACGCCGACCGTGGTCACGCCCGGTTGGGCGACGTCGTGGATCGCGACACAGCGTCCGTGACGCGCGAGGTGCTGAGTGTGGATCGCGGTGACCTCACCTCGGCCCGTCGCGGACGGATGGGTGGCAGCGTCTATCTCACCCCAGGAGATCTGGGGTTGGAATACCAGGACGTGGACGTACCCGTGTCCGCAGGCAAGGCACCTGCCTGGTTGATTCCAGGCACCACTCGGGCGGATACCTGGGCCATCATGATTCACGGTCGCGGGGCGCAGCGCGTCGAGACCCTGCGCGGCGTCACCACGGCCCACGAGGCCGGAATGACGACCCTCTGCGTGAGCTACCGCAATGACGGTGAGGCCCCCGACGTCAACAACGGACGCTACGGCCTGGGCGCCACCGAGTGGCGGGACGTGGATTCCGCGATCCGCTACGCCATCGAACACGGCGCCCGTGACCTGGTGCTGTTCGGCTGGTCCATGGGCGGCGCCATCGCGCTCCAGGCCGCCAACCTCTCCCAACACCGGACTCGCGTGCTCGGGCTGGTCCTGGACGGACCCGCGGTGAATTGGTTCGACATCCTGGATCACCAGGCCAAGATCAACCGCGTCCCCTACATCTCCGGCCGCTTGGGTACCTGGCTGCTGACGCACCCCCTGGGCAAGCGCATCACCGGGCTCACCGCTCCCATCGATCTGCGCAGCCTCGATTGGGTGGACCGGGCGGACGAGATCCGGGTTCCCACCCTGATCCTGCACTCCGCAGACGACGACTTCGTCCCCCATTCCTCCTCCGTGCAGCTGGCGGAGAAGAATCCTCGGTCCGTGACGCTGGAGACCTTCCACACCGCAGGACATGTGGGGGAGTGGAACATCGACCCGCAGCGTTGGGAGCGCGTGACCAGGGACTGGCTGGCCGGAGTCCTCTGAACCCGGCTCAGCCGGCGGCGATCTCTGCCGTGGTGGCGTCCAACAGCTCCACCAGGTCCGCTCCTGCGAGCTCCACATCCAGTCCGCGCCGACCGGCCGAGACGAAGACGGTCTCCGCGGCCAGCGCACTGGAATCCACCACGGTGGGCAGCAGCTGACGCTGACCCAGTGGGGAGATCCCACCAGGGACGTAACCGGTGCGCTGGACGGCAGCGTGACGATCAGCCATGGACAGCTTCTTCACGCCCAAGGCTTGGGCCGCCGCCTTCAGATCCACCTGCCCCGTGACGGGAACCACCACCACGGCCAGGTGCTTCCCGTCACCGGAGGGGTCCACCACCAAGGTCTTGAACACACGGGACGGTTCGACACCCAATTCCCTGGCCGCTTCCTCACCGAAGGCCGTCTCCGCGTCGTCGTGGTGATACTGGTGCACGGTGTGAGCAACCCCGGCTCGGTCCAGCGCCGTCAGGGCGGGGGTTCCCGCAGCCTGCTTGCCTGCGGACTTCTTCCCCATCTCAGACCAATTCCTTGGAGACGCGCGTCTTGATGCGGGAGAGCATCGCGGTCATACCGCGCAGGCGTAGCGGTGACACCGCGCGGCTCAACCCCAGCTGCAGCGGGTAATCGGAGGGTACAGCCATCACGGCAGCAGCAGGCTGTCCGGAGAGACCCTCCACGAGGACGCCGGCGAAGCCGCGGGTCGTCGGGGACTCCGGCGGCGCGGTGATGAACACGCTGACGGTGCGCTCCGCGTCGTCGGCCACCTCCACGGTGAGGAACACCGGGGACTGGCACTCCTCGACCTGTTCAAGATCCACGCCTTGATACCGCTCGGGGAGTTCCGGCAACCCGTCACTGAATTCGAGCAGGAGCTCCAGCCGGGAGCGTTCCTCCATGGACGTGAAGTCCTCCGCGATCTCCGCCAGCTCGGCCGGCATCGCTGCAGTGTCACTCACAGGGCGGCTCCGGTCGCGACGGGGGCGGCGCCTGGTTCGGCGCCCACGGCGATCGGCACACCCACCGCGTTGCCCCACTCCGTCCACGAACCGTCGTAGTTGCGCACGTCTGGCAGCCCGAGCAGGTGCGTCAGGACGAACCACGTGTGGGCGGAACGCTCACCGATGCGGCAATAGGTGATGACACGGTCGGCGCCGGCCAGCCCCGCGTCGGTCAGATAGATGGAGGCGAGTTCCTCGCGGGGGCGGAACGTGCCGTCCTCGGCCACGGCCTTGGCCCACGGCACGGAGGCGGCGGTGGGGATGTGCCCGCCGCGCAGCGCGCCCTCTTCCGGGTAGTCGGGCATGTGCGTGCGCTCGCCCGAGTATTCCTGCGGGGAACGGACGTCGATCAGCGGAACCTGCCCAAGGGCCTGACGCACCTGCGGAAGGAAGGAACGCAGCGTGGCGTCGTCGCGTACCACCACCGGATACTCGGTGGCGGGACGCTCGGTGCGCTCGCGGGTGAGGTCACGGCCCTCCGCGACCCACTTGTCGCGGCCGCCGTCCATGAGCCGCACATCCTGGTGGCCGAAGAGGGACAGGACCCACAGGGCATAGGCGGCCCACCAATTGTTGCGGTCCCCGTAGATCACGAGGGTGTCCTCACGGGAGATCCCCTTCGTGGAGAGCAGTGCGGCCAGCCCGGCTCCGTCCACGTAGTCACGCGTCACCGGATCGTTGAGCTCGGTGTGCCAATCCAACTTGACCGCACCAGGGATGTGTCCGGTCTCGTAGAGCTGGACGTCCTCGTCGGATTCCACGATCACCACGCCGTCGTCGTCGGCGTGGTCCGCCACCCACTGCGTCGTCACGATCCGCTCCGGGTAGGCAAACTGTGCGTGCCGGTTCTCCTCGGCCTTCAGGGTGGTCATCGGTTCCTCTTCCTCACACTGGGCAAACTCTGGGCCAACGCTCACGGGTTCTACGCCGGTGCGTGGGCGCCACACGACTCCCAGCGTAGTTCTCCGCACGTCATCACGGCGATGCCGCTCCGCTCACGGCGTAGGATCTGGGGAAGGTTCGGGACCGCTGCGCGGCTCCCGGCCGCCCTGAACGTGCGTCATCCCCCGACCACGAGCAGAGCCCCCGCCAACCCGCACAC
>NZ_JALAGT010000111.1 GCF_022712295.1 Galactobacter sp.
ATCTGCAGGAACGTGTGGACACCCAGGACACCCTCTTCGCCGCGCTCGCCCCCGCCGGCCCGGATGCCTCCACCCTCGCCGCCGAATACCGCCGCCAACTCGCAGCCCGGTCACGAGCAACGGACGGCGCCCCCGCCCTCGACGGCCGCAGACTCTGGCTGCTGGCAGGCCTCGACTCGGCGGGCGCGCTCGCCGCCGCCGAGATGCACCACACGGGCATTCCGTGGGATCGATCCACGCATGAGCGCATGCTGACCGAGGCCCTGGGGCAACGTGTCCCCGAGGGGCAACGTCCCGCCCGCCTGGAGGCACTCACCAACAGCATCCGCACCTCCCTGGACGCGCCCCAGCTCAATCCGGACTCCCAGCCGGACCTGTTGCGGGCCCTGCACCGGGCCGGGATCGAGGCCACCAGCACCCGGAAATCGGATCTGGAACAGCTTGCCCACCCGGTGATCGCGGACGTGTTGGAGTACCGAAAACTCGCCCGCCTGCATGCAGCCAATGGTTGGGCCTGGCTCGACGCGTGGGTGAAGGACGGGCGCTTCCACCCCACTTACGATGTCGCCGCGGTGGTCTCCGGGCGTTGGGGCGGCCACGGCGGCGGGGTACAGCAGCTGCCCAAGGAGATCCGCTCGGCCGTCCGGGCCGATCAGGGACACACCCTGGTGGTGGCGGACGCCTCGCAATTGGAGCCCCGTGTGCTCTCCGCGGTGAGCGCCGACCGCGCCTTGGCGGCCGCCGGCGACGGTCACGATCTCTATCAGGGCATCGCGGACCTCGCCTTCGGCGGTGACCGAAAGGTCGCCAAGGTCGCGATGCTCGGGGCCATGTATGGCGGCACCACCGGCATCTCCGCCCAGATGGCGCCCCGACTGGCTCACGCCTTCCCCACTGCAACCGCGTTCCTGGAGTCAGCGGCCCGCACGGGCGAACGCGGCGGCGTGGTCGCCACCTGGTTGGGCAGGGTCTCCCCGGCTCCGCGCGAAATGCCCGACGACGCGGACGGCTCCCGCGGTTCCTCACCCGACGCGGGCGCCGCGCGCGCCAGATCTGCGGCACGGGCGCAGGGGCGCTTCACACGAAATTTCGTGGTGCAGGGCAGCGCCGCAGAGTGGGCGGCAGCGTGGCTGGCCACGCTGCGGACCCGACTGCATCGCGCCGTGCCGCAGGCACGGCAGGTGCTCTTCCTGCACGACGAGATCATGGTGCACACGCCCACTGAGTCCGTCGCGATCGTCGAACAGGTGATGAAGGACGCGGCCTCCGAGGCCTCCACACGGCTCTTCGGAGGCCTGCCTGTGCAGTTCCCCGTGGACGTGGGGCACGGCCAGGACTACGCCACGGCCAAGGGGTAGCCGCGTCAGAAGCCGGGCACGGGGAACTCCCGCTCCCGATCCCAGTCCTGGTCCCAGCCCAATTCGGTGAGCAGGGAGGAGACGATCCCGGCGGTGAACCCCCACAGCAGCCCCTGATCCAGCCGGAAGGCGTCCATCACGAGCGTCATCCCACGCCGCTGCAGGCGGGTGACGCCGCGGACGGCCGGGTCCACCAGATCCGCCACGGGAGCTCGGAACACCTGCGCGGACTCCCCCAGATCCACCACGCCGATCGGGCTCTGCCGCTCCCACCACCCCAACACCGGGGTGACAGCGAAGCGAGAGACGGTGGGGGCCTGCGGGAGGACCCCCAGGATTCTGACTCCGTCCGGATCCAGACCGGTCTCTTCCTCCGCCTCCCTCAGTGCCGTGGCGACCACGTCAGCATCGCCCGGATCCGCGCCTCCGCCGGGGAAGGCGATCTCTCCGGCGTGATGGCGCAGGGTGTCGGCGCGCAGGACCAGCAGCAGGTCGAGGTCTTCCGGCACCACGCCCGGTCTGTTCGTCTTGGCCGGAACGTCGTCCAGCACGCCGAAGAGCACCAGTACCGAGGCCGAGCGCAACCCTTCATGCCCGGAGGTTGCCGGCCGCATCCGTTTGGCGTAGCCAGGCGTTCGGGCGGGGTCCTCCCGGTAGGACCTGGCCAGTCTCGTCAGGTCAGCCAGCGCGTCCACGCTCATGCGCCGAGTCCGTAACCGAGGGCTCTCAGCTCCCGACGGGTGTGACCCTCCACCATGAGCCGATGCAGCTCCTCACGACCGGGCGCCAACTCGTACTTCAGCAACGTCCTGGCGGTCTCAGGGTCGGTCTCCCCAGCCCCGTACGACGGGCAGAGGTCGGCGATGGGGCACACACCGCAAGCCGGCTTCTTCGCGTGGCAGATCCGGCGACCGTGGAAGATCAGGTGGTGCGAGAGCATGGTCCAGTCACGTGGTTCGAAGAGGTCCGCGATCTCCTCCTCCACCTTCACCGGGTCTGTCTGCTCGGTCCACGCGAAGCGACGGGCCAGCCGCCCGAAGTGCGTGTCCACCGTGAGCCCGGGGCGCCCGAAGGCGTTACCGAGCACCACGAAGGCCGTCTTCCGCCCGACGCCGGGCAGGGTCACCAGGTAGTCCAGCTCCTCGGGAACCTCACCGTCCCGCTCCGCGACCAGGCGACGGGAGAGCTCCTGGATGTTGGCCGCCTTGGTCTTGTAGAACCCGGTGGGCCGCACCACGTCCATGACCTGATCCGCCGGGGCCGCGGCGAGGGCCACCGCATCGGGCCAGCGGGAGAAGAGCAGCGGGGTGACCTGATTGACCTTGACGTCCGTGGTCTGTGCGGAGAGCACGGTGGCCACCAACAATTCGAAGGGGTTCCCGAAATCGAGCTCGGGCACCGCATACGGGTAGGTGTCCGCCAGGACCCGATCCATCTTCCGTGCCCGGCGTTTACGCCCCAGGTGCGTTTCGGTGGCGTACTTCTTCGCGGCGCGTTGGTCCGGGGTGAGGCGTGCGGGCATGCGTCCCAGTCTACGAGGGCCGTTCAACGCGCCAGGGGCACCGCTCACCGACCCGCGCCGCCCAGGAAAGGCCCAGCGTGTCCTTCGCATCACATCTGCAACCTTCATGGATGTAACCTGACTCACAAGAAGGAATCACGCACGTGTTCCCACATCGACAACGACGTCTGGAAGGACCCATGGCAGAGAACCCCACCCTGGACAACCTGCTCCACGAAAACCGCACGTTCCCCCCGTCGGCCGAATTCGCAGCCAACGCCGTGGCGAAGGCGGACCTGTACCAGAGGGCCTCGGAGGACCGCCTCGGATACTGGGCGGACCGCGCACACGAGGCCGTCACGTGGGACACCGATTTCACGCAGGTGCTGGACGACTCGGAGGCACCCTTCTACAAGTGGTTCGCCGACGGCAAGCTCAACGCCGCCTACAACGCTCTGGACCGCCACGTCGAGGCAGGCAACGGCGACCGCGTTGCCATCTACTTCGAGGGCGAACCAGGCGACACCGTCACCTACACCTACTCCGAGCTCACGATCGCCGTGAAGCAGGCGGCCAACGCCTTCCTCTCCCTGGGCGTGAGCACCGGCGACCGCGTCGCCGTGTACCTGCCCATGATCCCCGAGGCCGTCATTACCATGTTGGCGTGTGCCCGCATCGGCGCCGTGCACTCCGTGGTCTTCGGCGGCTTCTCCGCGGACGCCCTTCGCCAGCGCATCGACGACGCCGAGGCCAAGCTCGTGGTCACCGCAGACGGAACCTGGCGCCGCACCAAGCCCTCCTCCCTCAAGCCCGCCGTCGACGCGGCGCTCTCCGCCCCCGGCCACACGGTGAACAACGTCCTGGTGGTCAAGCGCAACGGGCAGGACGTGACCTGGAACGACGACCTGGACAAGTGGTGGCACGACGTGGTCCCCGCTCAGAGCAAGGACCACACACCGGAGGCCTTCGAGGCCGAGCACCCGCTGTTCATCCTCTACACCTCCGGAACCACGGGAAAGCCCAAGGGCATCCTGCACACCACCGGCGGCTACGTGGTCCAGACCGCGGTGACGCACAAGGACTCCTTCGACCTGCACCCGGAATCAGACGTGTACTGGTGCACAGCGGACGTCGGCTGGGTCACGGGCCACTCCTACATCACCTACGGCCCGCTCGTGAACGGCTCCACGGTGCTGCTCTACGAGGGCACCCCGGACACGCCGGACAAGGACCGCTGGTGGGACCTCGTGGAGAAGTACAAGGTCACCATCATGTACACCGCCCCCACGGCCATCCGTGCGGCCATGAAGTGGGGTCGCGAACACGCTGACAAGCACGATCTGTCCTCGCTGCGCGTGCTCGGGTCCGTGGGTGAGCCCATCAACCCGGAGGCCTGGATCTGGTACCGCGAGGTGATCGGCGCCAACGCCGGGGCCGGCACCGACGGCGAGCCCGGTCCCCGAAAGGAGAACCCGGCGCCCATCGTGGACACGTGGTGGCAGACGGAGACCGGCGCGCACATGATCGCCCCTCTCCCCGGCGTCACCAACGCCAAGCCCGGTTCCGCACAGGTCGCCGTACCCGGCATCAGCGTGGACGTCGTGGACAACGACGGCAACTCCGTGGGAGACGGCGAGGGCGGCCTGCTGGTCATCCGCGAGCCGTGGCCGTCCATGTTGCGCGGGATCTGGGGCAACCCCGAGCGCTACAAGGAGACCTACTGGTCCCGCTTCGAGAACATGTACTTCGCAGGCGACGGCGCCAAGAAGGATGAGGACGGCGACATCTGGCTGCTCGGTCGTGTGGACGACGTCATGAACGTGTCCGGCCACCGCCTCTCCACCACGGAGATCGAATCCGCACTGGTCTCCCACGAGTCGGTCGCCGAGGCCGCCGTCGTGGGCGCCCGTGATGAGACCACGGGTGAGGCTGTGGTCGCCTTCGTGATCCTGCGCGGCGAGCCAGGGGACTGGCCCGACGACATCAACGAGACCCTGCGTCTGCACGTGGGTAAGCAGATCGGCCCCATCGCCAAGCCCAAGGCCGTGTTCCCGGTTCCGGAGCTGCCCAAGACCCGCTCCGGAAAGATCATGCGCCGCCTGCTCAAGGATGTCGCAGAGGGCCGTCCGGCCGGCGACTCCTCCACGCTGGCGGACACCACCGTCATGGATCAGATCGCCAAGACCATGAGTTCATGAGGTGCGGGGCCTTGAGGCCCCGTTCCGAGCCCGACGGCCGGCGCCCTACCAGCGGTAGGCGCGCCGGCCGTCGGGCCTTTGTACGTCAGGAGGTCAGTGGACCTGGCACTGACCGGTGTCCACCGCCGACTCGAGGCTCTCCGCACGGTCAGCCACTCGCTTGAATTCGTGGGTGCTGAGGGCGTACCCCACGTCCTTCTTGTCAGCTGCCCTGGCGAAGACCAGGCCCTGGACCCGGCCGGAAGCGTCCAGCAGCGGCCCGCCGGAGTTGCCCTGCTCAACGTCGGCGGCGAGCTGGTAGACCTCGAGCGTGGACTCCGATTCCCCGTAGATGTCCGGGACGCTCACTCCATGCAGCGACTGCACAGCGGCGGGCAGGGAGGAGAACGGGCCGCCGCCGGGGTACCCCATGAACACGCCGGTGTCCCCCACCGCCATCCCACGCCCCATGGGCAGGGCAGGCAGATCCAGACCGTCCACGGCGATCACCGCGACGTCACGGACCGGGTCGAAACTCACGACCTTCCCGGTCAACGCCCGACCGTCCTCCGTCTCGATCACAGGCTTCTCCACGCCCTGCACCACATGGGCATTGGTGACCACCCTGTCCTCTGCCACGACGAAGGAGGATCCGGTCTGGTTGACGCCGCATGCCACCGCGGTACCCGTCACCCGAGCCACCGAGTCGCGAGATTCGTCGATCTCCTGGCCTTCGGCCTCCTCCGACGGCACCGCCACGTCCTCGGTGGGCGCCAGTGGGACCAACAAGGAAGGCAGGTCCACGCCACCCACCACGCTGCGAGCCTCACCGAGGATCCTCTGCGCCCCCGGCGGCGTGAACGTGCGCGCCATCGACACGATCTTGGAATCGGCGATCTGCGAGGAAACCGTGGGAAGACCCAGCGGGGTGAAGGTGAAGGACAGTGCTGCGATGGCGACCAGGGACATCCCCGCGTGGACCATGGCGCCGGCCGTACGCCCCCACCAGCGAGGCCGCGGACGGTCCAACCAGCCGCGGATCGTGGACGCCAGCGCCTCGCCCGCGCCGTGACCCAGCGTCATCAGGACGATGAAGGCGGCCACCAGACCGGCGACACGCCAGCCGGGGTGGGGAACCCAAATTGACACGAGCGGCACCGCGAAGAAGGCGGTGACCGTACCGGCCACCATGCCGATGACCCCGCCCAAGGAGACCACGAAGGACTTGCGCCACCCGGAGAATCCGTACAGGACCACGACGACGAGCAGCACGTAGTCCAGGATGTTCAAGCCGAGGAACACTGTGCGGATCGTCCCCTTGTCGCGTCGTCAAAACCCCAGGTCAACGGACCAAGGCGTGTAGCCGTTGTGACGGCCAGGAGGTGCTCGCACTAGTCTATCCAGTGGGCTCTGTTCCCAGCATTCCGTAATGAACGCCACGCGGAAAGACGTTGTGGGGGTCGTCACAAGTGCAGACATGCGGCACAATGGGCTGCGAATACCAATCGATTTTTTGAACAGGAGCATCATGGATATCGAGGTCCTGCGGCGAGCACCGCTGTTCGTTCACCTCAGTGACGAGGCCTTCAGCGTCTTGACGGACGAACTGACCGAAGTGGACCTCTCCCGCGGAGCTTCCCTGTTCCACGAGGGCGATCAGGGCGATCAGCTGTACGTGATCGTGTCCGGCAAGATCAAGCTGGGCCGCACTTCTTCCGACGGCCGCGAGAACCTTCTCGCGATCCTCGGCCCCGGCGAGCTCTTCGGCGAGATGGCACTCTTCGACCCGTCACCGCGTAACGCGACCGCCACCGCCGTCTCCGAGACACGCCTGGCCGGCCTGCGCCACGAGAACCTGCGCAAGGCCATCCAGTCCTCACCGGACCTGTCCGTGCAGTTGCTGCAGGCTCTGGCCCACCGTCTGCGCCGCACCAACGACTCCTTGGCCGATCTGGTCTTCTCGGACGTCCCCGGCCGCGTCGCCAAGGCGCTGCTGGACCTCGCGGACCGTTTCGGTCGGCCCACCACCGATGGCATCCTGGTGCCCCACGAGCTCACGCAGGAGGAACTCGCCCAGCTGGTCGGCGCATCGCGAGAGACCGTGAACAAGGCCCTGGCCGATTTTGTTCAGCGTGGTTGGTTGCGGCTCGAGGCCCGTGCCGTGGTCATCCTGGATCTCAACCGTCTGCGCCAGCGTTCCCGCTGAGCGCCGCAGGCACAAGGGCCCCTACCGCCTCATGGCGGTAGGGGCCCTTTGCTCATGCCGGAGGGAGAATCAGCGGGCCTTCGCGACCCCGCCGCCTTCGGCGGCCTCGACCGTGGTGACGTCCAACCACAGCCCGTCGCCTTCAGTCACCAGTTCCGGCTTGTAGGTGCTCAGCGGCCGATTCGAGGAGAGGTAGGCCACGCAACCGCGAGTGCGTTGAAGTTTGCTCAGGAAGACCTGGGTGGCCGGGGTGGCGAGACCGGAGAGCGGGATGCCCTCGGTATCGGCAGACCCGATTTCCTCGCCCAGCCCGGTGGAGTCCGGAGCCGCTACCGGCTCCTTGACGCCGACCCAGCGGCCCCAGCGGGACTCACCGCGCTCACCGGACATCGGTGTGGACTGCTGGCCCGTGGGCAGCGCCGCCGCGAAGTACCAGGTGTCGAAGCGGAAGAGCTCGTAGTCGGCGGAGATCCACCGACCCAATGGCTTCAGGAGGTCGCTGCGGACACCCCATCCCCTGCGCTCCAGGAACTCTGCGAATCCGAGGTCGCCGTCGGCCAGTTGCTTGCGGGCGGATTGCATCTCGTCCGCAGGGGCGTCTTCCACCAGGGACAGATCGTCGGGCCCGGCCAGCAGGACGCCGGTGGCTTCGAAGAGTTCCCGCACGGCAGCGACCACCCGCCGCCTGGCTTCCACGAAGTCCGTGAACCCCAGTCGTGCGGCCCACTGGGTGGGCGTGGGACCGAACCACAGGGGCGCTGCGTCATCCTGCGCAGTGGATGATCCCCCCGGAAAAGACACAAGACCCAGCGGCGAGCGGGTGCTGCGCTGGCCCAGCCAGGTCTGCAGTCCATCGGGAGAATCCCTGATCAGGACGACCACTGCAGCTGCTCTGGGGTGACGAGGGGGACGTGGTGCGGCGGACTCGTCCAGCCACGCCCTTGCGGCGTCCTGACGCGAGGCAGGCACGGGAAAGAGCCTCCGCAGCAGACCCGTGGGCGCAGCAGGACGCTGCGCCCGGGAGGACTCCGCTCCGGAGGCGGCCCAGGTGCGACTTCCCCAGCGGCGCCCCGCCTCAGGGTCAGGCGTAGGCCAGGACAAGTTCCACTTCCACAGGCGCGTCCATGGGCAGCACTGCCACGCCCACGGCGGAGCGTGCGTGCACACCGGCATCCCCGAAAATCTGACCGAGAAGCTCCGACGTGCCGTTGATCACGCCCGGCTGCCCCGTGAAATCGGTAGCGGAGGCAACGAAGCCGACCACCTTCACCACGCGGGTGACGCGGTCGAGGTCACCGAGCACGCTCTTGGCGGCGGCGAGAGCGTTGATGGCCGAGATCTGTGCAAGCTCCTTGGCCTGTTCCGCGGTGACCGTGTCCCCGACCTTTCCCGTCACGCTGAGTTCGCCGTTGACCGAGGGCAATTGCCCCGAGGTGTAGACGAGGCCTTCATGGGCCAACGCAGGCGTGTAGGCGGCCAGCGGCTTGGCGACATCCGGCAGGGTCAGACCGAGTTCGGCCAGACGTGCCTCGACGCGGCTGGAGGATTCAGACATGAGGGTTCCTGTTCTTTCTCGAGTGGATGAGGGTCAGTCGAGGGGGCGCTTCAGGTACGCCACCAGGTTCACGTTCGGGGCCTGAACCATCTCCGAACCGGTCATACTCGGTCCGCCTGCCGACGGCATGGTGAGCACCTGAACGAGTTCCCAACCGTCTTGGCCCCAGTTGTCAAGGATCTGCTTGGTTGCATGCACCATGAGCGGCACAGTGGCGTATTCCCATTTCGTCATGGGGTTCAGCCTAGCTTCAGGATGAGTACAGAGTCCCCTTGTAGACTCACCACCATGGCCTCCCGTAAGTCTCCCCTGCTCAACACCGCCTCGACGCTGGGCAAGATCGTCGCATTCTTTGCTGCCTCTGCAGTGGCCGGAGTCCTGGTGGCCGGAACCTTGGTCCCCTTGGCCATCGGCACCTCGACCGCCACCACCGTGGCTCAGGACACCTACGACTCCATCGATGTGTCTGAAGAGAACTCTCCTGTGGCGCAGCCGTCCTACCTGCTGGACCGCGACGGCAAGCAGATTGCGAAGTTCTTCAAGCAGAACCGCAAGGAAGTGAAGCTGGACAAGGTCTCGCACTGGATGCAGAAGGCCATCATCGACATCGAGGACGAGCGTTTCTACGAGCACGGTGGCGTCGATGCCCGCGGCATCGCGCGCGCCCTCTACAACAACGTCTCTGGCGGCGGCCGTCAGGGCGCCTCCACCATCACGCAGCAGTACGTTGCCAACCTGAACGTCAATGACCAGGTCGCGGCAGGCCTGGATCCGGATCAGGTGGCCCGCAGCGGTAACAAGAACGTCTCCGACAAGGTCCTCGAGATCAAGTGGGCCAACGAGATCGAGACCAAGATGTCCAAGGACGAGATCCTGGAGGGTTACCTGAACCTGGTGCCGTTCGCAGGCGCCACCTACGGTATCGAGGCAGCCAGCCAGCGCTGGTTCTCCAAGCCCGCTTCGAAATTGAACCTCTCGGAAGCCGCGCTCCTGGCCGGCATGGTCCAGCGCCCCACCCTGTTCAATCCGGCGGTGAACCCCGAGGAGTCCACGAAACGTCGCAACGTGGTGCTGGGCACCATGTTGAAGAACGAGGACATCACGCAGAAGCAGTACGACAAGGCGGTCAAGGCCAAGATCTCCCTGAAGCAGTCCCAGGAGGAGTCCGGTTGCGAACAGGCCGGTGACAGCGCCTACTTCTGCTCATACGTCTTCAACACCATCAGCCAGGACAAGACTTTCGGCAAGACCGTCCAGGAGCGTCAGAATCTCCTCTACACCGGTGGCCTGAAGATCAAGACCACTCTGGACTCCAGGCTGCAGAAGGTTGCGGCCAAGGAGGTCGCCAATACGGTGCCGGTGGGCGACAAGGGCGGTACGCATGACGGGAACGGCGCTGGTTCGACGCTGGTCACGCGTAACAACAAGACCGGCGAAGTCCTCGCCATGGCCCAGAACACCAAGTTCGGCGAGAACAAGGCCAAGAACAACATTTACACACAGGTGAACTACAACACCACCAGGTTCCAGGGCGGTTCCACGGCCAAGCCGTGGACGGCCGTCGCCTGGCTGGAGGACGGTAAATCCCTGGGTAACACCGTCAACGCCACGCGCAAGGACTACTCCAGTGCCAAGTGGAAGGCCTCCTGCCTCCCTGGAGGTCAGGCCAGCAGCCCAGGGTGGACGGTCAACAATGCGACGGCCGGTACCAACAACGTCATGGCGGCCTCTGCGGGTCTGTTCTGGTCCATCAACACGGCCACCGTGGCGGAGGCTCACCAGCTGGATCTGTGCGACATTTTCGAGGTGCCCAAGCGTCTGGGGCTGCTGGACGGCAGCGACACCACCGTCAAGGACATGGCAGCCAATCCTGCGAACCTGATCGGCTCCACGAACGTGTCTCCCCTGGCCCAGTCCAGGGCCTTCGGCGCCTTCGCGAACGAGGGCAAGCTCTGCGGCACCACGCCACTGCTCAAGGTCACCGGGCCCAAGGGCGAGATCAAGTTGCCCAAGACCTCGTGCAAGCAGGTCATCGACGCAGATGTCGTCAAGAAGCTCAACGGTACGTTGAAACACATCGCCGGTGACCGCGTTGCCCCTGGGATCGCGGCCGATATAGCAGGCAAGACCGGCACCAACAACGGCGCGACCTCCACGTGGTTCGCCGGCTACACCTCGGATATCACCACCATCGCGTGGGTGGGGCGCAAGGACGGCAAGATGACCGATCCCACCGCCAACGCCCAGCGCCCGGCCAACGAGCGGATCTACGGCCTGAACAACGGACTCACCGTCAACGGTGTGGCCCGGGGTGACGCGGACTCCTCGACCTACGCCTCGCCGCTCTGGAAGCGGTACATGACCCAGATCCTGGATTACTACCCGCACGAGTCCATTCCGTCCGAGGGTCCGTTCAGCCGCAGCCTGAAGGGCGGCGGAACTTCCTCTGCCGAGGGTGCGAGCGCTGGGACCACGGGCACCACGGGAACCGCCCGGACCACCACCGGGCGGACCACCGGCTACGCAACCACCGGTGGCACGTCGAACGGTGGCACCAAGGCAGGCGACGCCAAGAAGGAGGCCGCCAACGGCAGTGAGACCAAGGGTGGGGCCACCAAGACTGAGGCTGCCAAATCTGAGGCCTCCAAGGGCGAGGTCACCAACAGCGGGAACGCCAAGGCCGGCGGTAACGACTCGGGTGCGGCCACCAAGGAGAGCGCGCCCAAGCCCACCAAGGCGGCTGCCCCCAAGGCCACCAAGGAGACCGCACCCAAGAAGGAAGCTCCTAAGAACGAAGGCAATGGTGACGGAGACTGATCGCGTACATCGGCCGGCCGTGGCCGGCCTGAGCAGGATCGGCTCGGGACTCGGCGCCGTTGCAGCGGCCGGCGTCGGTGCGCTGGCCCTTGCGAATGCGCAGACCCGCAATTTCCGGCTCAGGGAGGAGCACCTTCCGATCCTGCCTCCGGGGCAGCAACCGCGTAGGGTTCTCCACCTCTCCGACATCCACATGGTCCCTGGCCAGGACGCCAAGACCGCTTGGCTGCACAGCTTGGCTGACCTGGAACCCGACCTCGTGGTGAACACCGGTGACAACCTCAGCCACCGTCACGCTGTGGACGCGCTGCTGAATGCGCTCCAGCCGTTGATGCGTTTCCCCGGGGTGTTCGTCCCGGGTTCCAATTGTTACTTCGCTCCCCGGCCCAAGTCCCCCTTGCGGTACTTCCGAAAGGTGAAGCCGGGTGACGATCCGCGTGGACCCCGGGACGAGCTCGACTGGCGACGTATGCACCAGGCCTTCGCCCTGGCAGGTTGGCACGATGCCAGCAATCGCTCGCTCTCCATGCCCTTGGGTGGCATGCGCCTGGATGTGACGGGAGTCGACGACCCGCACCTCGGACTGGATGAGTTCCAGGGGTGGCCGCGCGGCTCATCGACGTCCGCGGATTCTCCGCATCTTCGTCTGGCACTGGCGCATGCCCCGTACCGACAAGTCTTGGACACGTTCGCGCGTGCCCAGCCGGATCTGGTGCTGGCCGGTCATACGCATGGAGGCCAGGTCTGCTCCCCCGGCTACGGCGCTTTGGTGTCCAATTGCGACCTTCCCACCGGGCTGGCCGCCGGGCTCAACTGGTGGCAGGTCGACGGACACCGTGTGCCCGTGAACATCTCGGCAGGGCTTGGTGCTTCTCGGTTGGCCCCGTATCGGCTGGCATGCCCGCCTGAGGCGATCCTGCTGACGCTCACCTCGCGCTGAATCGCTAGCGGAATGGCCGACGGGCGGTGCTCACCGAATGGGTGAGCACCGCCCGTCGCGCAGTGGGGCCGCTGTCGCGGCCCGAAAGGTCAGGCAGTGAACGTCCGCCCGGTGAGAAGCTCGTAGGCCTCCACGTAGCGTGCACGGGTCTTCTCCACGATCTCCGTGGGAAGCGCGGGCGGCTCGTCGCCGGAGTTCCGGTCCCAGCCGGATTCGGCAGAGGTCAGCCAGTCGCGGACGAACTGCTTGTCGAAGCTCGGTTGTGAGTGCCCCGGCTCATAGGCAGCCGCATCCCAGAAGCGGGAGGAGTCAGGCGTCAGGACCTCGTCGCCCAGGGTGATGACACCGCTGATGGGGTCCAAGCCGAACTCGACCTTGGTGTCTGCCAGGATGACGCCGCGTTCACGGGCGATCTCCTCGGCCTTGGTGTAGACCTGCAACGTGAGGTCACGCAGCGTTGCCGCCACGTCCTCCCCTACGCGGGCCACGGTCTCGGCGTACGTGATGTTCTCGTCGTGTTCGCCCACCTCGGCCTTGGCGCTCGGCGTGAAGATCGCTGGGTCCAGCCGGGACCCGTCCACAAGGCCCTCGGACAGCGGCTGCGAGCAGACGGTTCCGGATTCCTTGTACTCGGCCAGTCCGGAGCCCGTCAGGTAGCCGCGTGCGATGCACTCGATGGGGTACATGTTCAGGCGTTTGACGATCATGGCACGCCCGGAAACGGCCTCAGGAACGTCCGTGGAGATCACATGGTTCGGGACGTCGGAGAGCTGCTCGAACCACCACAGGGACAGTTGCGTCAGGATGGCGCCCTTGTCCGGGATGGTGGTGGAGAGGACGAAATCGTATGCACTGATGCGGTCGGAGGCCACCACCAGGACTCGGTCGGCCGGACCGTCGCCTTCCGGCTCGTAGAGGTCCCTGACCTTGCCGGAGTAGACGTGCGTCCATCCGGGCAGTTCCGGTGCGGAGGCGGCGAAGCCTGCACCCTGTCCCAATCCCGAGTTCTGTTCGCTCACAGGACGATCTTCCCTTCCGCAGCCTTCGCCGCGATGTCGGTTCGATGGTGGGACCCCTCCAAGTGAATGGCCTCCACCCCCTGATAGGCCTTGGCTCGCGCAGCTGACAGGTCCTCGCCCAGGGCAACGACGGCGAGCACGCGGCCACCCGCAGAGACGATGCGGCCCTCCTCATCACTCGCCGTGCCTGCATGCAGCACGCTCACGTCCGCGAGCGCCTCTGCATCCTCGATACCCGTGATGGGGTCCCCCTTGCGTGGTGAGGCCGGGTAGCCCTCCGCCGAGATCACCACACCGACCGCCGGGCGGGGATCCCATTCGAGCTCGGTCACGGCGTCCAGTTCCCCACGGGCTGCTGCCTTGAGCACCAGACCGAAGGGGGAACGCAGGCGCTGCAGCACGGGCTGCGTCTCCGGGTCGCCGAAGCGGACGTTGAACTCGATGACCCGCAGGCCACGACTGGTCACGGCCAGACCGCAATAGAGGACGCCCACGAAGGGCGCTCCGCGGCGGGACATCTCCTTCAGAGTGGGGAGTGCGACGCGGTCCATGACCTCGTCCACGAAGCCTTCGGGAAGCCAGGACAGCGGCGTGTAGGCACCCATGCCGCCGGTGTTGGGCCCCTCGTCGTCGTCGTCGATGCGCTTGAAGTCCTGCGCAGGGGACAGAGGGACGGCATTGGTGCCGTCGGAGAGGACGAAGAGGGAGACCTCTGGGCCGTCCAGGAACTCCTCGATGACGACCTTGGAGCCGGCTTCGAAGCACGCTACGGCGTGGGCCAGCGCTTCGTCGCGGTCCGAGGTGACGACCACTCCCTTGCCCGCCGCCAGGCCGTCGTCCTTCACCACGTGCGGCGCCCCGAACGCATCCAGGGCGTCTGCGACCTCGTCCACGTTGGTGGCGACGCGCGCCTTGGCGGTGGGAACCTCTGCGGCCGCCATGACGTCCTTGGCGAAGGCCTTGGAGGCCTCCAGCTCCGCTGCGGCCTGGGAGGGTCCGAACACATCGAAACCAGCTTCGACGAGAGCGTCGGACACCCCCGCAGCGAGCGGCGCTTCGGGGCCCACCACCACCAGGTCGGCCGTCAATTCCTGCGCAAGGGCCGTCACCGCCGCCGGGTCCGAAGCGTTCACCTGGTGTACGGGAACGTCCTGCGCGATTCCCGCGTTGCCGGGCGCGGCGTGCACCTCGGTCACCGAGGGGTCTCGCAGCAGGGTGGTCACAATGGCGTGTTCGCGGCCGCCTGGGCCGATGACGAGAACCTTCACGAGCCACGAGCCTACCGGCAGGGGACGCCTAAGATGAAGATCATGTCTCCCTCGTCAGACCTTCAGAACACCGTCTTATCTCCCGCAGGCCGGCACCCGTTGACCGCGGCCGATTGCGTGGAATTGGCCACTCTGGACCGCAACGGCGTGATCGAGTCACGCCATTCGGGGGTTCTGACCGTGGTGAATGCAGCGGGCGAGACCATCGCTTCTCTGGGTAACCCTGCGGCCACCACGTACCCACGCTCCAGCCTCAAGCCCTTCCAGGCCATCGCCTCGCAACGATCCGGCGCGAATCTGAGCGGGGAACGTCTCGCCATCGCCTGCGCCTCCCATGTCGGATCGCAGCGTCATCAGGACCTGGCGCTGGCCATGCTGCAGGATGCCGGGCTGGACGAGTCCGCGCTGCGCTGCCCTACCGCCTGGCCTCAGGACACGGAAACGTTCCACAGCATGATCCGAGGGGGCAGGGACAAGAATCACCTGGCCTTCAACTGCTCCGGTAAGCACGCAGGATTCCTCACCGCCTGCGTGAACTCCGGATGGGACACCGAGACCTACCTCTCCGCCGAACATCCACTGCAGCGCGAGGTGATCTCCGTTGTGGAGGAATACACGGGAGAACCCGTCGGCACTGTGGCCGTTGACGGCTGTGGCGCTCCGGTGCCGCAGATCAGTGTCACGGGACTGGCCCGCGCGGTGTCTCGCCTCATGACGGCGCCAGAAGCCGATCCGGCCGGCGCGGTGGCACCCGCGATGCTGGCTCACCCCTGGGCCGTGCACGGAGAAGGCGCAGAGAACACCGTGGTCATGGAACGCCTCGGAGTGGTCTCCAAGCTCGGTGCAGAAGGAGTGCTGATCCTCGGGCTCCGCTCCGGTACGGCCCTGGCCATGAAGATGCTGGACGGGAATTCTCGTGCCAACACCCTGGTAGGCCTCTCCGCACTCGTGGCGCTGGGCGAGCTGGATGCCGCCGAGGTGGCCTCCGTCCTGGCCGATGTGGTCAAGCCGGTCCTCGGAGGCGGCGAGCCCGTGGGTTCCTTGCGGGCCACCGACGCCGTCACGACCCTCACCCGGGCCTGAATCATGGCGGTCAAACGACGCATCGACGCGGCCACGGGCCGCGAGGCCGTGCGCGCGTGGGTGAACGCACAGCAGGAGCCGGGCACCACGGCGTCGGGCATCGGTGTTCCGCGCTCCGTCACCGCCACCGCAGTGCGGTACCTGCTGGAGGAGCTCTCCGAGGTCGCCGAGGGGAACTCCGTGGAGGTCCGCGTGCCGCCGTTCGGGGTCACGCAGTGCATCGAGGGGCCCCGACATACCCGAGGCACCCCACCCAATGTGGTGGAGACCGACGCGAGCACATGGCTTGAGTTGGCCACCGGGCGTCTGAACTGGGCGGATGCCGTTGCGGCCGGCCGGGTCTCCGCCTCCGGAACCCGCGCCGATCTGTCCGGTGTGCTGCCTCTCACTCGGTGAAGTCGTCACGGTTGCGGCGATAGAATCGACACCATGCCCACCTCTGGTTCCTCCCCCGAGACTCCCTCGTCGCAGACCCCTGCGCCGGCATCCGCCACGGGCCATCGCACCGTGTCCGTGCGCCTGCGCACCGCCCCCAAGATCTGGCCGTTCCTGGCCGCCGGAGCCGTCGTCGGCGCCCTGATCGCCTTCGTGGTCACGTGGATCTCCCACGCCGACCTCGTGGCCGCGTCTGAGGACGGAACCACCGAGCACTCCTTCGCATCCACCTTCGGATTCATGTTCATGATCTTCGCGATCGTCTGCATGGCTTTGGCCGGTCTGATCTTCCTGCTGGTTGATCGCGTTGGTCGCCGCCGCATGCGCACCGTGGACATGGTCGTGGAACCCGTCACCGATGAGGGCGAGGACACCGCCCCCGTGAAAGAATGAGCAGCATGAGCACCCAGCATGAGCCCACCGGGATCACTTACGCCCAGGCGGGCGTCGACGTCGAGGCCGGCGACCGCGCCGTCGAACTCATGAAGGCGTCAGTGAAGGCAACACATGGACCCAACGTGTTGGGAGGCGTGGGCGGGTTCGCCGGCCTCTACGACGCGTCCGAGCTGCTGAAGTACCGCAAGCCGTTGCTGGCCACCTCCACCGACGGCGTGGGAACCAAGGTCGCCATCGCGCAAGCCATGGACATCCACGACACCATCGGTTTCGACCTGGTCGGCATGGTCGTGGACGACATCGTGGTGGTGGGCGCCAAGCCCCTGGTGATGACCGACTACATCGCCTGCGGTCACGTGGTGCCCGAGCGCATCGCAGGGATCGTCTCCGGAATCGCCGCAGGCTGCAAGCAGGCAGGCACCGCCCTGGTGGGCGGCGAGACCGCCGAGCACCCCGGGCTACTGGCTCCCGATGAGTACGACGTGGCCGGCGCAGCCACCGGCGTCGTCGAGGCCGACGCCCTGCTGGGCCCCGAGCGCGTCCGCGCCGGCGACGTGGTCATCGCCATGGCCTCCTCCGGCCTGCACTCCAACGGCTACTCCCTGGTACGTCGCGTGATCTCCTCCGCAGATTGGTCCCTGGACCGTCATGTCGACGAGTTCGGCCGCACCTTGGGTGAGGAACTGCTGGTTCCCACCAAGGTCTACGCCGCCGACTGCCTGGACCTGATCGGTTCTCTCAATGTGGACGGAGCCTCACCCGTCCACGGCTTCTCCCACATCACCGGCGGCGGGTTCGCTGCGAACCTGGCCCGGGTGTTGCCGACTGGTCTGGCCGCCACTGTGGACCGTTCCACGTGGACCCTGCCTCCGGTGTTCCAGGTGGTCTCCTCGCTGGGTGGCGTCCCGCAGGCGGACCTGGAGCGCACCCTGAACGTGGGTGTGGGCATGGTCGCCATCGTTTCGGCCGACGCCGCCGACGCCGCCGTCTCCCTGCTCAACGCCCGCGGCGTGAAGTCCTGGGTGGCCGGCTCCGTGACCTCACTCTCCGACGAGATCCTGGCCGATCCGGAGACCGTACAGGGCGCCAAGGGCGTGGACGGCGGGGCCGTGCGCCTCACCGGCAACTACGCCGGCTGAGTTCGGACGCCGGCTCGGCCGTCAGACCCCGGCCCGCCGCAACGCCGCGTCCACCTCTTCCAATGCCGGCGTGAGCGGTGTGCGCCAGAGGACGCCCACCTTGGTGTCGGCACGTCCCGGTCCGCCGTTGATGACCGTGGTCCGCTTCCCTGCCTTCTCCGCATCCAGCACGAATCTGTAGCCGCTCATGACGGCCAGGGAGGAGCCGAGTACCAGCAAGGAACGCGAGTGACTTGCGAGGTCGCGGGTTCGTTCCCGCGTCTCCGCAGCGACGTTCTCACCGAAGTAGACCACCGAAGGCTTGAGCCGGTCCGACCCGCAGTTCAGACAGTGCAGGATCACGAAGCGATCTACGTCCGCCTGGTCCAGGTTCACATCGCCGTCTGCGTTCACCACCAGGTGCTCCGACATGACCGACTCACGGAACCCCGGGTTGGCAGCCTCCAGCCGCACCTCGAAATCGGTGCGAGCCTCGCGGTGGCCGCAGGCCAAGCAGTCCACCCAACTCATGTCTCCGTGGAGGGCCACCACGTCGGTGGCTCCAGCGGCCGAGTGCAACCCGTCCACATTCTGCGTGACGATTCCGGCCAGCAATCCCCGCTGCTGCCAAGACGCCACGATGCGATGAGAGAGATTGGGCTCGGCCTGACGCATCCTAGTGGCTCCAACGAAACCCCGGGCCCAGTAGCGCTTCCTGGCTTCGGGCGACGCCGCGAACTCCTGGAAGGTCATGGGCCGGGACCGGCGCAGAGAGCCGTGGTCCCCCCGATAGTCCGGGATGCCGCTGTCGGTGCTGATACCGGCCCCGGTCAGGACGAGTACCTCGCCGGAGCTGAGCTGATCCACGGTGGACGCGAGTGCCTCACCCGGTGGCGTGGGCGCTGCGGTCTCCCCCACGACCCGGTCCAGGCTCCGCAACGCAGCCCTGTGAGCCGCACTGATCCGTGTGTCCTCGAAACGAGGTTGTGGGTCCGACCTACTGGGCATGCTCGCTCCCTTCCGGAGTCCGGGGTACGCGTCAGGGCCGCCGGGGTGAAACCCCGACGGCCCTCGTCCGCGCCGCTGCTGCGATGCCTGACGTGGAGTCCAACTCAGCCGCGCTGAGCTTCGTCCTCGTCATCGTCGTACTCGCCGGCGTAGCGCGCATACGGATCCTCGTCCTCTTCCGGCTCCTCCCATTCGGGTGCGCCGGAATACCGGTTCCCCCCAGCGAGTTCGCGTTCCAAGGCGTGCAGATCCGTGCCCGGAGAGTAGTACTTCATCTCCCGGGCCTGTCGCGTTGCTTTTGCCTTCTGACGGCCGCGCCCCATGGCGTGACCCCCTTTATCGCTCGACATCGGGGGAGGTCCACCGTTCACACGGCGAAGGCCCCGATGGATGTGTCCATTTGTTCCGTGCTGCAAGCCTACACGTTCGGATGCGCGGGAACGCATGTACAGCGTTCCCGCACATCCTTATGCGTCATACATCACGCCACGATCTCGGCTTCCTCAGCGCTTCCACGCCGAACCACAAGGCCCTTGGCCTGCTCTGCATCGACGTCGACCACGACGTCGTCGCCGTCCACGATCTCACCGGCCAGGAGCTGGCGGGCCAGCTTGTCGCCGATCTCGCGCTGCATCAGGCGACGCAGCGGGCGGGCACCGAAGGCGGGGTCGTACCCGGTCAGCGCCAGCCACTCACGGGCGCCGTCCGTGACGGTCAGCTTCAAGCGACGATCGGCCAGCCGGGACTGCATGGAGTCCACCTGCAGGTCCACGATGTGGCCCAGGGCCTCGAGGGATAGCGGGTCGAACATGATGACGTCGTCCAGGCGGTTCAGGAACTCCGGCTTGAAGGAGGCGTTCACCACGCCCATGACCGCATGGCGTTTGGCCTCATCCGTCAGTTCCGGATCCACCAGGAACTGCGAACCAAGGTTGGAGGTCAGCACCAGGATCACGTTGCGGAAGTCCACGGTGCGTCCCTGGCCGTCCGTCAGGCGGCCGTCGTCCAAGACCTGCAGCAGGATGTCGAAGACCTCAGGGTGAGCCTTTTCGACCTCGTCGAGCAGCACCACGGAGTACGGGCGACGCCGCACGGCCTCGGTCAGCTGACCGCCCTCGTCGTAGCCCACGTATCCGGGAGGCGCACCGACCAGACGGGAGACCGAGTGCTTCTCGGAGTACTCGCTCATGTCGATGCGCACCATGGCGCGCGGGTCGTCGAACAGGAAGTCCGCCAGCGACTTGGCCAACTCGGTCTTGCCGACGCCGGTGGGACCGAGGAACAGGAAGGAACCGGTGGGGCGCTCCGGGTCGGAGAGACCCGCGCGGGAACGACGAACGGCGTCGGACACCGCCGCGACGGCGGCCTTCTGGCCGATCAGGTGCTCACCGAGGTGTTCCTCCATCGTAAGCAGCTTCTGGCTCTCACCTTGCAGCATGCGTCCGGCCGGGATGCCGGTCCAGGCGGAGATGACCTCGGCGATGTCGTCGGCGGTGACCTCCTCGGAGACCATGCGGTCTGCCTGTTCCTGCTTCTGGTCGGATTCAGCGGCTGCCAGTTGCTGTTCAAGCTGAGGGATCTCGCCGTAGAGGATGCGGGAGGCCTCGCCCAGGTCGCCCTGGCGCTGGGCCACCTCCGCTTGGGAACGCAGGTCGTCCAACTTGGCGCGCAGGTCACCTGCGGAGTTCAGCGTGGCCTTCTCGGCCTCCCAACGGGCATTGAGCGCGGCGAGCTTCTCCTTCTCGTCTGCCATCTCTGCCTGGAGGGCCTCGAGGCGCTCCACCGAAGCCGGGTCGGTCTCGTCCTTGAGCGCCAGTTCCTCCATGGTCATGCGGTCCACACTGCGGCGCAGCACGTCGATCTCCTCCGGAGCGGAGTCGATCTCCATGCGCAGACGGGACGCTGCCTCGTCCACGAGGTCAATGGCCTTGTCCGGCAACTGGCGTCCGGAGATGTAGCGATCGGAGAGGGCTGCGGCGGCCACCAGGGCGGAGTCGGAGATGCCGACCTTGTGGTGGGCCTCGTAGCGTTCCTTCAGGCCACGCAGGATGGCGATGGAGTCGTCCACGGAGGGCTCACCGACGTAGACCTGCTGGAAGCGGCGCTCCAAGGCTGGGTCCTTCTCGATGTTCTCGCGGTACTCGTCCAGGGTCGTCGCGCCGATCAGCCGCAACTCTCCTCGGGCCAGCATGGGCTTGAGCATGTTGCCGGCGTCCATGGAGCCTTCAGACGCGCCTGCGCCGACCACGGTGTGGATCTCGTCGATGAAGGTGACCACCTGCCCGTCGGAGTTCTTGATCTCCTCCAGAACGGCCTTGAGGCGTTCCTCGAACTCGCCGCGGTACTTGGCGCCGGCCACCATGGACCCCAGATCAAGGGAGATCAGGCGCTTGCCACGCAAGGACTCGGGGACGTCGCCGGCCACCATGCGCTGGGCCAGGCCCTCCACGACGGCGGTCTTGCCCACACCGGGTTCGCCGATCAGAACGGGGTTGTTCTTGGTGCGGCGGGAGAGCACCTGCACCACGCGACGGATCTCCTGGTCACGGCCGATCACCGGGTCCAGGTCACCCGATCCTGCGATCTCGGTCAGGTCCGTGCCGTACTTTTCCAGGGCCTGGAAGGTTCCTTCAGGGTCAGCGTTGTCCACCTTGCGTTCGCCACGCACCGTGGTGAGGGCTGCGGTCAGGGCCTCCACGGTGGCGTCGGCCTCGCGCAGGGCCTCCCCCGCACGAGTCTGGTCGGCGGCCAGGCCGATCAGCAAATGCTCGGTGGACACGTAGGAGTCGCCATTGCGCTCCGCAGCCTGCTGGGCCGCGGAGACCACCTGAAGGGTCTGGCGGGAGAACTGCGCCTGAGCCACGGAGGATCCGGAGCTCTTGGGGAGCGCGTGGATCGCGGCCGACGCCTGTACCGACACCGCATCGGGATCGGCGCCTGCGGCCTTGAGCAGGGCCACCGCGACGGATTCGCGCTGGTCCATGAGGGCCTTGAGCAGGTGTGCCGGTTCGATCTGGGGGTTGCCCGCAGTCGAGGCATTCATGCCTGCCGCGGAGAGCGCCTCCTGGCTCTTGGTGGTGAATTTTGCGTCCACGTGAGCTCCCTTCTGTTCCGTGCTCCGGACTGCGTCCGTCGGGCAATGCCCGACGGGTGGTGCCCGCCCTGGCGGCGGGCCTCATCTGAACTTGAGTCTACTCTGCTCAACTCTGGTGGCGCATGGTTTATTCCACACCCACTGCCTCATTTCCTGGGCACCAATGTGGGATCTCTGCAGCAGAACCTGCAGGGCGATAATGGTCGCCATGGGTAAGGATCACGTTCAGATCATCAACTTCCACCCGAAGCACTACACCGCCATAGCTTCAGGACAAAAGGTCTCGACCACACGCTGGAACGAAAGAGTTCGTACTGGCCCGGCACTCTTCCACTTCGAGGGAGAACCCAACAACGACCTGCACGGACAAGTCCTTGCCGTCCACTCCCACCCGATAGCCACGCTCACCCCCGAGCAGGCACACCAGCCACCAGAAACCGACATGGACAACTTCGCTGCACAACTGCGCGAGAACTACTACGCCGACATGCCCGACACCGCCATCGTCGACGTCGTCACGATCTCCCTGGACCCCCAGCCCCAAGCATGAGGGAGCGGCGGAGGCCAACATGGGTGGGATCGGCACGCTGTTCGGAAGTTGCTCTGAACGTGCTTCTTGGTGGCGTCACGCTCACGTGTCCGCCTGGCCGGGGTCTTCCTTCTCGGAGGCGTCGGCCGCGGCTTTGCTCCTCTCGGCTCCGAGTCTGGAGACGATCGTGTCGATGGTGTACTGATGTTGAGCTGCCGCCACGAGCATGACTATCCCGAGGATGGTCAGCGCGCTTCCTGCGGTCGCCGGAATCCAGGCAACATCCCGTCCGACAGTGCGTTCCGAAGTGACGACGTCGATGATGTAGATCGCCCAGACGGAAAAGATCACACATCCAATGGCCGTGAACACTCGCCCGGCGGTGCGCATGGGGGATCGCAAAGAATCTGGTTTCGTCGTGGTTTTCCTCCCGCACGGTAAGCACTCCCGCGAGACCCTACCGGTTCCGTGCTCCAGTGGCCTTGTGGCTGGGGTAGCCGCGGAACGTCAGATACTGGTCAATGGAGCCCGGCAGGGGCAACGACCATGGCGATGCCTGCGCCCCCAGATGCCATCCACGTTGCGGGTCGATCGCCCAAAGCGTCTGCACCTCACTGACGGCTCGCTCGGCCAGCCACACACCGCGACTGCGAAGCCCCTTCGGCACCTCGTGAAACAGCGGCAGGCGAGCATCGGTGCCCGGTTCGAGGTAGTCACCCGGCTCGGGATCCTGACCCCAATCGATGTTCACCCCTGACGCGTAGACGTCGCGTCGAAGCACATTGCCTTCCGGCACGAGAGCCTGGGAGAGGCCCACCGTATGCAGCTTGTCGGGCGAGAGCGCGTCGCCCTCACCGATACCGCCCCATTCGCGCCAGGCGCTGTCGGGGGGGATCGATTCCGAGTTCTGCGTACAGTTCGACTGCGCACATCACGATCAGTCCGCGATCAGGCTCAGGTAGGCCATACCCAGAACACCTCGGTACCCGTTCATGTACCGATCGCGCTGATCCTGCAGCTGCCTGTGTACCTCCTGCTGATCCTCGTGATCGGCAGGATGTGCGTGGATCCAATGTTCAAAGCCGGCCCTGAAACCCGCTTCGAAGGCATCCCATTCTCCTTGGGTTGCCACTTCAACGTTAGCCACGCTGAAACCGTGTTGCCGTGCCAGAGCGACGACGCTGTCCACCGCAAGGTATTCGTCCGGTCGCCCACCCAGTGCCGACATGGCCGCAGCTGTAGGCGGAACCGACCACACCGCCTCGCCGTAGACGAGACGCCCACCGGCGGGCAGCAGCTGCCGGAGGGCGACAAGCGCGGCGGTGTAATCGAGTGGCTGTTCCTCGTCTACCTGTGGCCCCCAGATCTGAGACGCGCCGATGCACACCACTGCATCGAAGGAACCCGTGAAGGTGCGTGCGTCACGTGCGTCGAACGACGCCCAGTCTGCCAGGCCCCGTTCGACAGCGCGTCTCCGCGCGTCCTCGAGGTGCTGAGACTCCAGATCCACTCCGAGTCCCCGGGCTTCCGGGACTGCGGCCAGTGACCGCAGCAACAGCTCACCCCAGTCGCACCCGATGTCCAGCACAGTGTCAGGGTGGGCGTCTGCGATGAATCCGACCAGGGATGCTGCACGCTCGTCCGAGAGCGGCGAGAGGAAGGTCAGGTCGTCGTAAAGGGGTGGCAGGTCAACCATGGCCTAGACAGTACGGCGCACCGGAAATGGAGTCGACCCTTCATCCGGTTCGAGGAAACACTCCAGGTGGGTTATCGCTGTTCTTCGCCAACGTTCCAGGGGTCTCCTGGGGCAGGCCGGGTGGTGCCCCGGACCGGATTCGGGTGTGTTCTTTGGCCTGGTTGCAGGCGGTGCAGAGTCCTTGGCCGTTGGTTGCGGTGGTTGCTCCACCTGCCGAGTGAGGTTTGATGTGGTCGATCTGCCTGATCGGCGCCCCGCAATACGGTGTCCTACAAACCTGGTCGCGGGCGCGGATGAATCTGGCCAGGCCCTTGGGGAAGAACCGGGATCTGGACTCCATCTGCGTCAGCGTCCCATCCTTCGGGTCGCTCCAGAGCCTGCGGAGGGTGGCCCGGTCCTGGGCCGCCGCGTCGCGAATGATCTGCCGGGCCAATCCGGCAGGGACGGCACCGTAGCCGTCCACGTGGGCCGGGGTATCGCTGAAACCCAGCAGGCCCAGGTCGGTGATGGTGATCAGCACTTCCACGCTGGGCCCGTGCTGGCACGTGGCATCGTCCCCGGTATCACGCGACGTGGTTCCTGGAGCACTGGCATCAACGTCAGACTGTTCAACTCCAGCGCCACCGTCGGTGAACGAACCGCTGCCGGTGCCACTGCCAGCGGCGAAGCCAGTTATCGCATCCGCGTCAGGGGTACTGCCGGGCTCATGGCTGTCGGTTTCGGTGCCTCTGGCAGTGGCGTTGCCGCTGCCTCCTGCGGGGCCAGCCAGGCCGCAGTTCCAGCGGGTGTCGTTCTGGTCGGCCTGGGCCGCCCCGTCGCGGACCCAGGCCACCAGTAGGGCGGCCTTGATCTGCCCCAGACTGCGGGTATCGCCGTGGGCCTTGAGCTTCTGCGCGTGCCGGGTCAGAGCCACTTCGATCGCGACCCCGTCCTTGAGGGGCAGGAGGGCGGAGAGTCTGGTCATGCAATCCGGGGCCGGTCTCACACTGACGTGGGCGTGTCTGGCCGCGCGTTCGGCCCGCTCCACCATGGTCGCCGCATCCAACTCCGCCGCACGCTTGAACGCGGCCGCCTTCGCCGCCCCCACCGTCAGGTCGGGCAGTTGATGCGCGAGGTCGTGATCCATGCGGGCCTGATCCTCCGGTTCCAACACGACGGCCTCGCGGAGAACGGCTGTGAGGTGGTCTTCTGTGGCCTCACCCCTGCGGACCTGGTCCACGCACTCGGGGAGGGCGTCGGTGGCGGTGCGCGCCAGTCCCACGCGTTTGCGGGAGGCGTTCGGGGTCATGTGCCAGGCCGGGGAAAGGTCCTGCCCCGTCACCCGCCGAGCCTGCTCGGCCAAACGCTGCCCGGTCAGCGGCGCCCTCCACCCTGCCGGATCAACAGCGGCCAGATCCTCGGTCACCAAATCCCGGTACCGATTAGCCAAATCAAGGTTCAGCGCCTCCAGCATGTTGTGCACCCGAGTCACCCGCGCGGCGGCATCGTAGAGCCCGGCACGGGTGAAGGAGGCATCACTGTTCAGAAGGTCGGCGACCTCCCGCAACACCTGCAAACTGTCCACCGCCAGGGCGATGGAACCGCTACCCGTTTCCATGAACCAAGTGTCCCGGGGACCCCTGACAAATTGATCGCGGTCAACTCCTCAGCCCCCGTCGCGGCAGAACGCCAACGTGCCTGCGGAAGAGCTGGACACACCTCGTCGGGCACAATGCGGGGCCGGTGCCGGTCGACAAACTCGCCGTCGTCTCCGTGGAATAGCCGACCTCAGTCCTGCGGCGCAGCGAGCTTCGCCAGCTGCGCGTCCGCGATCTGCTGAGCCACTTCCGCGTCCACGTCCGTGGTCTCCACGAGCACGTGGTTGGCACCCCAGTCCCCAGCAGCCACGGTGAGCTGCTTGGAGCCAGTCACCACGGACACGCCACTCAGCCCCCGCTGCGCTGGCGAGATCGAGTCCGGCTCCGCGACCGTCCCGGAGCAGGTGTCAGAGACCAGGCCTAGACCCTGCGCGGCCTTGGCATCGGCCCGTGTGGTGAAGATCGTGACCTTGACGGTTCCGACCTTCGAAGTCCCCGACGCGTCCTTCGGCACCGTCGCAGAGGCCTCCGCGCCGGACAGCACGGACACTCGCTGCTTCGTGGTGCTGCGGATGGCCGTGGAGCACTCTGAAGGCACACCGGATACTTCGGTCAAGATGCGCCCGAGATTCAGCCGCTGCGCCCCGACCCTTTTCTCCCGGTATCCCTGCACACCACCCGGGAACTCCTGCGCGGTCAGCACCTTCTGCTTTGACTGCGCCACGGTGAACGCCTTGGTCGGGATCCCCGCACCCTCGTTGACAGCTTGCTGTCCACTGCCCGACGGTGTGGGCTCGGGATCGCTCTCGGAGCCACTGCAGGCGGTGAGCACCAAGGCGGCCGCGGCCGCCACGGCTGCGGCGCCAAGGCGGACGGACCGCGGGCCGGGCACACGTCGTCGGGCATTGGTGGTCTTGTTCCCAGTCACTTCGCGGCCCATTCCTTAGCGTTCTGCGTCCACTTTCATCCTGCCCTCCCGCTGGGCGCTGGTCCAATCCCCGGTATCCTTGGGAGGCGTGACCGATCAGCCCGAATCCGCCCAGAACCACCGCCGCCAGCCCATCCAGGGACGCGCCGCCACCGACCCGAGTTTCCACCGGGCCGAGCCCGTCAGCTTCGTCCGCCGCGGCGACCGCATGACCACCGGGCAGCAACGTGCGTGGGATTCCATGAAGGACACCGTCCTGATCGACGTCCCACGCCACCACGCCTCCACTTCGATCCTGCCCAGCGCCGAGATCGACGTGCCCGGTGCGTTCGACGACCCGTCGGCGCCGTTGACGGTGGAGATCGGCTCCGGTCTCGGAGAGGCGACCGCGTACGCTGCGGCCCAGCATCCCGAACGGAACTTCCTGGCCGTGGAGGTCTACACGCCCGGTCTGGCCAAGCTCATGGAGGAGATCTCCAACCGTGGCTTGAAGAATGTGCGCTGCATGCAGGCCAACGCGCCCGAGGTGCTGGACATCGCCCTTCAGCCCGGCCAGGTGGACGAGCTCTGGGTGTACTTCTCCGACCCGTGGCACAAGAAGCGCCACCACAAGCGGCGCCTGATCACGGACGCCTTTGCCGAGCGTGCCGCGCGCGTCCTCCGCCCCGGAGGTGTGTGGCGACTGGCCACCGACTGGTCCAATTACGCGGAGCAGATGCGTCAGATCATCGCCGACTCCCCCGACTTCGACAACCCGCACGAGGGCGAAATGGCCGGGGAGACGTCCCCGCTGACGGACATCCGACGCAAAGACATCGAGAAGCGCGAGGCCGACCCCTCCTTCGTGGACGAGGTGGGCGGCTGGGCACCTCGCTACGACGGGCGGACGTTGACCAGCTTCGAGGCAAAGGCCGGGCGAGCCGGGCGGAACATCTTCGACCTCACCGCCGTGCGACGCTGACCTAGGCGTCCGGACATGAAGGAGGGCGGGTGCGGAATCCTAGGACTCGACGCACCCGCCCTCACCGCGTCCAGGGGTGGTGTGAACGGCGCTGGGGGGCTGGCCGTTCAACATGGACGCGTTACGGTGGCCACTGATGGGGGGATGTGGCCACCACTTGGGTAGCCTATCGCCTTTTGCTCGGGCAACGTCAAGTTACCCGCGGCACCGAATCAGATTCTCCTGTGTCCCTGCTGCCTGGAACTCGGCCCCGCAGTGAGTTCGAAGGGCCGCTGCCTGGTGACCTGTTCCCACAGGAAGGCGGCCCGCGCCTGAGCCAAGCGGGCGGACTCCACGGACACCTCGCCGGTGGCGCCGGCCGTGAACACCCTGTTCTGACCGTCTGCCTGGGCACGATCGCGCCAGTGGAGAACCGACGCGCGCAGCACCTGGATCTCCTCACGCAGGGCCTCTGCCTGAGACTCCAGATCCAGCACCCGCCGGGCACCCTCCAACGAGATACCCTCGTTGGAGAGTTCCTGCACCCGCCGCAATCGGGCGATGTCCGCAGCACTGTAGCGACGGTGCTTACCGCCTTGCCGGCGGGGCACCACCAGACCCATACGGTCGTACTGACGCAGGGTCTGAGGGTGCATGTGGGCCAGCTTCGCGGCCACGGAGATCACGTAGATCGGGTCATTCCGTTCCATCATGTCTCACCACCTTCCTGCTCAGTTTCCCTCAGGCCGTCCCTCAGAGTGTGGCGCGCTCGGCCAGATCCTTACGGGGATCCTCGCCGACCGTTGCCTCCGCGAATGCCTCCAACGCAGCCTTGGCTTCCTTGCTCAGCCGGGAGGGAACGGCGACGTCGAGCACCACGTACATGTCACCGGACTTCTTGGCCGTCTTCACTCCCCTGCCCCGAAGGCGCAGGGTCTTGCCGGAGGGAGAACCGGACGGAACCTTCACCTTGACATGGTCGCCGTGAATGGTCGGCACGGTGATCTGCCCGCCCAGCGCCGCCTCGGAGAAGGTCACCGGCACATGGACCGTGATGTCGTTGCCGTCGCGCTTGAAGAACGGGTGCTCCTTGACCCGCACCTTGACCATGAGATCACCGGGACCAGCGGCCCCTGCCTGCCCCTTCCCCTTGGCCCGCACGGACTGGCCGTCGCGGATACCTGCGGGGATGCGCACGTCGATCGTGGCACCGCTGGGTTCCCGCAGTCCGATGGTGGTGCCCTCGATGGACCCCTTGAAGGAGATGGTGGTCTCCGCATGCCGGTCGGCGCCGCGCTGCGGCTGCTGTTGGAAACCTCCGAAGCCGCCACCACCGCCGCCGAACATGCCGCCGAAGAGGTCGCACAGCTCCGGGCCGGCCGCACCGTTGGTGGAGTAACGCACACGCTGACCGCCGCCACCGCCGAACATGCCGCCGAAGACGTCGTCGAACCCGCCGGCGCCGCCGCCTGGCCCACCGGCCTGGAAGCGCGCTCCGGAGCCCATGGCCCGGATCGCGTCATACTGCTGACGTTCCTCGGGATCCGAGAGCACCGAGTTGGCCTCGGTGATGTCCTTGAACCGCTGCTCGGCAGCGGCATCCCCCGGGTTCGTGTCCGGGTGGTACTGGCGCGCCAGCTTCCGGTACGCCTTCTTGATCTCTGCGGAGTCAGCGTCCTTGGACACACCGAGTACCGCGTAGAAGTCCTTGTCCACCCAGTCCTGACTGGCCATGTGGGCGCCTCCAACACATACAGGATCGAAAACTTATGAAAAATACTTGGATGTGGCAGCGGTGGGGTAACTCGAAGCTACCCCACCGCCCCACGGGACCCGCGTCACGCGGGCCTAGCGATCACTCGCCGTCCGACACCATGACCTGCGCTGCACGCAGCACGCGGTCACCGCGCTTGAAGCCCACTCGGAGCACCATGCCGACGTGATCGGCAGGGATCTCAGGGACGGGCTGGCGCAGCAGCGCCTCGTGGATGGCCGGGTCGAACTCGACCCCGACCTCGTTGACCTTCTCCAGGCCGATGCCCGCGAGAGCGGTCTCCAGCTTGGTGGCGATCGAGGCGAACGGGCCGTCCTCGAGGTCACCCGCGGAACGGGCGGCCTCGATGTCGTCCAGCACCGGGATCAGTGCCGACACCGCGGCGTTGAGGCCGTTCTCCTTGGCCTGCGTCTTGTCACGATCGACTCGACGCCGGTAATTGGTGAACTCTGCCTGCAGTCGCAACAGGTCGGTCCTCAGTTCCTCGGCTGCAGGGTCGGAGGACTCTTGCGAGTCCTCCTCACTCTGCTCCGCAGCTGCGGCGTCGAGGATCTGCTCAGCCTGGCTCAGCGCGTCTGCACCCTCGGTGCCGTCGGTGCTGTCCGCGGCTTCGGTGTCGGCGTCCTCACCGCGCACGGCGCCCGTCTCCGGGTCCACCTTGCGCTTGTCGGTGAAGCGAACCGGCTCCTCGTCCGAGTTGCCCTGCTGCTCTGGGTTCAGTTCCTCGTTGCTCATAGCGTGTGGTGCCTCAGTTCTTCTTCTCGTCGTCCTCGTCAACGACCTCGGCGTCGACGACGTCCTCGTCAGCAGAGGCG
Source organism: Galactobacter sp. (assembly GCF_022712295.1). Taxonomy (GTDB): domain Bacteria; phylum Actinomycetota; class Actinomycetes; order Actinomycetales; family Micrococcaceae; genus Galactobacter. The sequence continues at coordinate 30,235 of NZ_JALAGT010000111.1, forward strand.
CCGGAACCGGTGGAACCGGCATCGGCGCCGTCGGCCGGAGCCTCCTGCTGGGCCTGGGAGTAGAGGGCCTCACCGATCTTGACCTGAGAGGCCTGCAGCTTCTCGAACGCGGCCTTGACCTCGTCGTCATTGTCCTGGGACTCCAACGCCTTCTTCAGGGCGTCGACGTCGGCCTGGACCTCGGTCTTGACCTCCTCGGAGAGCTTCTCATCGTTGTCCTTGAGGAGCTTCTCCACGGAGTAGGCGGAGGACTCGGCTGCGTTGCGGGTCTCTGCTGCCTCGCGACGCTTCTTGTCCTCTGCCGCGTGCTCCTCGGCCTCCTTGACCATGCGGTCGATGTCCTCCTGCGGCAGCGAGGAGCCACCGGAGATGGTCATGGACTGCTCCACGCCGGTGCCCTTGTCCTTGGCGGAGACGTGCACGATTCCGTTGGCGTCGATGTCGAAGGTGACCTCGACCTGCGGGACGCCACGGGGAGCCGGCGCGATGCCGGTCAGCTCGAAGGTGCCGAGCGGCTTGTTGTCACGGGTGAACTCACGCTCGCCCTGGAAGACCTGGATGGACACGGAGGGCTGGTTGTCCTCGGCGGTGGTGAAGGTCTCGGAACGCTTGGTCGGGATGGCCGTGTTGCGCTCGATGAGCTTGGTCATCACACCGCCCTTGGTCTCGATGCCGAGGGAAAGCGGGGTGACGTCGATGAGCAGAACGTCCTTGCGCTCGCCCTTCAGCACGCCTGCCTGCAGTGCTGCGCCGACGGCGACGACCTCGTCGGGGTTCACACCCTTGTTGGCTTCCTTGCCCGCGAGCTCCTTGACGAGCTCTGCCACGGCGGGCATACGGGTGGAGCCACCGACGAGCACCACGTGGGCGATGTCGGAGACCTTCACGCCGGCCTCGGCAATGACGTCGTTGAACGGCTTACGAGTGCGCTCCAGCAGATCGTTGGTCAGATCCTGGAACTTGGCGCGGGAGAGGTGCTCGTCCAGGTGGACCGGGCCCTCGGGCGTCACGGACAGGTACTGCAGGGAGATGTTGGTGGAGGTGGCGGAAGAGAGTTCCTTCTTGGCCTGCTCTGCTGCCTCACGCAGACGCTGAACGGCGATCTTGTCCTTGGACAGGTCGGCACCCTTGGCCTTGGCCTGAGCCAGCAGCCAGTCGACGATGCGCTGGTCCCAGTCGTCGCCGCCCAGGCGGTTGTCACCGGCGGTGGCACGGACCTGGATGGTGGCGAAGCCGTCGTCGTCCTTGCCGACCTCCAGCAGGGACACGTCGAACGTGCCGCCGCCCAGGTCGTAGACCAGGATGAGCTCGTCCTCGTTGCCCTTGTCCAGGCCGTAGGCCAGAGCAGCTGCGGTGGGCTCGTTGACGATACGCAGGACGTTCAGGCCTGCGATCTCGCCGGCCTCCTTGGTGGCCTGACGCTCTGCGTCGTTGAAGTAGGCGGGGACGGTGATGACCGCATCGGTCACGTCCTCACCGAGGTAATCCTCGGCGTCGTGCTTGAGCTTCATCAGGGTACGCGCGGAGACTTCCTGCGCGGTGTACTTCTTGCCATCGATGTCCACGCTCCAGTCGGTGCCCATGTGGCGCTTGACGGAGGCGATGGTGCGGTCGATGTTGTTCACGGCCTGGCGCTTGGCGATATCGCCGACCAAGACCTCGCCGCCCTTGGAGAAGGCGACCACCGACGGGGTGGTGCGGGAGCCTTCAGCGTTGGCGATGACGGTGGGCTCGCCGCCTTCCAGCACGGAGACGACAGAGTTGGTGGTTCCGAGGTCGATACCCACGGCACGGGACATGGTGTTCCTACTTCCTACTCGGTTCAAGAGTTCTGTGGCCTGCAGGTCCGCGTCGGGACCCTTGAGCCATCTGTACTCAAGTCTTGAGCAGCCCGTTCAGGGTGTCAAATTAACTTGAGCCAAGGTGACTCAACTTTGGCCTTTGCTCTATACAACCGGATGCTCACTCATTTCATTCCACAGGGGTCTCCTCCTCTTGAGTGACCCTCGCCACTCTCGCTTCCATGCCCGACGGCGGGTCCCCCGTCCGCGCGGAACCGCACCTTCGGTGCGGGTCTAGCCTGAATGCATGAGCGATACCCCCGACACCTCCCACTACGCTCACGGGCATCATTCCTCCGTCCTGGCCTCGCACGCCTTGCGAGGGATCAAGGACTCCGCGCCTCACCTGGCACCACTGCTCAGGCCCAGTATGAATATCCTCGACCTCGGCTCGGGCCCCGGTTCCATCACGCTGGAGCTTGCCAAGGCCGTTGGCCCGGACGGGCACGTGACCGGCTTGGACTTCTCCGCCGAGGCTGTCCGTACGGCATCCGCCGCCGCGGAAGAGCGGGGGACCTCCAACGTTGATTTCCGCATCGCCGACCTGTATTCGCTGAGGCCGGGAGGAGACGGATTGCAGTCCGGCTACGACGTGGTGCATGCACACCAGGTACTGCAGCATCTACCCGATCCAGTCCAGGCCATCCGGGTGGCCGCATCGCTGGTCTCCCCGGGTGGGATCCTGTCGCTACGCGAGGTGGATTACTCGGCCACCACGTGGTCGCCACCGTCCATCGGGCTGGACACCTGGCTGCGCGTACTACGCGGCTACATGAGTCTCGAGGGGCATGATGCCGACGCGGGAGGCAAGATGGCCACATGGCTGGACGAGGCGGGTATCCCGGCCTCTGCGGTCAGACTCACCCAGCGCGAGCAGACCTACACCACCCCGGAAGCCCGCAAGGCCTGGGGAGAGTCCTGGGTGCAGCGCGCCCTACACTCAGCGTTCAGGGACCTCTCCATCAAGCATGGTCTGCTGGACCAGGCTGGAGTGGGGGCCGTGGCCCAGGCATGGCAGGACTTCGCCGATGCACCTTCGGGGAACTTCACGTTCCGGCATACCGAGGCGCTGGTTCGGTTCTGAACTGGCGCAGTTTTTCAGGTCCGCCCTCCACGCGGCACACTTGAACACGTGTCTCTTTCCGTCTGGTGGACCCTCTTCGCCGCCGCCACCGTCATCTCCCTGACGCCCGGCGCCGGAGCCGTGAACACCATGGCCAATTCCATGAACTACGGGTGGCGCCGCAGTTTCTGGGGTATCACCGGCCAACAGATCGCCCTGATCATCCAGGTGGTGATCGTGGCCGTGGGCGTGGGTTCCGTCGTGGCCGCGTTCCCTGTGGTGCTGGAAGTGGTGCGGTGGCTCGGCGCCGCCTACCTAGTCTTCCTCGGCGTGCGGATGATGCTCTCTCGCCCCACTCCCGCGGCCACCGTTGAGCACGCTGAGCTGGACACCTCGCAGATTCCCGTGGTGACCTCATCGCACGGCGAGCGCAGGGAAGGCGTCTGGGCCATGATTCGCCGCGGAATCCTGGTGAATCTGTCGAATCCAAAAGCCATCGTCTTTTTCCTGGCCTTCATCCCCCCTTTCATCGATCCCACTCGTGGGGCAACACTGCGGTACGTGATCATCGGGACCACGTGTGTTGCGGTGGACATCCTGGTGATGTGGTTCGGGTTTGCGGCCTTGGCTCGCCCGCTGGCGCGTTTCACGGGTTCGGAGCGAGGGCAGCGGGTGCTGAACATCGTGTTCGGTTGCTGCTTCATCCTGGTGGCTGCACTGTTGTTGCTCACCCACTGAGCGTCCCGAAAACAGGGCCCGTGCCCGTGCCCACTGCCGCATCGGTCCAATTGCCCTCTCCGTCGTACTCGATCACCAGCCGCAGCCCCGGCCAGTAGAAGTCCACATACATAACCCCTTTCCCATCCCGGAATTCGGTCTGGATCTCGGGCGGTTGGAAACCATAGCACTGTCTCCACGCAAGCGATCCCAGGTGGCACCACATTGAATTGGCCCGCCCGAATCGGCTGACCATCCCAGGGGACTCCTCTCCGATGAACAAATCTTCGGAGAGCTCCCTTCACTTCCTTACCGCGCGCACCGAGGATGGTCTGCGGCAGCAGCCCTGCATGCTGCCGATTGGTTTGATCCAGATGGACCTTGGAGGGCCTGGTCTCCCCGGGCAGACCAAGGAGCTGTGCCGCAGTGAGACCGCAGGCACTGCCACCAACTCTCGAAAATGCTCGCCCCACTCATCCGGCAACGCGGGAACCACGTGTCCAGATGGGTACGAAGGGCAAAACCAGAAGCGAAGAGGGTGGGCCCAAGAACGGAGACAGAAACGCAGCGCCCCATGGGCGGCCACGGACCGGTAGCGTTGGGCAGGTGAGAACTCTTGCCGTCATGGCTGTATGCACCGGGAACATCTGCCGTTCCGCGTTGGCCGAGTACGTCTTGCGTGATGCCCTCGAGAAAGCCGGCCTCGGCGACCAGGTCCAGGTCACCAGCTCAGGCATCTCCGACGAGGAGGAGGGCCGCCCCATGGACCCTCGGATGGCAGCCATCGCTCGGAGCCTCAACCTGGACCCCAGCGCCCACCGGGCACGTCCCATGCCCCATTCGGCATGGGAAACCCAAGACCTGTTCCTGGCCGCTGACCTGAATCACCTGCGTACGCTGCGTCGTTGGGCGCCCACCCCTGAGCTCCGTGGCAAGATCCGCCTCCTGCGCAGTTTCGACCCTGCTTCCGTCGCGCTCACAGAAGAACAGCAGGGCATGGCGGACCCTTGGTACGGCGGCCAACAGGACTTCGAGCTCACGCGCGACCAGGTCCTGGCCTCGATCCCCGGGGTCGTGGACCACCTGATGGCAACGCTCAAGGGGACCCACCTCAACAGCTCCGGCCCTGGCATCACCCGCATTCACAGCTCACGCCTCCGCCGCCACTGATGGCCCACCCCCTCGACCGCCCGGTTCTGCTCGCCATCGACGGCCGCTCCGGCTCCGGGAAAACGTCCCTCGCCGCTGCACTCCAGCGGGCACTGGCCGCACAGCACCACCTGGATGTCGAGGTCTTCCACGTGGAGGACACGTACCGCGGGTGGGAAGGCCTCCAGGCCGGAGTGGACCACTACGTGCAGGCCGTGCTGCCGCCCCTGCACCGGGGTGAGACAGCGACCTGGCATGCCTGGGATTGGGCGGCAGGCAGAGTGGAGACCACGCAGCGCGTTGCCCGCCCGGCTTCGGTGGTGATCTGTGAGGGAGTCGGCGCCGCCTGCAAACAGGCCCTTCCCATGCTGGATGCCGCACTGACCTTGGACGTGCCGGCAGACCACCGCAAGCAGCGCGCCCTGGCCAGGGACGGCGAGACCTACCGTCCGTACTGGGATGTGTGGGCAGCGCAGGAAGACGACTTCCTTCGCGACCAGGAAACGGTGCCGGAACCGGCTCGCGGCTTGGACCTGACGTTGGCACCGCCAACGACCGCCGATCTCGCCGCTACATACCAAGCGGCCGAGACCTGGGCGCTTCAAGTCATCACGTCAACGCTCTGACTCGAGGCGTGCGTCGTCACGGTCGGCAGGAGCTACTGCATCACAGAACTGAGCCGGGCGATGTTGTCCAGCCACTTCTGGGTCCGGCTGCGCTGCGCCCAGACCTCCTGAGTGAGCTGCGTGCAGTCCTCGCGGTAGCCGTCCATGACCTTGTTCAGCGCCATGACCGGTGCGGAACCCATCAGCATGAGGGAGACTTCCGCGTTCAGGGAGAAGGAGCGGATGTCGAAGTTGGAGGAGCCGAAGATCGCGGCCTGGTCGTCAACGGTGATGCACTTGGTGTGCAGCACCATGGGGTCCCTGTAGCGGTAGAGCTTCACCCCTGCGTTGAGCAGATCCTCGTAATAGGACTGCTGTGCGTGGTTGGTGAGGGCGTGGTCGCCGCGCGCGGAGACGTAGACCTCCACGTTCACCCCACGCTGAGCCGCCGTGGTCAACGCATACAGCAGCGAATCGTCCGGCACCAGGTAAGGGCTGGTGAGCCTGATCTGCGACTGGGCGTTGTAGATCAGGGTGTTGAACAGACGCAGGTTGTTCTCGGTAGGGAACCCCGGCCCGGAGGGGACCACCTGCCCGGTGACGCGTCCGGGACGGTGACCGGTGTCCAGTTCCAAGGACCCGAACAGGTTCTCACCGGTCTCCAGCATCCAGTCCGTGGCGAAGACCAGGTCGAGGTGGTCCACGAGCGGACCCTGGACGCGCCCCAGGATCTCGACCCATTCTCGGCCGATCTTGGCCGACTTCTTGCGCTTGTATCCGGGTTCGATGAGGTTTTGAGAACCGGTGAAGGCCACACGCCCGTCCACGACCACGATCTTGCGGTGGTTACGCAGATCGGGACGGCGCCAGCGCCAGCGGAGAGGGGCGATGGGCAGCATGACATGCCAATCCACTCCCCCACGCGTGAGTTGACGCTTGAGCTTGCGGTAGCCGGGGATGCGCCATGAACCGATCTGGTCGTAGAGGAAGCGAACCTTCACACCGCGCCCGACTGCCCTGATCATCGCGTCGAACACCGGACCCGCATAGTCGGGGTCCGATCCCACGATGTAGAACTGCACGTGGGCATAGTTCTCGGCGGAGTCGATGGCTTCCACCAGCTGGCGCATGGAGGTCTTGTAGTCGGTGGACAGCTCCAGCGTGTTGCCGGGAACCGGCGGGAAGGCTCCGAGCATACGGTTGAGGACCACCGCCGAATGCACCCATTCCTTGGCCGAGGTCGGCACGTCCTTGGGGTCGAAGTGGTCCGTGGTGGACTTCATGATGGCCTGATTGATCGAGGCCTGCCGCTTGAGCCGGTTGGCGCTGAGCCGGTTGGATCCGAAGAGCAGGAAGGCCAGCAGCCCCACGTAGGGGATGAAGAAGATGGCGAGCAACCATGCCATGGCCGTGGTGGGCCGGCGCCGCCCAGGCACGATGCCGAGCATCAGAACGCGCACCAGAATATCCACTGCGAAGGCGATACCCACGACAACGCTCGGCCACCCGTCGGGGACACCCGTCCACAGGAACATGCTGCTCTTGGACTCCTCACCTGCACTCGTACTCCGCGGTGCCAACGAGTCTATCGGTAGCAGGCATCCGGCCGGTCGGTTCTACCATGAGGACATGCCCACAACACCTGAGACCGTGGTGCTCTCCGCCGTCATGTTGACCGAGGCCCACCCCAGAGGAGTGCTGGTGGATGTGGAGCAGCCGCAGTTGCTGCTCTCGGACCGGGCAGCGAGTCGTGGCGACGGAGTCTTCGAATCCCTGCTCCTGCGCCGCGGTGCACTACGTTCCCTCGAGGAGCACCTGGCCCGGCTGCGCCGCTCGGCTGAGGCGCTGCGCCTCCGCGGTCCGGATGACGCCGCGTGGAAGGCGGCGATCGGCACCTGCCTGGATGCCGCCGTCGGGCAGTGGGACGCGCCTACTGCACCCGAAGTCAGCGTGAAATTGGTGCTCTCGCGCGGCCCGGAGGGCCGTGGACAAGGCCCGACGGCGTGGGTCCTCGTGGCACCCGTGCCTCACCGGACCCGGTACGGGCCCGAGCGTGGGCTCAAGGTCATCACGTTGGACAGGGGGTATCCGGCAGGAATCGGGCAGCGCGCGCCGTGGCTTCTGATCGGCGTGAAGACGTTGTCCTACGCCGTGAATCTGGCGGCCCAGCGCTGGGCCGTGGAGCACGGCGCGGATGACGCGATCTTCGTCTCCACGGATGGAGTGGTCCTGGAGGGCGCGACGTCCTCGGTGATCCTGGCGAACGTCGGCCAGGACGGCGTTGTCACGCTGACCACCCCGGCGGACGAGGACGGCCTGCTCCCTGGCACCACCCAGGCGGCCGCCTTCCGGGTGGCCACGTCCCTCGGTTGGAGGGTGGAAGCACGGCGCGTGAGGGTTGATGACCTCGAGCGAGCCGACGCACTGTGGCTGGTTTCCTCTGTGCGGTTGGCCGCCGCGGTCACAGAGCTGGATGGGGTGAAGATCCCCTGCGACCCGAAACTGCATCGCCAGTTGTGGGAGGGATTGGACCGCGAGCTCTGATCGACGGTTAACAAAAGTAAAACGTTGTGACATAATGGTCTGCACCACTCGTGCTGTTGTCCTGGATCACATCTGATCCCAAGAGCACCGTTCAGTGGTCAAAGGAACTAGATCGACCAATGGAGGTCGTCGATGTCGATCAATGCAGCCGTCGTGAGCGCCGGAGGCGCTTCGGTGTTCCGACGCCCAACCACCCGTTCCTTGCAGCTGCTCTGCATGACTCCGGACCAGGTGGAACAGCTTGAACTTCCCACCACTCGTTCGGGGCACCGATACGCCGTCCAGAGCGTCGATGACCTGCTGGCCTCGGTGGTGTTCTCGATGCGCAACGACAGCCGACCGGTGCACGTGCTCCGCCCCAAGACCGCAGGAATCTTTGCCACCGGGTATCCGGCCGACCGCGTCGATCGGCTCCTCAAGCGACTGCGCGCCCAGGGCGCCCTCACCTACTGAACCTGTTCGGTCCGGGCCTTCAGAAAGTGTTGTAGGCCTTCCGAGACATGAAGACCCCGTGCCCCGTGCGGGTGTCCCAGCACGTCATCCCGGTGTCCAACATGGCGCAGACGTTGTCCCTGTAGTAGACGGTCTCCCCGTAGTCCATCTGATGCGGCTTGGCGTCCTCGGCCTGGAAACGCGCCAGGCTGTTGTGCTCCTGCAGCGAACTGTCGTCGCCACCCTCCAGATCGAACCACCACTGGCCGGAATTCGAGTCCGTGCTCTCGGGGTCGTCTCTGTAGGACAAAAGGCCACAGCCCTTGCTCGTCTCGGTGAACTCGCAGCCGATGTTCCCCGCCGGGCTCATCAGCATCGCCAGCCCTCCTTCGGATTCGTTGAGCTGCTGGGCGTTGGCGGGCCTTGGACCACCCGCACCAGGTGCACCACCGGCGTCGATCGCGGCACGCACCTGCGATGAAGGGAACGACAGAGAACTGCGGCCGTCATCACCCGAGGTCGGTAGCACCGTCACCGTGGAATCCACATAGTTGACGCCCTCCCTGGAGCTGGCTGCGACCACGTCGTAGTCGCCGGGGAGAGCGGCCAGCCGAACCTTGTCCTGGTCCGAGGGCAACGAGACGTTCTGCCCGTTGACCGTCACCGAGGACACAGGCTGGTCCACCACGAGCTCCTGCTCGGGTCCATCCGTGACCTTCCAGGACGCGCCGGACTGATCCTTTCGCCGCAGGTCGAAGGAGACCGGGAAGGTCTCGCTCGACTGGGTGAGATCCGCCTTGACCGTCACCTCGTCATCGTCCGCCGTCACGCTCTGGATCTCATAGCGTGTCGGGCGGTTCTTGGAGGCGGAATAGATCTCGGGGTCGAGGATGAGGTCCTCGCCGCTGACGGTATCGGGGCGCCAGATCTTCAGTGCGGTAGCGGCATCGCCGTCCACGAGTGCGTCCAAGTAGCCCTCGACCGTGTCCTGAGCCGCGACCGTATCCGTCTTGGTCTTGTGGTTATTTGTCACGGCCAGGACAACCACCACAGCCACCACGAGCACAACGGCGAGGACGGGCACCCACCACCAACGACGCCAGCCGGGAACCACCGGCGGAGTCGGCTTCCGCGCAGCCGACGCTCCCGCGTCGACCCCTTGAGCGGAGAAATTCGGCGCGGCCCAAGGAAGGACGGGCTCTCGGATGGACACGAAGGTCTCGTCCGGATCCGATTCCGGGATGGTGTGACGCTCCGGCATCGTGGAGCGCACCGATTCTCGACCTGGGTCCGGAACCGGGGGAAGGCCCACCCGAGTGGCTTCAGGATCCACCGGAAGACCTACCCGGGTGGCGTCGGGATCCACGGGGATCCCCACGTGAGTGGCATCCGGATCCCAGGTCAGCCCAACACGTGTGGCGTCGTCATCGTAGCCACCGGAACCCTCCCCAGACCGGCCCGCGGGTGACGGCTGCGCCATACGTATCCTGCTCCTCGACTCTTCAGGGGACGGCCTCCATCATGCCATCCCGCCGTGGTCCAGGTTCACCAAACGAGGTTCCAGGTGCCCAGCGTCACCGAGGTCACGACCGCCAGAACAGCCACGATGACGGATCCCAACAGAAGCACCAGGTCGGACGGCCCGGTCACCACCGGCCGCGCCCAGCTGCGAGCCCAGCCCCGCCCGGATCCTGCGAACCCCTTGGCATCCATGGTGGTGGCCAACCGCGTTCCACGCCGGATGGCCTGGACCAACAGTGCGAAGGCGACGGACACGAACCCGGCACCACTCAGTCCCCTGGCGCGCCGCGCCGAGGCCAGGATCCGCCATTCCTCGGTGAGTACGCCACCGAGCCGCAGCGCACCGAGGGCACCGAGCACAAAACGCACGGGCAGTCTCAGCCGTACGGCCAACCCGTCCGCCAGACGGGTCGCGTCGACACTGCCCAACAGGACCACTGCAGGCACGGCCACGGCCAGGGCACGCAGCCCCACCAACAGACCCAGGTAGAGCGACCCAGCGGTCACGGTGTAGGGGCCAAAAGCAAAGAGTTCCGGCCCCGAGTCGGTGGCGATGAGGGCCGTCCCCCAGACGGCCATGAGCCCACCGAGGACGAAGGCCAACACGAACAGGGCCAGGCGTTTGGGAGGTACCGAGGAGAACGGCAGCGCGATCACCGCTGCGGCCAACACCACGGCGGCCGTAGCAGGGTCCAGCGACACCACGATCGGCACGGCGAGCACCAGCGCGCAAGCTGCGATGATCAGCGGATCACGACGGGCCAACCAGGCACCAGGGCGCAGCTGCTGCGCGGCCTCGGCCGGGAATTCGACGGGGGCAATCACGGTTGCCTTCATGCTGCGCCGACCTCCTCTGCTCGTCCGGCTTCCACGAGGACCCGCCGGGCGCCAAGAGCCGCAGAGAACTCCTTGTCATGGGTCACGGCGATGATCCCGGTCCCACGGTCCAGTTCCTCCCCCAGCAACCGAACGAGGTCTCCCCAGGTGTTGGCGTCCTGCCCGAAGGTGGGTTCGTCCAGGACCAGTAGGCGTGGACGCGTAGCCAGTGCCGTACCGACCGAGAGCCGACGCTGCTGGCCACCGGAGAGCTGATACGGATTCAGTTCTGCGACGTGTTCCAGGTGCAATCGCCGCAGCAGGGATTCCACACGGGCCTCGATCTCGGCCTGGTCCAGTCCCACGCGTCGCGGTCCGAACGCGAGTTCGGCGCGCACGTTCCGCGTCAGGAATTGATGCTCGGGGTCCTGGAACACCATGCCGATGCTCTGGACCAGTTCCTTGGGTTTGAGCCGTTCGGGTTCCCTCGACGTCCCTCCGAGCAACGCCTCGGTTGCGGTGAGGTCACCGGAGCGTTTGCGCTGCAGGCCGGCCAGCGTCAGCGCTAGCGCGGTCTTCCCCTGGCCGTTGCTGCCCACCAGGCATACCGCCTCACCCGCGCGCACGTCCAGGTCGACATGCTCGACGGCGGCACTCACCTTGGTTCGTTTGCCCGCCCTGCGGGGCAGAGCAGCGCGGGTCGCGGAGAGGTCGCGTGCACTCAGCAGTACGTCGCCGTCTGGCCTTGACCCGAGTGGCCGAACGGCAGCACCCGGCACTCGGCCGGGCACTCTCACACCCGCGCTCACCAGGGTCTCCACGACCTCGGTCCGCCCGAGCAGTTCCGCCGGATTGCCGTCCGCCACCAAGCCGGCCGGCTCACCCGGTTCCGCCGCAGCCAGTACCATCAAACGGTCCACGTGGCCCAGCCACAAGTCCAAACGGTGCTCCACCACCATCACGGTGGCCCCGAGGTCACGCGCGGTCGACACGACGACCCGGCGCAGTTCCTCCGCGCCTTCCGGATCCAGGTTGGCCGTGGGCTCGTCCAGGAGCCACAGTCTGGGCCCCATGGTCAACAGCCCGGCGACGGCTAGACGCTGTTTCTGGCCGCCAGAGAGCGCGTTCGTGGAGTGGTTCAGGGGTTGTGTCCCCAGCCCGACGGCGGCGAGCGACGCCCGCACCCGCGGCCAGATGGCTGCGGGGTCGGTGCCGAGGTTCTCGGCTCCGAAGGCCACGTCGTCGCCCATCCGAGCCATGACCACCTGGGTCTCCGGATCCTGTTGGACCAGGCCGGCGCGCCCGGCGCTTGGCTGCTTGCCATCCACCGTGAGGCTGCCTGACATCCGGATTCCGTGGGGAGCCTCAGGATCGACGTTGTTCCCGTCGGCCTCCTCCGGTTCCAGAACGCCGGCCAGTGCATGCAACAGGGTGGATTTCCCGGCGCCGGAGGGCCCTGTTAGCAGGACGATCCGGCCAGGCTCCACTCGGAAGTCGAGCCCATCGAGAACCGGAACCTGGGAGCCAGCGGGCGTCAGCCCGAAGTCCTCGGCGACCACGGCGGCACCGGCCGCTGCCGACCACCGAGTACCGCCGTCGGGCAGAGAATCGCCGCTGGGCATGACGGAAAACGTCATCAGCCCAGCAAGGGCTCACGGTTGGCGCTGCGGGAGCGCAGCGCGGAGAGCGCTCCGGTGGCCGCGAGGCCCCGCGTGGCGAACCACATCAGCAGCCCGATCACCAGGCCGGACAGGGTCACGGACCCCACATACGCCCACTTCCAGACGGTGGAATACTCCGGGTACCAGTTGGCGATAAAGGCGTCGTTGATACCGCAGGCGAAACCGGTCAAAGCGCCGGCCAGAAGGCCCACCTGGATCCCGAAGCGCTTGTATCCGCCCGCGAGCGCGACACCCAGTTCGGCACCGGCACCCTGGATCAGGCCGGAGAGCAGCACCGTGGCTCCCCACGACGAACCGAAGACCGCGGAAATCACCGCAGCGACGATCTCGACGAACAGGCCGGCGCCCGGGCGACGCACCACCAAACCGGCCAGGACGCCGGGGAAGAGCCACAGGCCGCCCTTGAGACCGGACAGCGGGGGGAAGCCCACGAACACCGGGTCCCAGAGGTGATCGGCCCAGTTGACGACCGCGAAGATGACGCCGCCTGCCACCGCGAGCACGGCGGCGACCACGATGTCCACGGTTCGCCACCGAGCCACCTTGATGGGGGCAGACGTTGAAGTATCGGTCATGATGTCCTCCTTGAGTCCCCTGGTAAGGGGTGTTCAGGAGGGGAGGCGAGCGCGAGCCCACCCGAGATCTCGACTCCCTATCGCCGGTATGACCCGGATCAGGTTCGAGGGTCTGCGGACCGTATCCGCACTCTCAGCGCCTGTTCATGGGGCGCTCCCCTGTCGTATGTAGCAGCACCCATGATAGTCCACTTGGCGTTCGGGGTCTGAGCCCGATGCGTCATGAGCGGATAGGCTGGGGACCAGTTCAATGCACACCTCGTGAGGAGTCCCCAAGTGAAGCCCCTGATCAAGATTCTCTCGTCCGTGGCCGCCATCGTGGGCGGCATCGTGGGCGGCAAGATGCTCACCAAGACGTGGACGCAGGTCACCGGGGAAGACGCCCCAACCAAGAAGAACAAGGAAGCGCAGGCCGAACAGTCCGTCACCCGCGTGGCCGTCTTCACCGCCGCGTCAGCTGCCCTTGCCGTGGTCATCAAGCTCGGGACCCAGCGTGCGGGAGAACGGATCATCGCCCGGGGGAAGCAGAACCCGGAAGAGGTCTGAGAAGCATCGCTGGAAGAATGCCCGCCCGGTCATGACCGGGCGGGCATTACTCATTTCTTGGGTGCTTCGCTCTTGCCGGCGGCCTCTTCCGCGTATTGGACCACCTCGGCCAGATCATCAGAGACCAAGGTCCCGGAGTCCAAGTGCTTGGAACGGTAGGCGGCACGTCCCACCATGTGAGCGCTCACGGGAGCCGTCAGCGCCTGCAGCACGAAGATCAGCACAAGAATGGGCAGCCAGGACCACATGGACTGGTGCACGGCCACGGCCGCCAGCAGACAGGCCAGGCCGAGCACCTGCGGCTTCGTGGCCGCGTGCATGCGGGAGAGGATGTCGCCGAAGCGTAAGAGGCCGATGGCCGCGCCGAGGGACATGAGGCAGCCCACGATCATCAGCACGGACACGATGACGTCCCTGACCAGGATCCAGTCCATGACTCAACCCTCCTCTCGTGCGGCCACGGTGCGGGCCACGGTCACGGAACCGAGGAAGCCCACGGCAGCCACCAGCAGGACGAAGACCAAGTTGATCAGGTCGCCGGTCACGGCGGCACGAAGCAGCAGTGCGGACGCGATCACCACCAACAACACATCCGATGCCAGCATGCGGTCCAACAGACTGGGGCCGCGCACGATCCTGATGATGGCTGCTGCAGCGCCCGCTGCCAGCATGGCCGAGCAGACCCACACGATCACGGTGATCATCGGTGTCCCCCTTCCTTGGTTCCTGCATTGGTTCCTGCCGGTGCTTTCCGTGAACGCGTGAACGCCGCGTAGGCGTCCGCCACGGACTGTGAGGAGTCATCCGCGTCCCCAGCAGCGACGCGCTCCTGGTCTGCGGCAGAGCCCATGATCTTCACCAACCGTGCCTCGGTCCGCAGCACGGAGGCACGGAACCCTTCTGCCTGCTCCGGGGTCTTCACGTTGAGCACGTGCAAGAAGAGCACCGAGTTGCGTCGGTCCACCTCCACCACCAGCGAACCAGGAATCAGGGAGGTCACGTGCCCCACAGCCGTCAGCAGCAGGTCGTCACGACTGCGCAGCGGGACTCGGACCACCGCGTTGTGGACCTTGCGTCCCTGCGAGATCGCAACCCACAGCACCTGGAAGGAACCGAGCACCACCTGCCAGGCGAACCAGAGCAGGAAGAGCAGTCCCCAGCCCAGGTGGAAGCGACCGGAGAGTCGCACGGGTGGAAGCCGGAAGCTCCTCACCACGATCACGGACACGATCAGTCCGAAGATCAGATTGGCCGGGGACCAGTCCTGCCAGATGGCGCCCCAGACCAGGAGCAACCAGACCAGCAGTGGGAGTTCCACCAGCAGGCGGTGGGCCTCGGCGCGCCAATAGCCGCGCAACGCGCGGCGGTACCCGCGCCCTCGTGCAGATCTCATCAGTGCCCTCCCTCGTCACCGTCGTGAGCATCGGGGACGTTGCCGCCATGGTGTTCCGGGATCTCGTCGTCGGAATCCATGACGGTTTCGACGTAGTCGCTCGGATTCATGAGGCTGTGGGCGCTGCGTTCGGCGAAGTCGAACAGTGGACCGGCGAACACGGTCAGCGCGATACCCACCGCCACGAGCGCGCCCGTGGTCCAGACCATCACGGCAGGAAGCACCTTGGTGTCGCCGCGATGGGAATACTTGGACTCCGGCGTGTCAGCGACGACCTCGTAGGTGCGCACGCGAGCCCCGGACTCTGCGGTGGCCAGCAGCAGCGGATCCGGGCGTTCGGCCTGGGAGGCTGGCCGCCAGAAACCACGGTTGAACACACGGGCCACGGCCAGCAGCGTCAACAGCGAGGTGATCATCGAGGCGGCCACCAGCGTCCAGGACAACGGCGTGTCCAGTTGAACGCCGGCCTGCACCAGGCCCAACTTGCCCAGGAAGCCGGAGAACGGAGGGATACCGGCAAGGTTCATGGCCGGGATGAAGTAGAGCACCGCCAAGACCGGAGCCACCTTGAGCAACGAGCCAAGGCGGTCGAGGTTCGAGGTGGCCGCCCGACGTTCGATGAGGCCGACCACCAGGAAGAGCGACGTCTGCACCACGATGTGGTGTGCCACGTAGTAGATGGCAGCGGTGAGCCCGACCTCCGTTCCGGTGGCCAGGCCGAAGACCATGAAGCCGATGTGGCTGGTCAGGGTGAAGGAGAGCATTCGTTTGATGTCCGTCTGTGCCACGGCACCGAGGATCCCGACCACCATGGTGGCCGCCGCGACCCACATCAGCAGTATTGAGACATCATCGTCCGGGAAGAGCAGCGTCTCCGTACGGATCATCGCGTAGACGCCCACCTTGGTCAGCAGGCCAGCGAACACCGCCGTGACGGGCGCCGGAGCCGTTGGATAGGAGTCCGGCAACCAGAAGGACAGCGGGAAGACCGCGGCCTTGATCCCGAAGGCCGTCAGCAGCATCAGGTGCAGCACGGTCTGCGTGCCCAGGTCCAGATCCGCCAGCTTCCCCGACAGATCGGCCATGTTCACGGTTCCGGTTGCACCGTAGATCATGGCGATCGAGGTCAGGAACAACAGCGAGGAGATGATGGAGACCACCACGTAGGTGGTTCCGGCGCGGACCCGCTCCCGGGAACCGCCCAGGGTCAGCAGCACGTAGGAGGAGGTCAGAAGGATCTCGAAGCCCACGTAGAGGTTGAACAGGTCCCCGGCCAGGAAGGCGTTGGACACGCCCGCGATCAGGATCATGAAGGCAGGGAAGAAGACTGACACGGGTCCGTCCTCGTCGCCGTCGGCGGAGCCCTGAGCGGTCGCGTAGACCAACACGGCCAGGGACACCACGGAGGAGACCACCAGCATCAGCGCGCTGAACTCGTCCACCACCATGGTGATGCCGAAGGGCGGCGCCCAGCCGCCGAGGAATACGGCGGAGGCTCCGTGGACCCATGCCCACGCAAGCATCAGGGACTCGAGCACCAACACCGCCGACAGGGTGGAGATGGACACGATGCGCTGGGCGATCGCGTGCTTACGCAACACGAACGTCACGGCTGCAGCGAAGAGCGGAAGCAGGACCGCCAGCGGCGCCAGGAACGTCAGGTCGAGATTCATTCCGCACCGCCTTCCTCGTCGCGGCGAAGATTGAGTCGAACGCGCACGTCCTCGGGGTCCACCTGGACCTCGTCCCGGCGGGACAGCCACCAGGAGCGGTAGATCAGGCCGAGCATGAACGCCGTCATGGCGAACGTGATCACGATGGAGGTCAGGATCAGGGCCTGCGGAAGCGGATCAGAATAATCCTCAGCGGCGGCGGACTCGTCATAGATCGGTGCCAGCCCCGGGACCCCTCCCGTGGCCAGGATCAGCAGGTTCACGCCGTTGCCCAGCAGGATGATCCCCAACAGCACGCGCGTCAGGGAGCGTTCGGTGATGAGGTAGATCCCGGCTGCGACGAGCACGCCCATGATGACCAGCAGGGTCACGTTGACGGTCATTTCCCCTCCTCCCCTGAACGTGTGGTGGTGGCTGTGCCCGACGGCGGTGTCGGCGCCGTGGGGGGTTCGTCCGGCCCCGCGGGGGCCGGTTTCGCAGCCGACTTCGCGGCGACGACCGGCACCGCTCCGGTGGCGGGCGCGATGTCCGCGACCACGACGTCGCGCCGGTGGTCGATCTCCGCGCCCAAGGAGGTCAGGACGTCAAGCACCAGCCCGAGCACCACCAGGTACACGCCGATGTCGAAGGCCGTTCCTGTGACGAAGGTGTGCCACCCGAAGAACCAGAAATCGACGTGGGCCGATTGGAAGACGTGGCCGCCGAAGAAGACCGGGGCGACCACCGTCAGCGCCGCGATCCCGAGGCCGGTGCCCATCAGGGTACCCGGACCGATCCGGATGGCTTCGAAGAGCTCCACGCGGCCGCCGGCCAGGTAGCGCAGGGCCAGTGCGAGGCCGGCCACGAGGCCGCCGGAGAATCCGCCGCCCGGAGTGTTGTGTCCCGTCAGCAGCAGGTACACGGAGACCAACATCAGGGTGTGGAACATCAGCCTGGTGATGACCTCCACGATGATGGAGCGGCGCTCCGGGGCCAGCGTCTTACCGGCCACGAGCCAGTTGTTGCGCGGTTCGTCCTCCGCCACGGAGGCGAAAACCTTCGCGATGCGGTGACGAGTTCCCCGATTCAGGCTGCGGTCCACGCTGCCCACCGGGATGTCCCGGCGCCCCGGGACCCGGTCGCCACGCCCGGTCACGAAGATCAATGAGGCCACACCGGTGGCCGCTGCTGCAAGCACCGTGATCTCGCCGAAGGTGTCCCAACCACGCAGATCCACGAGGGTCACGTTGATGATGTTCTTGCCGTGGCCGCCCAGGTAGGCCAGATCCGGCATGGACAACGAGATGGGGTCGGCGGTGCGGGCGCTCATGGCGACGGCTGCGACCGCCACGACCACCAGGGCGAACCCGATGGAGATGATGGCCCGGATCAACCGGTTTCCGCGTTTGACCTGCTTCCGGCTGCCCGGTTCCCGTTTGCCGTCCATACGAGAGGGCAGAACACGCAAGGCAAGCACGATGGCGATGAGGGAGGCCGTCTCCACCAGCAACTGCGTCACGGCCAGGTCCGGGGCACCCTGGAAGGCGAAGATGGCAGCCATGCCGTATCCGGTCACGGACACCATGAGCACGGCCATGAAGCGCTTGTTGGCGCGCAGGGCTCCGACGGCCCCTGCGATCATGCACGCGCCGATGAAGACCTGGACCAGGCTGTCCGCCCAGACGATCTGGTCGCCGCTGGGCCAGGAGATGTCCAGCACCACTCCCGCGGCCAGCGGGGCCACCATGGCCACCGCCACGATCACCAGAACGTAGTAGCTCAACTGGCCGCGCTGCACGGTACCCGTGACCCAGGAAGCCACCCGGTCCGTGCCCGCAAGACAGGCCTGGTAAGCCCGGTCCGCGGCAAGCGGGAACTCGACCTTGGCCTGCGCCTTCTCGATGGGCTTCCTCGCGACGAAGAGGAGTATTCCGAGGACGATGACGATGGCACTCAGCCCGAGTGCAGGGGTGAAGCCGTGCCACAGTGCCAGATGCTCCACGTGTGCCTCATGACCGGGTGTTGCAAGCGACTCCGCATAGTGCTCGAGTGCGGGCGCCATCAGCCCGGGGACCAGTCCAAGGGCCACCGAGCACGCGGTGAGCAGCAGAACCGGCGCCGCCATCCAGAAGGGCGTGGCATGGCTCGGCGTGGCCGCGACCCCTGGTTTGGTCGCGAACGCGCCCCAGACGAAGCGTGCGGAATAGGCAAAGGTCAGGACCGATCCGAGCACCACGACCACCACCAGGCCGGCCGCGCCGGCGGAACTGAAGCCGGCGTCGTCGGGCAGTTCGAGCAGGGCGCCAAGCACGGATTCCTTGGCGACGAAGCCGAGCAGCGGCGGGAAACCCGCCATGGAGGCCGCCGAGAGGCAGGCTGCCCCGAAGAGCCACGGGTTGGAACGCCACAGACCGGAGAGACCGCGCAGGTCACGCGTTCCGGTCCCGTGATCGATGGCGCCCACGATCAGGAAGAGCGCCGACTTGAACAGCGCGTGCCCCACCACGAGCGCCAGCCCGGCCAGGGCCGCGGCGGGCGTGCCGAAGCCCACCACCAGCACCATCAGGCCCAGCTGGGAGACCGTGCCGTAGGCGAGGACCAGTTTGATGTCGTGCTGGCGCAGCGCCCGCCAGCCGCCCACCAGCAAGGTGGCCAGACCGAGCGTGATGACGATGGCCTGCCATGCCGTCTCACCGGCGTAGCCGGGTGCCAGGCGCGCCACCAGGTACACGCCCGCCTTCACCATCGCCGCAGCGTGAAGATAAGCGGAGACCGGGGTCGGTGCCGCCATGGCCCCGGGGAGCCAGAAGTGCAATGGAACGAGTGCCGACTTCGAGACGGCGCCGGCCAGGACCAGGACCAGCGAGGTGGAGACGAGTGCGGAACCGCTCAGCTCGGGGGCGGCCGCGACGATGTCCGTGAAATGCGTGCTCCCCGTGGCCACCGAGAGGCCGATCAGGCCCACCAGGAGGGCCAGGCCGCCCGCCGTGGTCACGATCAGCGCCTGCAGCGCAGAGAACCGGGCCTTGGCGTCTGCTCTGGTGAAGCCGATCAACAGGTAGGACAGGATGGTGGTGAATTCCCAGAAGACGAACATCACGATGACGTCCTCCGCCAGCACCAGGCCGAACATCGCTCCGGTGAAGGCGGTCAGGGAACCCGCGAATCCGGGGAGGCCGTCCTCATCCCCGTTGAAGTACTTTGCGCAATAGGCCAGCACCAGGGCCCCCACCCCGAGCACCAACAATGCAAGAACCGCGGACAACGCGTCCATGCGGAAATCGATCCCCACCCCCAACTGAGGAATCCAGTCGAACTCGAACGAGGGTGGGGCGTGCCCTCCCTGGTTCGCTGCCAACGGGTCCGCCTTGAGCACCTGCGGCAATCGGGTGGCCACCCACACCGCACCGCCGGCGGGGAAGAGTGCCAGCACCAAGAACGCCTTGGGCCCCATCCGGTTGACGAGCGGAGGCGCGATCAACCCCGCTAGTAGCAACATGATGAGGATCTCCGGCACGGTGCACACGCTCCTGTTCGTCGGGGAAAACCACCCGGCGGACGCCCGAGCTGCACAGACGGGCCAGAAAAAGACCACACGAGTGGGTAGTCCATTCTACATGGAAGACAATATCGTTTGATGACATGAGTGATACAGCCCGCCCGGGTCCCGAAGCCGCTCCGAGAGAGCGGTTACGTCTGGACCGCAAGATCGTTTCGTGGTCGCTGTGGGACGCGGGCTCCGCTGCGGTCAACGCCGTCATGACCACATTCGTCTTCACGGTGTACCTGACCTCGTCCCTCTTCGGGGACAAGGACGCCAATACGTCCGCTCTGTCCACGGGGATGACCATCACCGGCGTGATCATTGCGCTCGTGGCCCCGGTCCTCGGGTTACGGTCCGATCGCGGCGGTCGGCGCAAGTTCTGGCTGGCCGTCTACACCGGCATCATCGTGGTCTCGTGCGGGCTCTGCTTCTTCGTCCAGCCGTCTCACTCATTCCTCTGGCTTGGCATCATCCTGTTGTGCATGGCGACGCTTGGCGGGGAGCTGGCCAGCGTGAATTACTACGCGATGCTTCCGCAGATCTCCTCGCCAGCAACCATGGGTCGCGTCTCCGGGTTCGGTTGGTCCTTCGGCTACTTCGGCGGCATCCTCGCCTTGTCCTTGGTGCTGTTCCTGTTCGTCCAGCCGGCCTTCGATTGGCCCGGCGGATCGGACGAGAACGGGCTCAACCTACGGCTGGTCGCCGTCTTCTGCGCGGTGTGGACGCTCGCGTTCTCTCTGCCCGTGTTCTTCGCAGTGCCGGAAGTGGACTCGGTTCCCGGTCCCAAGCGCTCCGTCCTGGGTTCCTACAAGGAGTTGGGCCTGGTCATCGCCAAGTTCTGGCGAGAGGACCGCCCCACCCTGTATTTCCTCGGTGCCCAGGCCGTCTACCGCGACGGGCTTGCCGCCGTCTTCACGTTCGGCGGCGTCATCGCGGGCACCGTGTTCGGCATGGGCCAGGCAGACGTGATCATCTTCGCGATCGCCGGGAACGTGGTGGCCGCACTCGGCGCGCTGGCCGGTGGATGGTTGGAGGACCGTGTGGGCCCACGAGCCGTCATCAGCTTCTGCCTTGGCGGGCTGGTCCTCACGGGCTTCGGGATCTTCTTCTCCCCCGGCCCGTCCGGGTTCTGGGTTTTCGGGCTGGTGATGTGTGCACTCGTTGGACCCGCCCAGTCCTCCTCCCGGTCCTTCCTCGCCAGACGAGCCACGCCGCACACCGCGGGTGAACTCTTCGGCCTCTACACCACCACTGGGAGGGCCGTGTCCTTCCTGGCGCCGGCCCTGTTCACGCTCGGGGCTGTGATCGCCAAGGCGGCGG
The DNA here is from genome assembly GCF_022712295.1 of Galactobacter sp. Classification (GTDB taxonomy): domain Bacteria; phylum Actinomycetota; class Actinomycetes; order Actinomycetales; family Micrococcaceae; genus Galactobacter. The sequence continues at coordinate 51,635 of NZ_JALAGT010000111.1, forward strand.
GTGTCACCGGTGAGGGCAATGCCACGCGTTACGGTGTGCTCGGCATCGTCGTGGTGCTGGCGCTGGGGCTCTTCCTGTTCTGGCTGGGCCGTGAACGCCGCAGGGCATGACCGGTCGGCGCCGACTACTGCGGGATCAGTCCCCGAGGAGCGTCCGATGGAAATTCAGGTGCGAACGCGAGGCCGTGGGGCCGCGCTGACCCATGTAACGGTTGAGGTTGTCCCCCGTGCCGTACGGGTGCTCCGCCGGTGATGAGAGGCGGAAGAAACACAACTGCCCGATCTTGGAGCCTGGCCACAGCTTGATGGGCAGGGTCGCCACGTTGGACAGCTCCAAGGTGACATGCCCCGTGAAGCCCGGATCCACGAATCCGGCCGTGGAGTGGGTCAAAAGCCCAAGCCTGCCCAGGGAGCTCTTGCCTTCCAACCGAGCCGCGACATCGTCGGGCAGCGTGACCTGTTCATACGTGGAACCGAGCACGAACTCGCCCGGGTGGAGCACGAAGGGCTCGTCGGGAGCCACCTCGACGAGTCGAGTCAACTCCGGCTGATCCTGTGACGGATCGATGTGGGCGTACTTGTGGTTGTCGAAGAGCCGGAAGTACCGGTCGATGCGCACGTCCACGGAGGACGGCTGGATCATCGAGGTGTCCAGCGGGTCCAGGCGGATACGGTCGGCGTCGAGTTCGGCGCGGATGTCACGATCTGAGAGGAGCACGCCCCCAAAACTACCGTGTGGGTGGGCTGATGCACGTGTTAATGTCCCTGCATGCGAATCACCCCGTTGATTCTGACGTCTGCAGCGGCCGTACTCCTGGTCGGCGTCGTCGGCTGCGACGGCTCGAAACCCGAGCGGGTGGAGGCCGCGGACGTCAGTCAGGCCAAGGGCCTGCCTCAGCTCCTGTCCACGATGCCCGCCGCCATCTCAACCGACACAGCCATCACGTTCAGTGCTGAGTCCGTTCTGGCCAAGGATGATGCCCTGTCGGACCTCAAGCAGGGGGTGCGGGGCATGGGTGCCCCGTCCTTGGCCCGTTACACACACGTTCTCAAGGAGGATCTGGCCATCGACCTCATGGGTGCCGACGTCGTCGTCACGGTGGGCGCCCCTCCGAAACAGGTCACCTTGATCAGTGGGGGGCAGGATGCGGAGGCCATCATCGAGGCCGCCAAGGAGCAAGGCTGGGAGGGCGACAAGGTCCTGAGCCAGGAGTTGGACATGCAGGGCAACGTCCTGACCGTCTCCGTTGGCCACATCCTGGCGAAGGGAGACTCCGTGATGTTGGGGGGCCAGTCCGCCGATCTCACGGCAAAGCCGGGGAACGTACCTGAATCGATGAAGGCCCTGTCGAAATGCCTCGGCTCCTCGCCGGTCGCGAGCATCGACGGGAGCGATGCGGTCGTCAGCGCTATCGGCCTGAAGCAGGGCTCGCCTGTTTCCGGTGTCATCTGCACCTTCGACACCAGCCGGTCAGCAGCGAAATCTCGCGGCGAGGGCATCGAGGAAGCTGTAGAGAACGACTTGAGCGTGACTCGGCTTCGGTACAGCGACATGCTGAGCGTCGACAAGGTCAGCCATCCGACGGCGACCACGAGCAGGGTCGATGTCAGCTTCCCGGACCAGCGGCCTCCGTCCGTGCTGTGGCAGATGCAGCAACGCCGTGACATCCCCGGTGTGAGCGGCCCCGACCCCTTGGATAGCTTGAGGGGCCGCTCCTCCCCGTAGGATGAATCGACACTCCGCAGCCCGACCACGATAGAGGTACCCGTGCCCACAGCCGGTCGGCCCATCCAGGTGACCGGGCCAAGCACCTTCAAGCGCATCGTCATCGGTACGTGCATCGTGATCATCATGACCGCCATCACCGTCATCGCCTTGAAGCTCGGGATGCGAGACGGAAGCCCGGCATCGCCGAACCCCGGTTCCCCGGCGTCGCCGACAACGGCACCGAGCACGGGCACGTCGGCCGAGCCCACCGTCGGCACCTTCGCCGCACCCAAGACCACCAAGGCGGCCGGTCACCGGACCGCTCCCACGGATCCATCCGATCTCGGGGTTCTCGTCAACAAGGAACATCCTCTGCGGCCCTCCACCTACGAGCCCAAGGATCTGGCGAGTCTGGGCGATGAGAAACTGCGCAAGCAGGCGGCCACAGCACTGCGTGAGCTGATCGCAGGAGCCAAGGAGGACGGTCATGCCCTCATGCTGGTCTCGGGGTATCGCTCCGCGGAGCGCCAGGAAAGCCTGCACCAGAGCTATGTGGAGCTCAATGGAAAGAAGAAGGCTGAGCGCTTCTCCGCCCGGGCCGGACAGAGCGAACATCAGACGGGCCTCGCAGCTGACGTCGGCAGCGGAACCTGCGACGTGAAGAAGTGCTTCGCCAACACCTATGCAGGCAAGTGGGTTGCCAAGCACGCCCATGAATACGGCTTCATCGTCCGATATCCCAAGGGGCAGGAGAAGGTCACGGGGTACGACTACGAGCCGTGGCACCTACGCTTCCTCGGCAGGGAGGTCACCGAGGACTACGTGGCCTCCGGAGCCAAGACCCTCGAGGCCTACTACGGCATCGAGTGAGCCCACCCTGTAGCGTGGAACCAGCCGCGGTCGCCAGGCCGCAGGCCACCTCGACCCAGATCCAATCCCTGACCAGGAGCGTGCATGACCGAGCAGCCGCAGAATTCCGAGCAGCCCAACGAGGACATCATGACCCCGTTCAACGACGTGGAGCGAGCCATCGTGGAGGGATCAGAGGGCAAGCTCTCGAACAACGACGTCCTGGCGAAGATCGCGTCCTCCAGCCTGTTCTTCCTCTCCACGGAGAAGATCGAGGACAAGACCCAGAATGTGATGCCTCTGATCCTGAAGGGTCCCGAGGAACAGCACTTCCTGGCGCTGTTCACCCATCCGGAACGCGTGGCGCAGCAGTTCATCGACTCCGCCCCGTACGCCGTATCCATCCCGGGCGCCGAGGCCTTCAAGCAGGCCGGATCCCTTGGCGTGGCCATCAATCCCGGTCACCCGATCGGCCTCATGCTCGACGCCTCGAACGTGTCCACCATCCAGGGGCTGCTCGCGGACGAGCCGGAGGGCCAGGACCCCGCCGGCGCCTGAATCCTCACATGAGATGAAGATGACCTGCCGGGGTAGGGCCCGATTGGACGGACCCTACCCCGGCCGGGTTATGCTTATATCGTCTGAGCCGGAATCCGGTTTGGTCGCGCGGCTGTAGCTCAATGGTAGAGCGCACGCTTCCCAAGCCTGATACGCGGGTTCGATTCCCGTCAGCCGCTCGCACACTGACTTGGCCTCGCACCGCATCTTTCGAAAGAAGAGCGGCGGCGGGGCTTTCGTGTGTCCCGACCCCGGATCCGTTGAGACGAGGCCCACCCACCAGAAAGGTGAACCATGTACGGCGTGCTCGAGGGTTTCGCGGCCATCTGGTTGGTCATCCTCACCGGCTACATCGTGGGCCGGATGGGCCTCTTGGGCCCGCACGGCCGCGAAGTGCTGAATATGCTCACGTTCTCCGTGGCATCGCCCGCACTGCTCTTCACCACCGTCGCCAAGGCCGACCCATACAGTGTGCTCGGCCCTCAGCTGGCGGTCGCCGGGCTCTCCGCCTGCGTGGTCCTGGCACTGTACTGGTTCGGGACCCGTTGGTGGCTGCGCCGGGATGCTGGAGAACGCACCATCGGGGCCATGTCGGCCTCCACCGTGAACTCGGCCAACCTCGGCCTTCCGATCGCCACCTACGTCCTGGGAGATCCCGCTTGGGCGGCGCCGGTGCTGCTGTTCCAGTTGGCCATCTTCACTCCAGTGAACCTCTCCATGATGGACGCCGCGACACAGCGCGCGGGCAAGGGGATCACGGGCGTACTCAAGGGCATCGTCACCAACCCGATGATCATCGGCGCCCTCGCCGGACTCGTGGTGAGTCTTCTGAAGTGGGACGTGCCCACCATCATCTGGACTCCCCTTGATGTCCTGGCCGGCGCCTCCGTCCCGGCCATGCTGCTGGCCTTCGGCATCTCCTTGGTGGGGTCCCGGCCGCTGCAGAAGGATCTGGGACGCCGCCGGGACGTGTGGTCCGCGGTGGGCATGAAACTGCTGCTCCACCCCGTGATCGCGTGGCTGCTGGCGACCTTCGTGTTCGGGATGGATTCGCAGCACGTCTACATCGCCGTGATCCTGGCCTGCCTCCCCACGGCCCAGAACATCTTCGTCAACGCCTCCCGCTACGACTCCGGCGTCACGATCGCCAAGGACACCGTGCTCGTCACGTCTGTGCTCGGCATCCCGGTGATGTTCCTCGTCGCCGCCCTGCTGGGCGGCTGATCGGGCGCCATGCCCGACGGCGGGTGCCCACCCACCGTCGGGCATGGCGCCTCGTTCTGACGGCGTCAGTCGGCGTTGCGGGGACGCCACCGCACGCGTTCGCGGGCCCGCGTGGTGTAGGTCTTCCAGCGGTCCCCCACCACCCCACGGTGTTCGCGTGACCAGAAGACGAGTGCCCAGAGCGCAGCGATGGTGCACACGCCCGTGCCGATGGTCAGCGCCCAACGGCCTCCGAACACCTCGGCGACCCATCCCATGATGGGCGAGCCGATGGGGGTCCCACCCTGAACCACCATGATGTAGAGCGCCATCACCCGGCCTCGATACTGAGGTGCCACGCTCATCTGGACGGTGACGTTGGCGGAGTTCAGGAACGTGATCGAGGCGAATCCGGTGGGGATCAACATCAGCGCGAACCACCAGAAGCCCGGCATCCACGCGGCGACCGCCCCGAAGACGCCGAAAAGCGCCGCACCGCCCACGGCCCATTTGACCCTTGATCCCTGCCGGCCGGCCGCGGCCAGTGCCCCGCCCAGGGTTCCGACGGCCATGATGGTCCCCACGATGCCGTAGGCGTCCGCCTCCGCGTGGAACACCGACGCCGTCATGACCGCGTTGTAGACGGGGAAGTTCATGCCGAACGTGCCCACCACGAACGCGAGGACGAAGACCATCACCAGCGTGCGGTCGTGCAGAACGTAGCTCAGCCCTTCCCGCAGCTGCCCCTTGTGGCGTTCCACCTTCACCGTGCCGCCGTAGAAGCGTTCGCGCTTCATGGCCATCAGCGCGCCGATCACGGCCACGTAGCTGGCAGCGTTGAGAACGAACATCCAGCCCGTTCCCACGGCGGCGATCAGCAGGCCGGAGAGTCCCGGCCCGATCAGCCGTGCGGCGTTGAAGCTCGTGGAGTTCAGGGAGACCGCGTTGGGAACCATGGGGTGCGCCACGAGTTCATTGACCAGCGCCTGCCGAGGCGGGTTGTCGAAGGACGTCACCACACCGAGGGCGAAGGCCAGCGCGTAGACGTGCCAGAGTTCCGCGGTGCCGGTGAGGACCAGGAGCCCCAGTGCAAGGGCGATGATCCCTGAGAGCGCCTGGGTGATCTTCAGAAGTTTGAGCTTGTCCATGCGGTCTGCGACCAGGCCGGCGTAGGGACTCAGGAAGAGCATGGGCAGGAATTGCAACCCGGTGACGATACCTGTGGCGGTTCCTGAGTGGTTGGTCAGCTCGGTGAGCACCAGCCAGTCCTGCGCGGTGCGCTGCATCCATGCGCCGGTGTTGGAGACCAATCCACCGAGGAACCACAGCCGGTAGTTGGGCTCCGACAACGAGGCGAACATGCGGCTCATGCCCACACCCCCATCCGGGTGTCCGTGATGGGGTCAGGGAAGCGCATACCGTCCTTGGGATTCAGTGATTGGCTAATCCCTATGGTGCCATGGTGGGCACCGGCGCAAAAGGACGCACCTCACCAACCGGCGTATGTGCCCACTCAGTTCAGGCCGCGCAGGTCCAGGTCCAGACGATCCTCGCCGCCGTCGGCCTGGATGATCGGGATGCCCCAGTCCTGCTGGTACAGGTGGCAGGCCGCGTGATCCGGGATAGGCTGTCCCTTCTCGCCGTCGCAAGAGGCTGCGCGGGCGGTGATGTGCAGAACGCCCTCGGTGACCTCGGGATTGAGCACGAGGTCGCGGGTGAGGCCCTGCGCGGTCCCGGCCCCCTCCAGAAGCAGCTCCTCCGGGGAGGAGGAGATCTTCAGCTGCGTGGGGTCACCCCAACGGTCGTCCAGCTTCTGGCCCGTGGGGGCGGAGAAGCGCACGGTCAGTGGGTAGGTTCCGGGTGCCACGGTGGTGGCCTTGCGCTGCGAACGGGAGGCCCCCTCGTCCACGGTCGCTACGTCGTGGGGCAGCGGGATCCGCACCAGCTGGTGACGATTGGTCTCCACGACCACCAACACCGGATCGCCGTCCACGGACGTATCGACGAGCACCTCGGAGGGTTCCGCGAGGTCGCGGGCCAGCGTGCCCACGGTCTGCGTGGCCGGATCGTAGCGACGCACCGCACCGTTGTAGGTGTCGGCCAGCGCGATGGAACCATCCGGCAGCACGGCGACACCCAGCGGATGCTGCAGACGGGCCTCAGCGGCCTCACCGTCGCGATACCCGAAATCATAGAGCCCCATCCCGATGGCGGTCTCCACGGACGCGACCGTGCCATCGTCTGCCAGGTGCAGCACGCGCAGGGCCGAGGTCTCGGAGTCCGCGGTCCAGACGTCGCCCTCGGTGTCCACGACCAGCCCGGAGGTCTGGGCGAACATCGATTCGGCGGCCGAGCCGTCCAGCAGTCCCTCGATGCCGGAACCGGCTTCGAGGGTGACGGTGGCGGTCACGGGATCGAAACCGAAGATCTGGTGGGTGCCTGCCATCGCGACGATGACGCGCCCGGCCTTCTCCGACCAGACCACGGACCAGGGGGAGGACAACGAGGTGTTCAGCGCGTCTCCGCCGAGTTCACGAGCCCAACCCGAAGCGGTACGGGCCTGCTCGGCGTCCAGCAGTCGCTGCACGCCGTTGCCTGCCACCGTGTCGACCTCACCGGTTGCGAGCACCACGGAACGCAGCCGGTGGTTCACGGTGTCAGCGACGAGCACGTCGTAACCGGCCGCCTCGGCAATGGCAGCGGGAAGCACCACCGCGGACTGCGGCTCGTTGAACCGAGCCTCCTCGGCGGATCCGTCAGCGAAACCCTTGGTGCCTGAGCCGATCACCTGCTCAACTGTGCTCAGGTCGTTACCAAGCACCACCAAGCGGTGGTGACCCGTGTCCACGATCAGGAACCGGCCGTCGGGCAGTTGGACCGCGGAGCCGGGGAATCGCAGATCGCCCTCCCGTGCCGGCGGGGCCACATACGGGCCGTCGCCGCGGTGCAGCGTGCCCTTGGCCTCGTGCTCGGCCACGAGCTCGCTGAGGAAGGAACGCAGACCGGCCACGTGTCCCTCACCGGAGAGGTGGGCCACGACGTAGCCCTCGGGGTCGATCACCACGAGCGTGGGCCAGGCACGAGCCGTGTAGGCCTGCCACGTGGACAGCTCCGGATCGTCCAGCACGGGGTGGTGGATCTCGTAGCGTTCCACGGCAGCGGCCAGGGCGTCGGGGTCCGCCTCGTGCTCGAACTTGGGCGAGTGCACACCGACCGTCACCAGGACGTCGGAGAACTCCTCCTCCAACGGGCGCAACTCGTCCAGGACGTGCAGGCAGTTGATGCAGCAGAAGGACCAGAAGTCCAACAGGACGATCTTCCCGCGCAGGCCGTTCAGGTCCAGGCTCTTGCCACCGGTGTTCAACCAGCCGCGGCCGGTGAGTTCGGAGGCGCGAACGCGGACGGCGGAACGCACCGAATCGGCACTCTGGGAGGTCTGAGTCACTTCGGTATCCCTTTTCGCTTGTCGGCTGACGTGGCTGCCTCCATGCTAGGCGGCGGACGCCGCGGTCGTCGCCTTGGTGACGTCAGGCGTCACATGAGATGCCCGACGACGTGTGGTTCAGCGTCCCTCGCGACGCTCACGTTCGCGGTCCTCGGCGGCCAGTTGCGCGAACATGTCGTTGTACGCGTTCAATTCGGCCTCCCCACTGCGATCAGCTGCACGGTCACGGCGCTTGGTCTCTCGCTCGTCCGAACGCGACCATGTCACCGCCACCCCGATGGCCAGCAGCAGCGTGGGAACCTCACCGATACCCCACATGAAGCCGGCGCCAAGGTGCTGATCCGCGATGGCGGACTCGCCCCAGGCCCTGCCCATGTTCCCGAACCAGTCGGGCTGCATCAGGATGTCGGAGGAGAGCAGGCTGATGGAGTAGAAGGCATGGAAGACCATGGTGGCCAACAGCATCACCAGCCGCATCGGGTATCCGGCACGGTGCGGCAACGGGTCGAGGCCGATCATGTTCACCGCGAAGATGTAGCCGGTGAACAGGAAGTGGGTGATCATCAGCTCGTGCCCCACGTGGTACTTCAGCGCCAGGCCGAAGAGATCCGTGGAGTAGAAGATGATGATGGAGCCGGCGAAGTTCACGCCGGCGAAGATCGGATTGGTGATGAGCTTGGACCACCACGAGTGGAGCATGGTCAGCGTCCACTCGCGAGGCCCCCGGGTGCCGTCCTGACGTGAGGCCATGGCGCGCAGCCCCAAGGCGATGGGTGAGCCGACCACCAGGAAGAACGGGGCCACCATGGTCAGGCCCATGTGGTCGATCATGTGGACGGAGAACAGGACCTGACTGTAGACCGCGAGGGCACCGGAGGTCAGGTAGAAAAGCACCGCAAGGCCGAGCATGAAGCTCAACATGCGCCATACCGGCCACTTGTCCCCGCGGCGGCGCAGGCGCACGAACCAGCGGAGGTAGGCGGCTGCCAGGAAGACGATCACGGCGACCCAGAGCCAATCGAAACGCCACTGGGTGATCCACCAGTCGCCCGTGTTCTCCGGAG
>NZ_JALAGT010000112.1 GCF_022712295.1 Galactobacter sp.
GGCGAAGAACCACATGCTGGTGCTGCCGGATGCTGACCTGGATCTGGTGGCTGATAATGCGATCAACGCCGGCTATGGTGCCGCGGGTGAGCGGTGCATGGCCGTGTCCGTGGTGCTGGCCGTGGAGGCCCCGCGTACTGATGGCGGGCAGGGGAGCAGTGCTGATGCGTTGATCGAGAAGATCACCGAGCGTATTTCCAACTTGAAGGTGGGTAATGGTGCCGGCCTGGGGGATGGGTCGGAGCCGGATATGGGTCCGTTGATCTCCGCACAGCATAAGGAGAAGGTCTCCGGGTTCGTGGATGTCGCTGAGGCCGATGGCGCGAAGATCGTGGTGGATGGTCGCACGTTCGCGGTGGAGGGTCATGAGGACGGGTTCTTCTTCGGTCCGACCCTGATCGATGCGATTCCGACGACGTCGAAGGCCTACACGGAGGAGATCTTCGGCCCCGTGTTGGAGGTCGTGCGGGTGTCCTCCTTCCAGGAGGGTGTGGATCTGATCAATTCGGGTCGGTTCGGTAACGGGACGGCGATTTTCACCAATGATGGTGGTGCTGCTCGTCGGTTCACCGATGAGATCCAGGTGGGCATGATCGGTGTCAACGTGCCGATCCCCGTGCCGGTGGGGTATCACTCCTTCGGTGGGTGGAAGCAGTCCCTCTTCGGTGATTCCAAGGCCTACGGTGCCAAGTCCTTCGACTTCTTCACTCGGGAGAAGGCCGTGACCACCCGCTGGGTGGACCCGGCCAAGCACGGCGGCATCAACCTCGGCTTCCCCATCACCGACTGAGAAACCGTCCCAGGGCAGAGAACGGGTGGCCCGGACCGCAAGGTCCGGGCCACCCGAACCTGAACCGAGGCACCCAACCCGGGCACACGCCGTCGGGCACAAGAAAACACCACCGGGACCGGCCCCACACGGTCGGTCCCGAACCGCCTACCAGGACACCACCTGACAGGCGGCCCATAACGCGAGACACTGAACGCAAACAACCTGAGGCAGGAGTCATCATGACCGCCATCGACGAGACCACCGTCTCCCAGGACCTCATCGACGAAGGCAAGCGCGCCTACGAACTCGACCGCGCACACGTCTTCCACTCGTGGCAGGCCCAGGGCAAGTTCAACCCCATGACCATCATCAAGTCCGAGGGATCCTACGTCTGGGACGGTGAGGGCAACCGCCTCATCGACCTTTCCTCGCAGCTGGTCAACACCAACATCGGCCACCAGCACCCCAAGGTCGTTGCCGCCATCCAGGAGCAGGCCGCCAAGATCTGCACCATCAACCCGGCGCACGTCAACGCTGCCCGTTCCGAAGCCGCACGCCTCATCACCGAGCGCACCCCCGGCGACCTCAACCACGTGTTCTTCACCAACGGTGGCGCCGACGCGGTGGAGCACGCGGTGCGCATGGCCCGCCTGCACACCGGCCGCCAGAAGGTCCTCTCCGCCTACCGCGGCTACCACGGTGGCACGCAGCTGGCCATCAACATCACCGGCGACCCCCGCCGCTTCGAGAACGACTACTCCTCCGAGGGCACCGTGCACTTCATGCCGGCCTACCTCTACCGCTCCTACTTCGGTGCAACCACCGAGGCGGAGGAGACGGAGCGGGCGCTTCGTCACCTTGAGGACATGATCACCCTGGAGGGCGCGCAGAACATCGCCGCCATCATCCTCGAGACCATCCCCGGCACCGCAGGCATCTACGCACCGCCGGCCGGCTACCTCGAGGGCGTGCGCGAACTCGCCACCAAGTACGGCATCATCTACATCGCCGACGAGGTCATGGCTGGATTCGGCCGGACCGGCAAGTGGTTCGCCGTGGAGAACTTCAACGTGACCCCGGACCTGATGACCTTCGCCAAGGGCGTCAACTCCGGCTACGTCCCGCTGGGTGGTGTCGCGATCTCCGACGCCATCTTCGAGACGTTCCGCGACCGCCCCTACCAGGGTGGCCTCACCTACTCCGGCCACCCCCTCGCCACCGCGGCCTCCGTGGCCACCATCGAGGCCATGGCGGAGGAAGGCACCGTGGAGAACGCCGAGCGCCTGGGTCGGGAGATCATCGGCCCCCGGTTGGCTGAGCTGAAGGAGAAGCACCCCTCTGTGGGCGACGTCCGCGGTCTGGGTGCCTTCTGGGCCATCGAGCTGGTCAAGAACCGTTCCACGAAGGAGCCGATGGCCGCCTACGGTGGATCCTCCCCGGAGATGAATGAACTCGTCGCCGCGATCAAGGCCCGCGGTGTCCTCCCGTTCAACAACTTCAACCGCATCCACGTGGTTCCTGCGTTGAACATCCCGGACGAGGTGCTGATCCAGGCTCTGGACGTCATCGACGAGGCGCTGGCCGTGACGGACGCCTACGTGACCGAGTGACCTGCTTGACCCGCTGACGTAGCTACGGCTCCAAGCCACAACGACGGTGCCCACTGCACAGTGGGCACCGTCGTTGTGGCTTCTGCCCGTTTTTGGGTGACGGCTCCCCGCAATGCTGCGCAACACAATCACGCTTTCGTTGGCGCATCTCGGCGCGCCGTCGTAAGGTTGGCCACAGAGTGAACGTGCTCCGGGGTCGGTGAAAGTCCGAGCCGGCGGTGAAAGTCCGCGACCCTCACCCCATATGGGAGAGGTTGATCCGGTGAAATTCCGGGACCGACGGTTAAAGTCCGGATGGGAGGCGCGCGATACCTCGGTGCATGCCGTCATCCGTGGCGGAAACGCCGAGGGAACTCATGCATCCCCGGGGCCTGAAAGAAGGACCCATGGAGCAGGGCACACGCTGGTTACCGCGTGTAACAGCACCCGTCATCCTCGCCGTCATTCTGCTCGGCGGCTGGGAATTGGTGGTGCGCAGCGGAAGCATCAGCGAGTCCTTCCTGCCCGCTCCCTCCCACCTTGTCCTCCGCTTCCGGGACGAATTGGCCCACGGTGACCTGCTCAACTATGCAGGGACCACCCTGGTCGAGGCCCTGTACGGCACCCTGATCGCGGTGCTGATTGCCGTCCCACTCGGCTATCTGATCGCCCGGATACACTGGGTCGACCTCGCCGTCACCCCCTACGTCACTGCGTCTCAGGCCATCCCCGCCGTGGCCGTGGCACCGCTGTTGGCACTGTGGCTCGGGTATGGCATGTTCCCCATCGCTCTACTGTGCGCGGTGGTGGCGTTCTTCCCGATGTTGATCACCACGGCGCTCGGCGTGCGCCATCTCCCGAAGGACGTCCTCGAGGCAGCGCGCCTGGACGGCGCGGGCTGGTGGCAGTCGCTGGTGTGGGTCGAGGCGCCCTTGGCCATGCCGAGCGTCCTGGCCGGCGTCCGGGCAGGCATAGCGCTGTCCGTGACCGGTGCCGTGGTCGGTGAGTTCACCATGGGCGGCGAGGGCCTCGGCCTGCTGCTCACGGTCTTCCGCGACGCCAATGACACCGAGGGCATGTTCGCGACCCTCATCATGCTGGCGGGCATGGCGGTCCTGTTGTTCACCGTCATCCGAGTCGCGGAGGCCGCGGCCGGCATGCGCACACGCCTCAGGGCACGTGAACGTCATCAAGATCCAGTGCCCGACGACGATCTGCAGCCCATCGGCGACGCCGCCTGAGCGCCGCCTCCGGTGCCTACGGCACCGACCCCTGAACCGTTCCCCCCTCATCGACTCCCATCCCCCTGACGTGTTAAGGACCCTCCGATGATCCGTACAGCCCGTACTCCCAGCATCAAGCGCTTCACCGTCGCGGCAACCGCGGTGGCCCTGTCCGGCCTCATGCTGGCCGGTTGCCAGGGCAAGGGTGCCTCCGAAACCGGCGACTCCATGACGGTGGGCCTGACCTATACCCCCAACGTGCAGTTCGCTCCGTTCTATGTGGCGGAGGACCTCGGCTACTTCGACGACGAGGGCGTGGACGTGGATCTGCGTCACCACGGTCAGAGCGAGGATCTCTTCGGCGCCATGAAGTCCGGCAAGGAACAGCTGGTCTACGCCAGCGGCGACGAGATCACGCAGGCGGCCGCAGGCGGCACCGACGTGGTGTCCGTTGCGACGCTGTACAACACGTACCCGGCGGTGCTGATCACCAAGCAGGACTCGGGGATCGAGTCCGCCAAGGACCTGAAGGGCAAGACCGTGGGCGTCCCAGGCCTCTACGGGCAGACCTACCTCGCGCTGCTGGCCATGTTGGATGATGCGGGGCTGAGCCAGGACGACGTGAAGATCCAGGCCGTGGGTTACACGCAGCAGGCCGCACTCACCTCGGACCGCGTGGATGCCGTGATGGGCTTCTCCAACAATGAGGCCGTCCAGTTCAAGGCCGCCGGTATGAAGATTCGCGTCATCGATGCGGTGGACGCGAAGAACCCACAGTTGGTGGGCCCCTCCGTCGGCTCCGATTCGAAGACCATCAAGGACAACGGCAAGGACGTCACCAAGGTCCTCACCGCGGTGGACAAGGCCATTGACTACATGGAGGAGCACCCGGAGGAGACCGTGGACATCGCGGCCAAGTACGTGCCCACGCTGAAGTCCGACGAGCAGAAGGAACAGGCGCTCGCCACTCTGAAGGCCACGCTGCCGCTCATGGAAGCGGACGGCGACGCGCCCCTGCTGACCAATGATGCCGAGAAGTTCTCCACGATGGCCACCTTCATGGAGGATGCAGACATCATCGACAAGGCCGTGGATCCCAAGAGCCTCTACACCAACGACCTGCTGCCGTGAGGAGCGCCCGCTCGTAACGCAGCGTTGAGCACAGGGTGGATTCTGGGAAGGACACCGGCCCACGGCATAACGTGGTGACACGTGTCCACCTCCATCCTCGCCATCACCGTGCTCCTGCTGGTGATCGGAGCCATTTCTCAGCGCGTGGCCGGTCTCGGGTTCGCCATGGTGGCTTCGCCCTTCCTCGTGTTGGTGCTTGGCCCACACCAGGGCGTGGTGCTCACCAACGTCTGCGGCGTGGCCTCCTCCTGCCTGGTGATCTTCTCCGTCTTCCGCTTCATCGAATGGAGGAAGTTCACCTGGCTGCTGATCCCGGCATTGGTCGGCTCCTTCGTGGGTTCGTGGGGCGCAGCGGTACTGCCGTCCGGCCCGCTCGGGATCCTGGTGGGCGGGACCGTCTTGCTTGCGCTGGTCTTGTCCTCGCTGCTGGCCTGGCGTGGATACCGCTTACAAGGCACGGGACCACAACGCGGCGTGACCGGGTTCTTCGCCGGTCTGTCCAATTCGCTCTCCGGGGTCGGCGGGCCCGTTCTCACGGCCTATGCCGAACTCACCCAGTGGCCGCAGCGGCACTTCGCGGCGATGCTGCAACCCTTCTTCATCGTCACCGGGATCTTCTCTGCTGCCACCAAGGTCTGGATGGACCCTTCCACCTGGCCCCACTTCGACGCGTGGCAGTGGGCCGTGCTGCTGGTCGCCGTGGTGAGCGGAGTGTGGATCGGTAACGTGGTGGCGCCTCACGTGAAGGACTACATCGCCAGACGCATTGTGCTGACCTTGGCCGTCGTCGGCTCCGTCATGGCCGTGGTCAAGGGCATCACAGACCTCACCTGACCGGAAACACCGCGCCGAGATGGCACCATGGAACACGTGGAAACCACCCGAGAACGTCCGTCCTTCACCACCCGTGTCACCAACGGGCTGGCGGCGTTCAGGCAGGGTCTGCGAGATGGGCTGCCGTTCCCGTTGTGGTGTCAGGGCGCGCTGGAGGCGTTGCAGGCCTGGATCCTGTCCCTGATCGTGGTGTTCGTCCCGGCGCTCGCCGCTTGGTACGGCAAGGCCTTCAACGACGCCACGTGGATGGATTCCCTGAAACTCGGCGGCCAGTGGTGGCTCACCGCTCATGGAGTGCCACTGGTCCGCAACGCTGATGTGGCGGATCCTGGCGGAGTGCTCTGGTTCGTTCCTCTGGGCCTCACGTTGATCCCGTTCCTGCTGTGCGTGCGTGCCGGTAGACGGCTTGCACGGGCGTCATGGTCCAACCAGTTGTGGCAGCCCATCGCCGGGGCAGCCGTGATCTACGCGCTGGGCGGCCTGGGCGTCGGCCTCTTCGGCCGGACCCCGGAGACCAGCGCCCCATGGTGGGCCGCGCTGACCATCCCGCTGGCGGTGGCCGTGGCCGGGATGATCGTCGGTGCCCGACGGGAGGCCGGCAGCTTCTCGCGTCTCATCGGCTTCGATGCCGCAGAACGCGTGCGGCAGGCCTCCCAGTTCTATCGCTGGGCCGGTTCCTACGTTTGGGCCGTGGTGAGGGCCGGACTGGTCGGCGCCTTGTCCGCCTTCGGGCTCGCAGCACTGCTCCTGGTGGTGTGGGGATTCATCCACTGGACCGACGTGGTGGACGGCGGATTGCAACTCTCGCCCGGAGCCGTCGGCTCTGCCGTGATCATGTTGGGACAGATGGCCTACCTGCCCAACCTGGTGGTGTGGGTCCTGGCCTACTGCAGCGGTGGCGGCCTGACCCTCGGAGAGCCCAGCTTCGTTTCACCGTTCGAATCATCGGTGGGCCCCATGCCCTCCTACCCGATTCTGGAGCTTCTGCCCACCGGAGGGCCACATTGGTGGGTGCTCGCGCTGCCCGTCGTCGCAGGGATCGCGGCCGGCTGGTGGTTCCTCCGCGAGGGAGAGAACCACTTGGAGGAGTGGGCTGAGATCCGCACCTCTCCGCGCTGGCTGGCGCTGACCTGGTCAACCCTGGTGCTCGGGATCGTGGTGGCCCTGGTGTCAACCGTGCTGGTGGCCTTGGCGTTCGCGCTGACATCCGGTTCGCTGGGCGTCGGTGTGTTCACCTACTTCGGACCGTCGCTGCTGAACTCCACGCTGTTCCTCGGCGCGGAGATGGCCGTGGGAACCATGCTCGGCTACCTCATTGCACCGCTGTTCGAGCGGGACCCGGTGCTTGACGCCTGAGTTCGCTCCGCACGTCGGGCACAAGATCACCAGGCATGGCGACCCCGGGCCCGGCGGCCAAGCCCGACGCGGAGGACCGTCATGAAGCAGGGGAGGACGGCGGTTCTGCATCGCGCCGATAGAATGGCGCCCATGCGCGTCGTCACCCTCGTCTCCGGATCAGGAACCAACTTCCAAGCAGTCTTGGATGCCGCGACTGCCGGTCTGCTCCCTGACGTCGAGATCGTGGCCGTCGGCGCCGACAAGCCGGACACCGGGGGAGTGGCCCGCGGCGTTGCCTTCGGCGCGGAGGGTTTCGTGGTCTCCCCAGCGGACTACGCAAGCCGTGCCGAGTGGGATGAGGCACTGGCCGCCAAGGTGGCCTCCTACCAGCCGGATCTGGTGGGGGCCGCCGGATTCATGAAGATCCTCGGCGCCGCCTTCCTGGACTGTTTCGGCGGACGCACCCTGAACACTCACCCTGCCCTGCTGCCGGCCTTCCCCGGCGCCCACGGCGTGCGGGATGCCATGGCTTACGGCGTGAAGGTCACCGGCTGCACCATCCATTGGGTGGATGCCGGAGTGGACACCGGCCCCATCATCGACCAGACGCCCGTGCGCATCGAGGCCGGGGAGACCGAGGAACACCTCCACGAGCGCATCAAGGTGGAGGAACGCAGGCTGCTGGTGGACACCATCGCGGCGCTCGCTTCGGGCTCGATGGCCTTCCCCGCCTGAACGACTCTTGATGGCAGTATCCGCAAATGCGAGCACGGTTCGTGCTCGCATTTGCGGATACTGCCATCAGGTGAGATCGGTGCCCTTCGTCTCAGGGGACACGAACAGCATGGCCACGATCGCCACGGCCACCAGGATCAGCGCGACCGTGAAGCAGGCCGTCAGGCCGAAGTTGGGCCATGCCCAGGCGAAGACCAACGGCCCAACGCCGGCACCGAGCCGGGACATGGTGGAGGCCCACCCGAAGCCCGATGCCCGCAGGTGGGTGGGGTAGAGCTCGGACACGTAGGCGTAGAGCACTGGGATCGCGACCTGGATCAGGGCACCGAACACCAACAGCCAGATCACGGCCGTGCTCGGGTTGTTCAGTGCCGCGGCCACGACCACCAGGAGCACCGCGGACAGGGGAGCGGACACGGCCAGCAGGAGCTTGCGGCCCAGCTTCTCCACCAACAACGCCGCGACGACCACGCCCACCAGGCCTGCCGCAGCCATCCCCGCGCCCGAGATCAGTGCGGCCGTCTGTTGCAGCCCCGCCTCGGTGAGAATGGTGGGCATCCAGTTCAGCGCCAAATAGTAAACCAATAGCACGGTCAGGAAGAGCGCCCAGCTCACCGCGGTGATGCCCGGTGCCTCGCGCCAGAGCCGCCCCAACTGGACCAGCCAGGCTGGCACCTTGGTTGCGGCCCGCGGCTTCTCCGCCACGACCTCGTAGTCCACCGGCGTCGCGCCGGTGCGGGCCACGAGGCCGTCCACCACGGCGCGTGCCTCGGACTCCTGCCCGCGGGAGGCCAAGTAGAGCGGGGACTCGGGCACAGAGCGTCGGACCCAGAACACCAGCAACGCCGGCAGGATCATGACGGCCAGCGACCAGCGCCAGGTCCCGGTCAGAGCCAGCAACCAGGCGGAGACGAAGAAGGCGCAGGCGGCGCCAATGGGCCACCACCCATCCATGGCGGTGAGCACCTTGCCCCGCGCGGAACGAGGCGTGAACTCGCCCACCAGGGCGTAATCCACCGGGATGCAGCCGCCCAACCCCACACCGGCCAGGAACCGGCACAGGGTGAAGACCCAGAACGTGGGGGACAACGCACCCAGCGCCGTGAACACGGCGAAGATCAGCAGTGTCCACGTGAACGCCTTGCGGCGGCCCACGCGGTCGGCGATGGTTCCCCAGAGCACGGCGCCCACGGCCATGCCGACCAGGTTCGCGGTGCTCAACAGCGCAGCGGTGGCGCGGGGAAGGTCCCATTCCGCCATGACACCGGGGATGAGGGCGCCGTTGAGGGTGACGTCCCAGGCATCGAACATGAAGCCCAGGCCGCCGATCACGAAGATGCGGCCCTGAACACCCCAGCGGAAGGGGAGGGACTGGACCACATCGTCAGAGGTGGGCAGTCCGGCCCGGACGGACGAATTCGAGGATGACATGAGCCATATCTTTCCAGCGTCGGCGTGTTCTCCACAGGTCAGCGGGGATTCTCTTCCGCGTGAGGTGAGTCACTTGTAGGCTCTGGTCATGGGACTCGATTGGACGGCCCTGGAAGAAGGGCTCAGACGCACCGCATATCGCCAGGCCTCCGTGGTCATCGGCGCGCACCCGGAACACCACTTCTACGGGGTCGCCCTCCACGGGGTCCCCACGGATGCGGCAGAACCTCTGGTGCTGCCCGTCCTGGCGCTGAACTCCGAGGAGGCCCTGGTCCGGGACCTGTCCGAGGAGGACGCCCCGATCCCGGAGGAGGAACCCGAGCCCGAGGAACGCTTCAGCGAAGACGCCCCGGAAGAACCCCTGGACGGCTCCGACCCCGCGGAACCGGACGAGGAGGAGGACGACGAGGACGAGGACCTCGATTCGGTCGCGGAGGAACCCGATGTTCCCTCCGACGACGGCGCGGTCGGCTTCTACTCCCGCCGCTGGGACCCGGTGGATTGGCACTGGAACGCCCTGGACCTGGTGGACGAGGCCGCCGCCGGGGTCTGGGAGCGCGCGCTCGCCGCAGAGGCCGACGCCTCCGGCTGGCAGCCCACTGCCTATCACTTCTACGAGGTCATGGTCTCGGTCATGCGGCAGGTCCGTGAGGATCTGACCAGGGAGACCGGCAAGGAACTGGTCTGCTTCGTCGCAGACGATGACCACGCAGAGCGCTTGCTGCGCGCCTGCCTGACCTCGCGGCAGTTGGCCGAGCATTTCCCGGAGCTCATCGAGCCGCTACTGGCTTAGCCGGCTTAGCCGGCTTAGCGGGCTTAGCCGGCGGTCCAATGGCCGACGGCGGTGGCCGGGTTCGTCGCGGTCCGGCAGGATCGGCGCCGGATGGGTGCCGGGGACGGCACTTCCGGTGCCGTGGCAGATGTCGGGGAGACCGGTCGTCGGGCACGAGGTCACGATCTGGGGCCACGCGCATGCGGAAAGTAGACTGGGCGACGACCCCACCCCATACCTCTCGCAGGAGCTTGATCCGTGAGCCAGACCGTGCTCGACCGTGTGCCGCTGAAGCGGGCCCTCATTTCCGTCTACGACAAGACCGGGTTGGAGGAACTCGCCACGGGCCTCCACGAAGCCGGCGTCTCCATCGTCTCCACCGGTTCCACCGCGGGTCGCATCGCGGCCGCGGGTGTCCCAGTGACCGAGGTTGCCGACCTCACCGGCTTCCCTGAGTGCCTCGAAGGCCGCGTGAAGACCCTGCACCCGCGCGTGCACGCAGGCATCCTCGCCGACCGCCGCAAGGAGGACCACGTCCGTCAGCTCGAGGAGCTGGGCGTGGAACCCTTCGATCTGGTGGTCGTGAACCTCTACCCGTTCGTCGAGACCGTGCGCTCCGGCGCCGACCAGGACGCCGTCGTTGAGCAGATCGACATCGGCGGACCCTCCATGGTTCGGGCTGCCGCCAAGAACCACCCGTCGGTGTCCGTGGTCGTGAATCCGGAGTCCTACGGTGACGTCGTCGAGGCCGCCAAGTCCGGCGGATTCGACCTGAAGACCCGTCGTCGGCTGGCCTCGCTGGCCTTTGCACACACCGCAGCGTACGACACCGCGGTGGCCAAGTGGACCGCGGCCCAGTTCGGAGATCCGGAGGCAGAAGAGACCCCGGCCTTCCCGCCCTACGCCGGCCTGGCGCTGGAGCGTTCCGAAGTGCTCCGGTATGGCGAGAACCCGCATCAGGCCGCCGCCCTTTACGCCGAGGTGGACGGCATCCCGGGTGTGGCCCAGGCCGAGCAGCTGCACGGCAAGGCCATGAGCTTCAACAACTACCAGGATGTGGACGCTGCCGTTCGCGCCGCCTACGACTTCGCCGACCCGGCCGTCGCGATCATCAAGCACGCCAACCCCTGCGGCATCGCCGTGGCCACCCCCGGCGCTGCCGACCCGATCGCCGACGCCCATGCCAAGGCCCATGCCACCGACCCGGTCTCCGCCTTCGGCGGCGTCATCGCCGCCAACCGTGTGGTGACCGCCGGGATGGCCGCCACCGTCAAGGGCATCTTCACCGAGGTCGTCGCCGCACCCGGCTTCGAGCCCGAGGCGCTGGAGATCCTCTCCGCCAAGAAGAACATCCGCCTGCTGCAGCTGCCCGAGGGCTTCGAACGCGACACCGTGAACCTGAAGCCCATCTCCGGCGGTGCGCTGGTGCAGCAAGCCGACCAGATCGACGCCGCCGGTGACGATCCGGCCAACTGGACCCTGGCCACCGGTGAGGCCGCGGACGCCGAGACGCTGGCCGACCTGGTCTTCGCCTGGCGCGCCATCCGTTCCGCCAAGTCCAACGCCATCCTGCTGGCGCATGACGGTGCAGCCGTCGGTATCGGCATGGGCCAGGTCAACCGCGTGGACTCCTGCCGCCTGGCCGTGGAACGCGCCAACACCCTGGGTGTGAAGGTCGAGTCCGACGTGGACTCCGCCGGCGGCGCTCAGGCCGGGGACGCCGCTTCCGAGGAGCGTGCCCGCGGTGCGGTAGCCGCTTCCGACGCGTTCTTCCCCTTCTCCGACGGCCCGCAGGTGCTGATCGACGCCGGCGTCAAGGCCATCGTCCAGCCGGGTGGGTCCGTGCGTGACGAGGAGACCATCGAGGCCGCCAAGGCCGCCGGAGTCACCATGTACCTGACCGGGGAGCGTCACTTCTTCCACTGAGTTTCTGCTGTCTCACTGAGACTCTGTGGAGCCGGGCGCCCGCATGGCGTCGGTCGAATTGCACAACGTCGGTGCTGATGTAGTCATCAGCACCGACGTTGTGCGTTTTCACCGACATCCTGCTCCGCCGGGTCGGGTGACGGGAGTGGGGTGATGAGATAAGGGGCAGTGTGGTTCAGCGGCGGGCGTGCCTGGCCTCCGGAACCACCAGTGGGGTCCCAGTTGCCGGATCCTCCACCACGCGGCACCTCAGACCGAAGACCTCGTGCACCAGCTCCGCGGTGACCACGTCCGCCGGGGTTCCCTGGTCCACCACGGCCCCGTCCTTCATGGCGATCAGGTGGGTGGCGTAGCGGGTGGCGTGGTTGAGGTCGTGCAGTACGGCGACCAGGGTGCGGCCCTCCTCATGGAGGTCGGCGAAGAGGTCCAACAGGTCGATCTGGTGGGCGATGTCCAGGAATGTGGTCGGCTCGTCCAACAGCAGCAGATCGGTCTCCTGAGCCAACGCCATGGCGGCCCAGACACGTTGTCGCTGGCCGCCGGACAGTTCCTCGACCCGGCGTTCTGCCAGTTCGGAGACATTGGTGGCGGCCATGGCGGTCTGCACGGCCGTGTGGTCGGCATCCGACCACTGCTTGATGAAGCCCTGGTGCGGGTAGCGACCGCGGCTGACCAGGTCCTCAACGGTGATGCCTTCCGGAGCGGTGGAGCTCTGCGGCAGTAGCCCCACGATCCGGGCCGCTTCCTTGGGGCGGTACTGGTGCAGGTTCTTGCCGTCAAGGACGATCTTGCCCCGGGTCGGGGTCAGCAGCCTGGAGAGGGAGCGCAGCAGCGTGGATTTGCCGCAGGCGTTGGGGCCCACGATCACGGTGAACGACTGATCCGGGACCGAGACGGTCAGGTCCCGGGAGATGACCCGGTTCTCGTAGGCCAGGGTGACATCCTGGGCCTGCAGTCTGGAGTGGGTGGTGGCCATCAGAGTTTCTTCCTGGCTTCCTGGATCAAGAGGACGATGAGGTAGATGCCGCCGATCACCACGGTGACGATGCCGACGGGGGGACCTCATTGGGCATGAGGTGCTGACCGACGACGTCGGCGATCAGTAGCAGGGCGGAACCCATCAGGGCGGAAGACCCAACGGGAATGCCGGGGGAGCGGACCACGCGGCGGGCGATCTGGGGTGATACGAGGGCGATGAAGGCGATCGGTCCTGCGATGGCCGTGACGATGGCGATCAGTGCCACCCCGACCACCAGGACCACGATCCTGGTGCCTTCAGTGCGCACGCCGTGCGCCAGCGCGGCGTCGTCGCCCATTTCCAACTGCCGCAGCGGCGGGATCAAGAAGAACGTGATGAGAGCCAATAGGGCCAGAGGCACCACTGCGATGCCCAGATCCTTGAAGGTGACCACGTCGAGAGCGCCTGCGCCCCAGAGGTTCGCGGACATCGCGACCTCGGTCTTGGCCCGCAGCAACAGGAACGTGTTGAGCGAGGAGAGCATGGCCGTCACTGCGATGCCGACGATGATGAGACGGAAGCCCTGGACGCCGCCGCGCCAGGCCAGCAGGTAGACGATCGCTGCCGTGGCCAGCCCGCCGAGCAAGGCGCCCACAGACATGGACATGACCGAGCCGCCGACCACGGTCAGGGCGATGATGGCGCCAGTGTAGGCACCGGTGGAGAAGCCGATGATGTCGGGGGAACCGAGCGGGTTGCGCGTCAGGGTCTGGAACAGCGCACCGGAGGCGGCCAACGCGGCGCCGAACATGATGGCGCCGAGGATCCTCGGCAGCCGCCACTGCACCACCACCGTGGAGGCGAAGCCGTCGTTGCCGCCCAGGGCATGGATCACCTCGGGGATGGAGAGCGCGAGGTCGCCCAGGCCCATGGCGACGACCGCGACCAGTGCGGTGATCACGGCGAGGACGGCTCCCACCCACAGCGACCGACGAGTGGGGCGCAGGCCCAGTCCGGGAAGCCGGAGATGGACCCGCGGGCTGGTGCTGTTGGCGCGGCTCACAGGCTGCTCGCACGTGAGCGACGGACCAGGAGGATCAGCACGGGGGCTCCGACGAAAGCCGTGACGATGCTGACCTGCATCTCACCCGAGCCCAGGATGACGCGGCCCACCACATCCGCTGCCAGGACGAGCACCGGTGCAAGGAAGACGGAGTAGGCCACGAGCCAGCGCTGATCCGGACCCACGATCCAGCGGGCGATGTGAGGGATCATGAGCCCGACGAACGCGATGGGGCCTGCCAGCGCCGTGGCGCCGCCCGCCAACAAGGTGATCGCGAGGATGCACAGCACGCGGGTGCGGAGGACGTTGGCGCCGAGTGACCGAGCCAGGTCGTCGCCCAGTGCCACGGCGTTGAGCGAACGTGACAGGTAGATCGCCAGGGCCAGGCCGACCACCACGAAGGGCGAGATGACCTGGAGGGTCTCCCAGCCGCGGTCGGCCAGGTTGCCGGCCTCCCACGCCCGCATGGCGTCGAACCCCTTGGGATCCGCCAGCACCATGGCTGAGGTGATGCCGGTGAGGACCGCGCCGAGGGCCACGCCGGCCAGGGTGATGCGGGCCGGGCTGACCTGACCGCGGCCGGCAGCTCCGATCAGGTAGACCATGACGGTGGTGACAAGGGCACCGAGGAAGGCGAACCAGACGTAACCGAGCGGAGCCGTGATGCCCAGGACGCCGACCGCGAGGGCCACAGCGAACGCGGAACCTGCGTTGACGCCCAGGATGCCTGGGTCGGCCAGCGGGTTGCGGGTCACGGCCTGGATGAGTGCGCCGGCCACGCCGAGGGCAGCGCCGACCACCAAGCCGAGTACGGTCCGGGGAACTCGGAGCGAGACGACCGCGTCGGCATCCGGCCCGCTGACCTGACCGAGCAGGGCCTGGATCACTGTGGGGAAGGACACGTTTCGTGCGCCGATGCCGAGGCTCAGCGCGATCACCAGGAACAGCGCTGCCGCGACGAGGATCAGCCCGAGCGTGCGGCGGGTGACGCGGGCGCGCGTGGGGGGGGAACGACGTCGGACAGCGAGGTCGGTGGTGGTTCGGCGACGTCCGTTGGAGGAGACGAAGGTGTAGTGGTCATCGCGGTCAAGTGTAGGGTGTGCTCACGACAATGGGGTACGGGTGCATTACTCAATGACGAGGATTTGGGTACCCCGACCCTTCGCTTTCCGCCCTGAGCAGGGTGAATGAGGAGTGACGAAGTGAAAATTTTGAGGAAATTCTCCGCGCTGGCGGTGGTGGCAGCACTGGCCCTGACCGGCTGCTCGGGGTCAGACAAGGGCGACGACGCGGGTTCCGGTTCCGCGGCCGCCGGGTCCGGATCGTTCCCCCAGACGATCGAGACGGCCTTTGGCGACGTGACCATCGAGTCCCAACCCAAGCGCGTTGTCGCCCTGGGCTGGGGAGATGCCGAGGTGGCGCTGGAACTCGGAGTGCAGCCCGTGGGCGCCTCCGACTGGTTGGAGTTCGGCGGCGACGGTGTGGGTCCCTGGGCCGAGGATGCCTATGACGAATCCCCGACCATCATCGATACGTTGAAGCCCAACTACGAGGAGATCGGCAAGCTGGAGCCGGACCTGATCCTCGATGTGAAGTCCTCCGGCGACAAGAAGCGCTACGAGAAGCTGAAGCAGATCACCCCCAACGTGATCGCCATCCCCGAGGGCAGCGAGAACTACCTCACCGAGATGGACCAGCAGGTGGATTCCATCTCCAAGGCCCTCGGCGTGCCGGACAAGGGTGAGGAGCTGCTGAAGAACGTGGACGACGCCTACGCCAAGGTTGCCGACGAGCACCCCGAATGGAAGGCCAAGACGGTCACCGCAGCCACCAAGACGTCAGAGGGTTGGGGCGCCTACATCGAGGGTGGTTCCCGCCTGGACACCCTGAAGAAGCTGGGGCTGAAGCAGAACCCCACCATCGCAGGGCTCCCCGTGGATGAATCCGGCTTCAGCGTGAAGATCTCCTCGGAGAACTTGGATCAGATGGAAGCCGATCTGATCGTTGCCTTCCCGATCTACATCGACACCAAGGAGATCACCGACGACTCGCAGTGGAAGAAGCTCAAGGCGGTGAAGGAGGGTCACACGGTAGTCATCGACGGTGACGTGTCCTCCGCCTACTCGCTCGGAACTCCGGGTGCCTCCATGTACGCGCTGGACAAGCTGACCCCCATGCTGGAGAAGGCGCTCCCGGCCGAGGGCTGACCACCGTGGCGCACACTCAGCGGTGCGTTGACACACATGGCGGTGTGGATCCTGAGATCCACACCGCCATGTGTGCCTCTGCACCGCAATTTGTGCAGAGGACAGGGAGGAAAGGCCGGGTCAGGCGGTGGCGACCAGGTGCTGCAGGGCACCCGTCACCGTCGGCAGGGCTGCGGCCCCATCCAGCCCTGACCCTGCAGCTTCCACGACGCGAATGCTGTCCAGCACCTGCAGCCCTTCCCGGAAGGCCGCCGCCACGGTGGGGTCGGTGAGCACCTTGCCCAGTTCGGCCACCAGGACTTCCCCGGAAAGCCCGACGCGGTGGGCCGCAGTCACGACGGAATGGGCCAGTTCCGCTCCGGCGTCGCGGGCGATGCCCGCTGCCACCTCGTCCACCCCTGCCAGCGCCGTCACCCGGCGCGCGTAGGAGGCCATCAGGCGAACCCGGTCGGGGTCGTTCTGGATGCCCACGTAGGCGGAGGTCAGATCCGGGTAGTCGCCGCGGAAATCCTCGGTCAAGGCGGTGGCAGGGCCGCGCCCGTCAACGTGCCGCATCACGGCGCGCCAGCCGTTCTTACCGATGGCGAAGCCTGACCCGTCGTCCCCCAGGAAGTACCCCCAGCCGTCCACCCGCGCGGTGGAGTCCGGGCCGACCCCCAGGGTGATGGACCCCGTCCCGGCCGCGACCACCACACCGTTGCGATTGCCCAGCGCGCCCAAGTACGAGGTCACCGAATCGTGTGCAACATACAGCTGCGCCACGTGGGGACGGTCCGACAATCGAGCACCTGGAACGTCCAGGGTGTCCAGCAGCTCGCGGATCTCGCGGGCGAGGCCAGGAACGTCGGCCACGCCGGTGCTGCCGATGGCCACGATCACCCCCTGGGGCTGCGCGCCAAGGTGCCCCAACTGACGGACCACGTATCGGGTCAGCTGCGGGGCCAGCGGTTCCGAGGTGCGTACGCCGGGGTATTCGGACGGCTCCGCGGCGAGGGTGGCCCCGGCGGGCACGTCCACGCGGATCCGCACTCCGGTCTGTCCGGCGTCGACGGCGATGACTGGCAGGGGCACGAGTGCCCTCCTTCGTGAGGTCGTGAGGTTGTGAGCGCGACGCTCCATCCTATACGTGACACTCACCACGGGGGTGGAAGGACTTCCTCTGAAATGCTCACCCGCGCAGCAGTTCCACCACCAGACCGGTCGCGATCACGAACATGATCAGGGCGATGACACCGTCCAGGATCCGCCAGGTCCACGGCTTTGCCAGCACGGGCCGCAGCAGGCGGGCGCCGAAGCCCAGCGCGAAGAACCAGATCCAACTACCCAGACAGGCACCGAGCGCAAAGACCCATTTGTCTTCCCCGAAGCGTTGAGCCAACGAACCGATCATGACGGTGGTGTCCAGGTAGACGTGCGGGTTCAGCCACGTGAACGCCGCGATGGTTCCGAGGGCGGCCCAGAACGACGGGGACGTGGACGTGGAGGCCACGACGAGCGCCTCGGATCGGGTGGCCCTCCGCAACGCCATGGCACCGTAGACCACCAGGAAACCCACGGCCAGCAGCTGGAAGGTGACCAGCACCCATGGCGCCAGGGAGGCGACGGCCCCGATCCCGGCCACCCCGACCAGGTACAGCACGGTGTCGGAGGCGGCGCAGAAGACCACCACGGACGTCACCACGCGAGTGGGTGAAGTGGTGCCGAGTCGAAGCAGATAGGCATTCTGGGCGCCGATGGCCACGATCAGGCCCAGGACGGTGAAGAACCCCGTGGTGAGGGCAACGAGCGACATGGGATCAGGCTAGGACGCCCCGATCCAGAGCTTGACAGATCTTGAACGAAACTGTTCCTCATGAAGCTACGCTTCATCTATGGACTCGGATCCGCCCCCGCTGCCGCAGCTGGCCACCTTCGTCGCCGTACTCGACGAGGGCAGTTTCGAGGCCGCCGCGCGCTGGCTGGCCGTCTCCCCGCCCGCTGTCTCCCAGCGAATCCGCGCGCTGGAAGCCGGACTGGGGCAGGTCCTCATCCAGCGGGTCATCCCACCCGAACCCACGCGGGCGGGGCAGCGTCTGTTGCCCTACGCGCGGCGCATCCTCGCGTTGGCCGCAGAGGCGGCCAACGCCGCGCAGGGTGTCATGCTCAGCGGAGCGGTGCAGCTCCCGCTGGCCGTGAACGCGGACTCGCTCTCCACCTGGTTCATGGGCGCGCTCGCCGCGTATCCGCAGCGCGCCGAGGTCCGCTTCCACGTGGAACGCGTGGACCAGGACCTGGCTGCTCAGGCCCTGGCCTCCGGCCGGGTGCTCGGCGCGGTCAGCGCGTCGGATCAGGCCGCGCCAGGATGCGTGGCCCGCCGGCTCGGGGTCATGCGCTACGTTCCCGTGGCAGCACCTTCCTTCGTGGAGGAGCACGGCCTCAACCCGGGCCGCGCCGGTACCGGCGCCCGTCTGGAGGCCGTGCCGATGGTGGATTACGACGCGGACGACACCCTGCAACTGGACTTCCTCGAGGACTGGCTGGGCCGCAAGGCCTGTCCTTCACCCCACCGCTTCCCGGACTCGCCCGCGTTCATCCGCGCCATGGAGTCCGGGCTCGGCTGGGGGCTGATCTCCGAGGACCAGGGCCGCGAGGCCCTCGCCGCAGGTCGGCTGGTGACGTTGAGCGCCACCCGGCACCACGACGTCGAGCTCTATTGGCACCAATGGGACCTCACTACGGCCGCCGTCGAAGGATTCGGCAGACACCTGGTCGGCTACGCGGGCGCCGCGCTGCGGCGATGACGGCGTGACGCAGGCGACCCCGAATGTCGTCCAGGACACCCTGTGCCGTAGAATCGCGACTGATGCGGTCCGTCCCGCTCAAGCTGATGCCCACCACTCGTGCGCTCAGCCCGGAGAGGCCCGCATGACCACGTTGTCTTATCAGGCTTAAGGGAGATCCCAAGCGCATGGCCAAGATCATTTACACCCACACCGACGAAGCGCCGATGCTGGCGACCCACTCGTTCCTGCCCATGGTCGAGGCCTTTGCCTCCCAGGCCGGCGTCGAGGTCGAGACCCGCGACATCTCGCTGGCAGGTCGCATCATCGCCAACTTCGGCGACTACTTGAACCCCGAGCAGCGCATCGGTGACGCGCTCGCCGAACTGGGTGAGATCGCCAAGACCGCTGATGCCAACATCGTCAAGCTCCCCAACATCTCCGCCTCCGTGCCGCAGCTGAAGGCGGCCGTCAAGGAACTGCAGGCCGCCGGTTACGACCTCCCCGACTACCCGGATGACCCGTCCGGCGACGAGGAGACCGAGATCCGCGCCCGCTACGACAAGATCAAGGGCTCCGCCGTGAACCCGGTTCTGCGCGAGGGCAACTCCGATCGCCGCGCCCCGCTGAGCGTGAAGAACTACGCCAAGAACCACCCGCACTCCATGGGTGCCTGGTCCTCCGACTCCAAGACCAACGTCGCCACTATGGGCCACGACGACTTCGCCTCCAACGAGAAGTCCGTGACCCTCGACGCGGACGACACCCTCTCCATCCGTTTCACGGGCGACGACGGCTCCGTCAAGGTCCTCAAGGCCGGCCTGAAGGTCCTGGCCGGCGAGGTCGTTGACGGCACCGTGATGCACGTGGCCGAGCTGGACGAGTTCCTGCGTGCCCAGGTGGCCCGCGCCAAGGAAGAGGGCATCCTCTTCTCCGCCCACCTCAAGGCCACCATGATGAAGGTCTCCGACCCCATCCTCTTCGGCCGCGTGGTCCGCGCCTACTTCCATGAGCTCTTCGACACCTACGGCGATCAGCTGGATGCCGCGGGCCTGAACGGCAACAACGGCCTCGCCGCCATCATCTCCGGCCTCGACGAGCTGCCCGAGGACGTCCGTGAGGGCGTCAAGAAGCTCATCGAGAAGGGCTACCAGGACGGCCCCGACCTGGCCATGGTGGACTCCGCGAAGGGCATCACCAACCTCCACGTCCCCTCCGACATCATCGTGGACGCCTCCATGCCCGCCATGATCCGCACGTCCGGCAAGATGTGGAACAAGGACAACGAGCAGCAGGATGCGCTGGCCGTCATCCCGGATTCCAGCTACGCCGGTGTGTACCAGGCCGTCATCGAGGACTGCCGCGCCAACGGCGCCTTCGACCCCACCACCATGGGCGA
>NZ_JALAGT010000113.1 GCF_022712295.1 Galactobacter sp.
CTCGGGCTTTGGCTGGCGGTCGGCGGTGGTGGGGGGGGTTTCCGACCATCGGCTCGTAAACCCACCCCTCAACGCATCTGACAGAGATCACGAAGCGTCCGCAAGAATCTGAACCCTCGTTGTCACGATTCATCTGTTCTCGACTCTCAATAGATGAGTCGGTCAGCGATGTCTTGTCTCAGTGCTCGTCGGTTCACAGCCATGAGGCATAGTCACACTCAACTGGGGGGTTGGGAGGAGGCTAGCCGAAGGAAGCGTTTCACGAGCGGCGAGTCCGAGAGGTCGCTCATCGCTTAAGGGCCGTCACGGCTGCAGGGGTGCAGCCGTGACGGCCCTCCACACGAGATGAGCACGTCGAGTGCTCGTGACGTTCGTGTCTCCCGGAAGCGTCTTCAGCCGCTTCCCAACAAGCCACCCTCCGTCCCCCCGGAAGGTGTGAGGAGGAACGGTGCACATGTCTCGCACCAGACAGGGTTTCTTCTCTGCAGGACTACCCGGATCTCCTTTTCCCCTTAAGCAGGTAATCCGGGTAGTCCGCCCCCAAGCAGAGGTCAAGGCCTGAACAAGGCACTCAACTGTCGTCGTGAGTTCCACGATCGAACCCCACGAACGATGGATCATAAAACTAATGTTTATTGAGACGTCTCCAGTCGTCGAGATACCTCGCCGCGAGCCGTTCATGGGATCCCGCGCAGCATCCGCTCTGGCGCTCCTGCTTGCTCTCGCGGAGAAACCACCTCCGTTGGGTGGGAGAATCACTTCATGCCCGAGTTTGAGCTTCAGCCCCCAACGCAGCGCGGCCGGCGCGGGCCAGACACACCCTGGGGCGCACTGGTCACTGTGCTGCTGGGAACCGCGGGCGCCCTTGTTGCTTTCCTGCCCGCTCCACAGTGGTGTCCCGCGAACGTTTGGACAGCCACGACCTCCACGGGACTTTTCTACGCAGCGTTCCTACTGCTAGTCGCCCAGCCGTATGCCCGCTTCGTCACCAAGTCGCCCGCCCAGCCGTGAGGACAGTTCCCCGCGTCGCCTTTGCCGGGTCTGTGGCGTTAGCTCTCCTGGCAGGGTTTGTTGACGCCATCGGCTTCGTCCTTTCCGGAGGGCTGTTCGTTTCGTTCATGAGCGGCAACTCCACCCAAAGTGGAGTCGAATTCATGACAGGCGCCACTCTCAAGGGGGCTGTCGCCATCACGCTCGTGATTGGGTTCCTGAGCGGCGTAGTTCTAGCGCAAGCCTCGAAACGGCTCCTCCCCCGACTCGGCCTCTCCCTGCGAGTTGCGGGGCTTGGCGTAGCGTTGCTAGCCGCCGCCGGGCCGGTACTGGCCTGGCCGGCGCCAGGCTTTGCCCTGGCAGGGGTAGCTTCCGTCATGGGCGCCATGAATACTCTTTTCGTCGATGACGGCCGCGCGCGCCTAGCCATCACGTACGCCACCGGCACCCTCGTCAGCCTCGGGCTTGCCATCGCGGCCAAAGCCACGAAGCAAGCTGCAGCCTCATGGAAGCGACCGCTGGCGATGTGGGTTGCTCTCACGCTCGGCGCAGGCATAGGAGCCGTGGCCGTTTCACTGCTCGGCCCAGGGTCACTCCTGGTCGCGGCGCTGGTCCTTATCCTCATCGGCGGCACTGCGCATGCCTACTCACGATGGCGGCCACGCCCCAGCGCGTCATAAATCTGTTGTTTCACGAGACAGCAGCTTCTCCTTCGTCCACACACCCTCTTTCGAACGTCACCGGTAGCTGCTCGCGGATTGCTGGTCGAGAGATGAACGGTGCTCGACGTGGAGGCACACCTATTTCCACCCACAGTGTTTGGAATGGCACGATGTCTTCGCCACTCTTTCATTCGAGGGTGTGCCCCGTCATCGAAAGGCACTACCGTGCGCTCCCATCCCGTGAGAAGCCTGCTCTCCTCCATAACCGCGCTAGCCCTCGCGGCCGGTCTCGGGCTGACCATGGCCCCGTCCGCGTCCGCCGCCACGGTCGACGGCGCCACTGCCAAGGGGCGCGCCACGGGCAGCGGCAAATGGGGCTACGTTGGCCAGTTTGGGCAACTCAACGTGACCTCCAAGGCCTCGGCCGGGCAGTTCGCGCTCCCGTACGCGATCGACGTCAACGGCGAGACCCTCTCGGTCACCGACTCCGGGCTGGCGTCCTGGGAAAACGGCAACAAGGCCGCGGGGCACACCGTCCAGACCTTCACCCACACGGCGGAGCCGGGGTCGGCTGGGCACGGCGACTACCTGGGCAACGGGCAGTACAACATCGTCAATACCAAAAGCTCGGTGGCGGACCCGGCCGATCTCGTCGAGCCACTCGCGCTCAAGGCCCTCCCCGAGAGCAGTCCACGCGGCCCCCGCGGCGTCGACCTCAAGGCCGACGGCACGCTGAGCTACGGCGTCTACGAGGCCGGAACGCCCGCGTCAAACCCCTCCATCTACACCTTCGCCAACGCCACGCTGCAGACCCAGCTCGCGGAGACCGGAACTTCAGTATGGCGCGAACCCAACTACACGGCTGGCAGTGTTCAGCTCGATAGCGACAGTGCGGGGAACACCTACACGGCGGTCAGCACAGGCGTGACGATCAACGCCCCCGACGGCACCTTCCTGAGCTCGATGGGTGGCTACTTCGACGCGGACGGCGTTGACCTGCTCTCCACAATCTCGTGGGCCACTCGCGCCACGAGCGTGCCCCTGGTCAACAACAACCCGCAGTTCATCGGCGAGGTCTACGGCCTCTCCGTGGTGGACCAAGGCGACAAAGTTGCCGTTTATGTCGGCGAAGCCGGCAGCTACTACCAGCCGGATCCTTCAATCCATTTCCCGAACGGCACCGGTACGGCCCAGAACCTCAACAGGGGAAGCATCACCAAGTTCCTCGTAAGCAAGAGCGGCGGCGTCAAGAACGATCGCTGGAACCCCGCCGGATGGAAGTGGACCCTCGATACCTCCTTCGGCAACGGCGGCGTGTTCTACCCCGGCGGTGACACTCTGACTTCGTTCTTCGGACGCTATTTCTTCGTGGGCCAGACCGTCTTTGGCCTCGAAGCCGATACCAGGAGCAACACGCTCTACTACGCACTCAACGGAGCTACGACGTTGCCCGCGATGGGCGCCCTCGATCTGAGCACCGGCAGGCCCAAGACGGCTCCCGGTCCTGTCAACACGCCAAGCACCCAACAGGACTCCTCCCTCAGCTACGTGCGTGGCCTCGCGGTCGACGATCGCGGCCTCGTCTACGCCACGAGCCAGAACACCACAAGCCTGAGCAACAGCCGCGCGATCGTGCAGATCTTTGGCAAGACCCCGAGCTCCATCGAGGGCACCGCCGAAGCAACCCCGTCCCTCACGAACGCCGTCCTCTCCTGGGACGAATCCGCCGTGGGATACCAGCAGCCGGACCTCCTCGACTACACAGTGAAGTACCGCAAGGTCGGAACCACGGCGTGGGAGACCGCCACCCCGGACACGACCACCGCGACCTCTACAAGCACGCAGCGCACCCTACACGGCCTGCAGTCCGCCACGGCCTACGAGGCAGTAATCACCCCGTGGAACGAAGCCGGCTCCGGCGACCCGGCATACGTCACCTTCGCCACCGAGCAGGAAACCCCGGAACTCAGCCTCGTCAAGACTGGCAACGGCGCGGCGGCACCGACCAACGCCGACGCCGTCACGGTGGCAGCCGGGTCAGCCGTGTCCTTCGCCTACACCGTCACCAATACCGGCAACGTAACCCTGAGCGGTGTGAGCGTTGCCGATGACCAGATCGCCGTGCTCACGGCACCGGCCGGCTTCGACGGCACGCTCGCACCCCATGCCTCCGTGACCTTCACGGCCACCGGGCCGGTGGCCGCCGGCGCCTACAAGAACACAGCCACAGCCACAAGCAAGGAAGGCGCCTCCGCGAGCGCCGTGTGGCACGGCTTCGGCGCCACGCAAGGGCTCAGCATCGCCAAGAAGGGCGCCGGCGCGATCGCCACGACCGAGGACACCGCGCTACAGCTGCCCGCCGGCAGCACCGTCGACTTCGAGTACATCGTCACCAACCTCGGCAACGTCCCCGCCACCGGCGTGACTGTGAGCGATAACAAGATCGCCGAACTCACCGCGCCGGCTGGCTTCGACGGCACACTCGCCCCACAGGCCTCCGTCACCTTCACAGCAAGCGGCCCGATCGACACCGGCGCCTACAAGAACACAGCCACCGCCACCGCCGAGGGCACGTCCGAGGCCACCACGCAGTGGAACGCCGTCGGCACCACGGCCAAGCTCAGCCTCGTGAAGCGGGGCAACGGCCTCGAGGCGCCCACTAGCGCCGAGGCCCTGCACGTAAGCGCCGGCAGCCAAGTCGACTTCAGCTACGTCGTCACCAACACGGGCACCGCCACTCTGCACGGCGTGAGCGTGAGCGACGACAAGGTCTCCTTGCTCACCGCGCCGGCCGGCTTCGACGGCACACTCGCGCCCCAGGCGTCCGTCGCCTTCACAGCGAGCGGCCCCGTGGCCGCCGGTACCTACAAGAACACGGCCACAGCCACGAGCAAGGAAGGCGCGTCCGCGAGCGCCGTGTGGCACGGCTTCGGCGAGCAAAAGCCCACCGTCCCGCCCACGGTGAAGCCGACGCCCTCCGCCTCATCCAGCCCCACGCCGAGCAAGCCGACACCCTCGGGTTCCCCCACGTCGTCGGGCACTCCGACCGCCGCGTCCAGCGGGCAGCCGCCCGCACTGAGCACGGATCCGACCTCCCCCAGCTCCGAGACGCTCCCGGAGACGGGAGCCAACGGCTCGGCCCTCACAGACGTGCTGTGGGTCGCGGGTGTAGTGGGGCTCGCCGGCGCGGGTCTCGTTCTCATGACGCGTCAGCGCCGCAAGCACGGATAGCCCGAGCTCTCAAAAGCTGACACGCCCAGCCCGCCAAAAGCACACCAGCAACAAGGCCAAACTCTTCCAGACCATTCTCTGAACGAGCGTTCGACAAAGAAGGAGAACGCACTCCTCGGCCGAGTCGCCAAGGCTGAACAATCGCAACGAGCGCCCCTTGGAAACAAGGGGCGCTCTTTGTTGCAGACCGCCACCGACGCACACCTCACTACAGCCATGGGACGCGCACCCTAGCGGCGTCCGGGCTCCGACTGGACGAATCGGCTCCTATTGAGCTCAACCAGGCCGACGGGTTTTGAGCATCCACGGTTCAGCCCGTGCTCCTCGAGTTCGCGGACTGCAGTGGGTGGCACCGGCACACCAGTATGTTGCATGCAACATACTGGTGTGCCATATTTATCCTGTGAGCGACGCTAACTTCTCCGTAGACCGAGCCGTGTGCTTCTCCCTCTACTCGGCCACCAACACCATGCTGGCCACCTACCGCGCGTTGCTTGCACCGTTCGGTCTGACCTACCAGCAGTACCTGGTGATCCAACTTCTCTCCGAAGAAAAGGCAATGACCGTCGGCGCGCTAGCCGACCGGCTTGTCCTGGAAGCGTCTGCGGCTTCCGGGCTGGTGCGACGCCTAGTTGAGGCGGGCATCTTGACCAAGGACCGCGGGGCGCACGACCAGCGCGTGGTCACAGTTGTTCTTACAGAACGCGGGTTGCAGCTCGAGTCCGAGCTCACCTCGGTGGCTCCCTGCTTTGCTGCCAGCACGGGGCTAAGCATCGATGCCGCCGACCTGCTCATCGAAGAACTCACCACCTTGCGTGGGTCACTCGAGGACGCACGCCTCATCCACGACTAGCCGCACCACGCATTCATGGCCTGGCTCGCCAACACCATCGAAAGGAACCTCCAAATGCAGACCCTCTACACCACCGAAGCCCTCGCTACTGGCGCTGGACGAGACGGACACGTCTCAATTTTCGAGTCACCACTCGAGTTCGACCTGGCCATCCCAGTCGCCATGGGCGGTAGCGGCAAGGGCTCCAACCCCGAGCAGCTATTCGCCGCCGGATATGCCGCCTGCTTCCATTCGGCCCTCCAGATGGTGGCTCGCCAGCAGAAGGTGCGTATCGAAGGCTCCAGCGTGGGTGCGGCAGTCAGTATCGGCTCCACCAACACCGGTGGCTTTGAACTGGCTGTGCGTCTCGAGGTTGTCATTCCCGATCTGGATCACGAGAGCGCAGTCGCACTCGCGAACGCCGCCCACAACGTTTGCCCCTACTCCAATGCAACACGGGGCAACATCGACGTCACCGTCTCGGTCTCCGACGACTGA
The DNA here is from genome assembly GCF_022712295.1 of Galactobacter sp. GTDB lineage: Bacteria > Actinomycetota > Actinomycetes > Actinomycetales > Micrococcaceae > Galactobacter. The sequence goes on from NZ_JALAGT010000113.1 coordinate 6,214, forward strand.
CATGAACTGATTCACACTGACCCCCTAGGCTTTGGATTCAGCGGTTCCCTCGAACACGAGTTGGACGAGGGACCGCATGCTGTCGGGCAAAGACCGCGACACGGCTCGTAGCTGGCCGCCCGCTGTCTCCTTTCCGTTCGTTCGTCGCCCGCGGCGAGGAAAAAGGGGGTGTCGCGGCGGACGCCGCAACACCCCCCCGGAGGGGTCCTCGTGGAGAAATCAGGGCATGGTCAGGACGGCCTTGACCGCCTTGCCAGAGCCGGTGTCGGCGATCGCCTGCTCGATCTGCTCAAACGGGTACGTCTTGACCAGCTTGTCGAACGGGAAGGCACCCGCCTGGTAGAGCGCGACTAGCTGGGGGATGAAGTTCTGCGGAATCGCATCGCCCTCCACGGCCCCGATGACCGTCTTGCCCGCGGCGGAAATCAGCCCGGATGACGACGTCACCGGTTGATGGTGATGGTCGCCGTCACGGCCGGATCCGGCGTCTCGTGGGTGGTGAGACCGTGCTCGGTCTTCTCCCAGTAGTGCGGCCGCACGATGAGCTGCCCCAGCGCCTTGTACGACGCCACCGAGTGCAGCACCCAGTACAGCGGGTTCAGCAGCGCCCACCAGATCAGCGAGAAGTCGCCGCGCTTCCAGGGGCCGAGCATGTTCAGATACACGATCAGGCTGCTACCGACGAGGAAGTTCAGCAGCACGAGCACCAGCACCGGCGTGGGGAACAGCGGCTCGACGATCTCGGTGGGAAGCGCCCAGGTGAACATCGCCAGCAACACAAGCGGCAACACCCCGAGGAAGGTGAGCGGGGTCCCGGCGATCAGCAGCAGGAAGCCGATGAACCGCTTCGGCCCGATCCGTCGGATCAAGCGCAGCGGAGAACGCGCGTGGACCAGCGTCGTCTGCATGTATCCCTTGATCCAGCGGCTGCGCTGACGCACGAAGTTCGGGATCGAGGTGTTGGCCTCCTCCATCGTGACCGAGTCGACGATGCCCACCTGGTAGCCCTGTGCGCTCGCCCGGATGCCGAGGTCGGCATCCTCGGTGACGTTGAAGGGATCCCACCCGCCCAGCGTGCGCAGCGCCTCCGTGCGGAAGTGGTTGGACGTCCCGCCGAGCGGGATCGGCAGCGACGAGACATCGAGACCCGTGAGCATGTAGTCGAACCAGTACGAGTACTCGAGCGTGAACATCCGGGTGAGCAGGTTCTCGCGCACGTTGAAGTAGTTCAGCGAGGCCTGCATGACCACGGTGTCCTCGGACGCGTTGCGGAATGCGACGACCACCTTCTTCAGCTGCAAGGGGTCGGGGGCGTCCTCTGCGTCGTAGATCACGAGGTACTCGCCGGTCGCAATCGCGAGGCCCACGTTGCAGGCTCGCGGCTTGGTCTGCGGATGACCCTTCGGGACCACGACGACGGTGAAGTTGTCCGGGGTCGGCGATGCCTCGATCGCCGCTCGCGTCTCGTCGTCCTCTTCTTCCACGAGGATGAGGATCTCGAGCTTGTGAGCGGGGTAGTCCAGGGCGCCGAGGTTGGTCACGAGCTGATGGACGATGTTCGCCTCGCGGAACACCGGCACCAGCACCGTGTAGGTCGGCAGCTCGTCGTCGGTGAGCGCCTCGATCTCTGCCGGGTCGATGCGGTCCGCCAGGTCGTATCGCGCTCCCGAGAGGGAGACGTGGAACTTGAACGCCGTGGCGATGAGGAACACCACGCTCACCACCAGCAGGGTCACGATCACCATCGGGCGCCATGCCGCCACCAGGGCGGTGACGTACAGCACCGTCGCGACGATCAGACCGATCCCCTGGGAGCGGGTCAGCACCGTGCGGGCGGACAGCAGCGGGGCGCGCTCCCACAGGCCCAGTGAGGCCTCGTACGCGATGTGCTCGGGGATCTCGATCGTGCGCACGGACATCAGAACGGCCATCCTCTCAGTAGTGCCTGCATCCACTGATCCACCGGCCGGTAGATCAGGAACGCCGACGTCCATCCGGTCACGAGCAGCACCACGGCACCGAGCCGCAGGGTCCAGCGGGTGCGGAGACCGTGGCCCCCCACCGGTGCGATGGCGACCATCGCGAGCAGCAGAAGCAGGAACGCGGTACCGGAGGACCCGGTCGGCAGGACACCTGCGAGCGACATGAGTACGATCGATCCCATCAGCAGAGCCGGCGCGACAGCGGCCACGGGGCGGCGCCGCAAGAAGGCGAGCACCACACCGCCCGCCGGCGGGACGAAATAAAGCCAGGCCCAGGGCTGCGCGAAGAACGTCCGTGTGCGCTCGACCTGCTCCGGCGCGAAGCCGACGTGGAGCACATCGACGGCGAAGAGCGGGTCGGACAGGAAGACCACGCCGAGGATCGTGACGGATCCGAATGCGGCGACGGTCGGGAAGGCCAGCGTCAGCGCCGTGCCGGCGCGCGAGCCCCGCCGTGAGTGGGGTAGGAACGGCGCGACGCAGGCGGCGATCAGGATCGAGAATGCGAACGCCGGTGCCGTTAGCGCCGCCGCCGCAAACAGCAGGCCCGCGCGGAAGCCGGCCTGAGTGTTCGCGAAAACGACGAACCGGACGAGGTCGATCATCCCCAGCGCGAACAGCGCGAGGCCGAGGAAGACCTCGAGGTTGGTCGTCGCGAGAAAGGCGAACAGCGGCGTGCCGCCCACGACGAGGACCAAGGCGATCGCGTCGATCCCGGTCTGTCGTTGTCGCCGCGACCATTCGACGAGCCGCTGCAGGAGGAACCCCGCCACCAGCGCGCCGACGGCGCCGAGCCCGACGGCACCGCCCGGCACGACAACCGCCAGAAGGGTCGTGATGGGTGGATAGAGCATCCCGACCGTCTCCACCGAGACCGGCCGGGCGAGGATCTCGTGGGCGGTCGCCACCAGGGAGGCGTTCGCCGTGGAGTTCTGCAGGTAGCCACCTCTGGCGGCATCAAGAAGCAGAACGAGCACGATGAAGGGCAGCGCCAGGACTCCGCGAAGCAGCCACCGTCGCCAGGGGGAGATCGGGAACTTCGGGACACGTCCGGTTCCGTCGCCTTCGCGGCGACGGGGACGTGACGTCATGGAGCGGCGCTGCAGGGATCGGGGTATCTCCGCAGTCACGGTCTCACTGTACGGGAGGAAAACCTGATGCTCGCCCGTTTTGGCAAAATATGTAGACCGGTCTATTCTTCATCCCATGGCATCCAAGGGAGACCTGACGAAGGCACGGCTGGCAGAGTCCATGCTCGACCTCATCCAGACCAGCGGCTACAGCGGCACGGGCCTGAACGCGGTGATGGTGCACGCCGCCGCGCCGAGGGGATCGATCTACTTCCACTACCCCGACGGCAAGGAGGGTATAGGCGTTGCGGCAGTCGAACTGGCCGCGAAGCAGTTCGGGGGGCTGATCCGGGAGGCTGCCGAGACGGCCGGTGGCGCGGCGGGCGCGGCACGCATCGCGATCGAGACCCTTGCCGGGATCGTGCACGAGAGCGGGTACCGGCTGGGCTGCCCGGTGTCGGTGGTCACGCTGGAGATGGGCACCGAGAGCGACCGCCTGCGTGAGGCCTGCGCCTCGGCCTTCGAGTCGTGGATCGCCCCGACCGCGGCGCTGCTCGAGGCCGAGGGCCTCAACGCCGACGACGCGCAGTCGCTCGCCACCGTCGTGATCTCGATGATCGAGGGGTCCATCATCGTCTCCCGTGCGATGCACAGCACCGTCCCGTTGAGCTCGACCGCCGACGTCGTCGCCGACCTCATCGCCCAGCGCTCCGCCGCGGCGGGAGCGACGCTGTGACCCCGCGTAACGCCATGATCTTCGGAGCCTCGGGGCTGATCGGGCGCCACCTCATCCTGGCCCTCGCCGCGGCGGGCGCCGAGGTCACGGCCGCCGTCCGCACCGCGGCATCCGGCGCGCGCGTCGAGCGCTGGCTGCGCGAGCACGGCCTCACCCGCAGCATCCGCACGACGATCGTCGACTTCGACGCCCCCGAGATCGTCCCCGGTGGCGCCGCGGCGTTCGCGGCGATAACCGAGATCCACAACTGCGCCGGGTCATTCCGATTCGGGATGACCGCCGCCGAGGCACGCGATGCGAACGTCGGCATCGTGGAGCAGCTGATCGACTTCGCCGCGGGCCTGCCGCAGCTGCAGCGCGTCGTCCACATCTCCGGCTACCGCGTCGGCGGACAGGATCCGGCGGCCGTCCCGTGGTCCGACGCCCAGCGCGCCAAGACCTACCGCGAGCTCGGCGCGTACGAGGCGTCGAAGGTCGAATCCGACGCGATCTTCCAGGCGCTGGCGGCGGAGCGAGGCGTTCCGTGGACCATCGTCAACCCGGCTACCGTCATCGGCGACAGCGCCACCGGTGAGACCGACCAGCTCGTCGGGCTAGCCTCCACGGTCGAGCAGCTCTGGGCCGGGAGCGCATCGGCCCTTCCGGCCGACGGGGGGCTCTTCGTCCCCGTGCTCACGGTCGACTATCTGGCGGCGTTTATGGCGGCCGCCGCCGTCGATCCGGTCGCGGCGGGGCAGGCGTACTGGACGCTCGACGACGCCAGCCCGCCGCTGGCCGACATGCTCACGCTCGTCGGTCGCCACCTCGGCGCCGAGGTGCCGCGACTGCGGCTGCCGGTCAGCCTCATCCGGCGACTGCCGCGGTGGCTCACCCACGCAGATCCGGAGACCCTCACCTTCATGTCGACCGACCGCTATCCGACACGCTCGGCCATCGAGCTCGCCGAGCGACACGGGATCGCGATGCCCGACATTCAGGTGTCGCTCGAGCGCTGGGCCGACCACCTCGCCGCGCACCGCTTCGGCGCCGCCCCGGGCGGCGACCGGCGGTTCGTCGACGCGGGCGGGGTGCGCACCTTCGAACTCGGCACCGCCAGATCCGGCTGTCTGATCCTGCCCGGGCTGCCGGTCAACGCCGACACGTGGGCGCAGGTGGCGTCGCAGATCGGCGCGCGCGCGGTCGATCTTCCGGGGCTCGGTCTCAGCGGCGGCCGCGGCATCGCCGACTGGGAGACGTGGCTGCCCGCGGTGCTGGGCGAAGAGCCCGTAGACCTCATCGGCCACTCCATCGGTGCGGGCGCGGCGATGACAGCCGCAGAGCAATTCCCGGATCGAATCCGCTCGCTCACGCTGATCGCCCCCTTCTTCCTACAGGTCGCGGTGGGGCCCGCGATGAGGCTACGCCCCCTCGTGCGCACCTATCTGCGGCATGCCGACGCGGCGCGGCTCTCGCGGCAGCTGACCGGAGCGGAATGGAACGCGAACGCCCTGGAGAGCAGTGCCCAGGACCTGCGCCGAACGAGTGCCGGGCACGTGGCCCAGCACCTCGCCCACGCCGGATCGACGCGCTGGCGCGCGGAACTGCGGGAGGCGCTGGCGCGCTTCGCCGGCCCAGTGCGGATCATCACGGGAAGCGCGGATCCGCTAGCCCCGGACGCCGTTACGCAGTTCGCATCACGTCCGAACGTCGAGCTGATCTCACTGCCGGGCGCGGGGCACCATCCACAGCTGACGCACGCCAGCGAGCTCGCGGGCCTGCTGCACAAGTAGGCGCAGAGGGCCAGGCCGAGCAGCAGGCAGGCCCGGCGTCAGCTTCGCCCAGACGGCGAACTCGAAATACGGGCTGCTCAAATCCTCGGTGCAGTCGGCAAACGGACCGCAGGCGCGGAATCCCTGCTTCACATAGAGGACGCGGGCAGGCGCGAAGTAGTCCTCCGTGCCCGACTCGCGCTTGACGTCGCAGATGCTTCGGGTGCGGCAATTGCCACACCGCGACCGTGGGCCCGTCCGCTCGTGCGCATCGATTTGAGCTCGCCCATGGTCGCGTGGTGCTGCTTCAGGGCGCCGATGCCCAGCAGCTCGCCGCTCTGCGGGTCGCGCGCGGTCCAGAAAGTGATGCTCGGATGGGCGGGGGCCTCAGGATCGAGCGCGTGGACGCTCTCTGCAGGCGACGTCGCGATGATGATGGCCGCGTTAATGACTCTAAGCGAGCCGAGAGCGTCGTTGAGGACTTCGAGGAATGCGGCACGCATTTTGAAGTTCGAGCTGCTACTGGAAGCGAGGATAGTGATGGCGATGATGTTCGAGACGAGGCCGATGATGCCGAAGATGAGCAGTTCGCCCGCGGGTACTTCCGGCGGCTCGAACAGTCGCCGGATGCCTTCGGCTGCGGCGTAGGTTCCTGCTGCTCATCACCGAAGTCGATCGGACGCTCCGGACCAGCCTTTAGCAACACGCCCTAGCCATCACTTACGCCACCGGCACCCTCGTCAGCCTCGGGCTTGCCATCGCAGCCAAAGCCACGAAGCAAGCTGCAGCCTCATGGAAACGACCACTGGCGACGTGGGTTGCTCTCACGCTCGGCGCAGGCATAGGAGCCATGGCCGTTTCACTGCCCGGCCCAGGGTCACTCCTGATCGCGGCACTGGTCCTTATCCTCATCGGCGGCGCTGGACATGCCTACTCGCGGTGGAAGCCACACCCCAGCGCGTCATAAATCTATTGTTTTACGAGACATCCGCCACTCCCCCACCCAGCCGACGGGCTCCCGCGTCAGATCAGGACACGGAATGACTCAGAAACTTGTGTCGCCGAGAATCGTGTCGCGATCGCACTTGCCAGGGATTGTTAGGACAGCTGGACGCATGCGACTTCTCGGGTACACACGCGTCTCCACCCAGGCACAAGATCCCACCTTGCAGATCGACGCTCTCGTCGGCGCCGGCGTGCAGCGCCGTGACATCTTCTCCGACGTCACCTCCGGGGCGAAGAACGCCCGCGAGCGCCCGCAAATGAAGAAGCTATTGAACTACGCCGAGGCCGGCGACACCGTCGTCGTGTGGCGCATCGACCGACTCGGTCGATCCCTCATTGACGTCCTCAACACCGTCAATGAACTCCGCTCTCGCGGAATCGAAGTCCGATCCATCTCCGACGGCATCGACCCCACCACCTCTTCCGGACGCATGATGCTCGGCATGCTCGCCACCCTGGCCGAATACCAACGCGAGCTCATCACCGAACGTGTCAATGCCGGCATCCAAGCGGCCAAAGCCCAAGGCCCCCGCTTCGGACGCCCACCCGTCAACCCCGACACCGTCGCCCGCAAACTCGCCATCGCCGCGGATGAACGAAAGAAAGGACGCACGGCAGCCCAAGCGGCCGCCGCCGTCGGCTGGTCCCGAGCCATCCTCTACCGACACCAACAACACGCCAACCAAACCCGGGCGACCGCAGACGGCTCCCAAACTAATTAATCCAAGTAGTAGTCATTTACTGTCCCCCTGGTTACCATAACGGTGTTCGCAACACACCCAGGGGGGACCATGAGTTTGAAAAGAAAACTGACCAGTATCGCTGCAGCCGCTGGTATCGCCGCAGCCAGCACCGTCGCCGCTGTAGCAACGGCCGCTCCCGCACAGGCTCTTCCCTACGCATGCGCGAGTTCAGGCCAGAACTACTCCGGGCTCTTCGTCAACACCTGGGGCGCTTGCTACCAGGGCACCGGGTCATACCGCCTCGTCTCCCTCTGCCGAGAGGGCACCAAATATGGGGCATGGACCTCCGGCGGCCAACGCTCGTGGGTCAACTGCGTACTGGGCACCAACGGGACATATCTCCGCGACCCATCCGGCCGAACGCTCGGTTAGAAACCGCGCTGCCCACAAGGCCCCGCCAGCCCACGCGCCGGCGGGGCCTTCCCATGCCCGCGCCAGAAACGAACTGCTAGCGGCCCAAGGCGGGATTCGGGCCAGCGTTTCGGGCCATCCTTGCTCGGCGTGTCGGGCCGGCGGGGCCGGTGGCCCGTATTCGGTCAGATCCGGCCCATTGGGGAGTTCCTACACGTAGGGCTCCGCTTGTGGTCGGCGCCAGTGAGATCCCACCCTTCAGTGACCAGGGTTAGGGCCAAAGATCGGCCAAAGCCTGGAGGACCCGCTCGGGGTGTTCTGCCATCCGGTTAAGCACGTACAGCCACCATTGAGGGCCGTAGACCACGTACTCACGGGTGCGATGTCCTTCATCTCGCAGACGATCGAGCAGCTCGGGGCCGAGACCCTGGAGCATTTCGAATTCCACATGCTCCTGTTTCAGAGACTCCCCAAGCCGTGCCTGAAGCACAGCGACGAGGTCGGCATCGTGCGTCGCCAGGTTCACGCGATGCTGCGCTTCGACAAGCACGGCTGCAAGATCCAAGTAGGCCTCGGTCAGCTCAGCCGACTCCCGCGCGTAAGCGACATCCAGGGGCTCGAGGAAGGCTCCCTTGACCAATCGGATCGGGCCAGGCAGAGAGAGCAGACGACTCAGGTCTTTGGGGGTGCGGTGCAGACGCGCCTGCAAAGTTACGCCGGTTTCTGGGAACTCGGTGGACAGTGCCTCATACAGATCAAGGACCAGATCCGTTCGGCCTGATCCCTCCGCTGAGATCATGATCGAGGTACCGGCGTCCCTGGCCGCCTTGGCGATCCGCCTCGCGCTGTGCAGGCCCGTTTCTGGTGACACGACCGATCCGACGTGGGAGAGATCGAAGGACAAAGTGGGCTTCTCATCAAGTTGCGCTAACGAGCCGGCCAGCCTCAAGAACTCTTGCGTCTCGCGCTCGGCCACGTCCGCGTCGCGAACCGACTCACCCACGCACTCGATGCTTCCCAGATGTCCCCTGCCGCGATTGGCCGCGACAAGGGCGACTGCCGCAGAGGCTTTCTCCCCGGCGATGTATCGCGCAGAAATCCGCTTGGCCGCCTCCGCCACCGCGGGAATCTTCAGCGCCTGCTGCTTCAAGTCCTCATCCAGAGCCCACGTGCGCAACGTGTTGGCCGCTCGCGAACGAACCTCATCATTCAATTCCATGGCCTCAACTTAACGCCCCCGGTCGCCCCGCCGTCTTGGCGCTGTCTCCGCCGACAGCGAACCGTGTCCACCCGGGCAGGAGTAGAAACACCACCTGACCCGCAAACGGTGGCGAACTCATCACCGAACGCGTCAACGCCGGAATCCAAGCAGCCAAAGCCCAAGGCACCCGCTTCGGCCGCCCACCCGTCAACCCCGACACCATCGCCCGGAAACTCGCCATCGCTGCAGACGAACGCAAGAAAGGCCTAACAGCGGCCCAGGCTGCTGCCGCGGTGGGCTGGTCACAGGCAACGCTCTACCGGCACCAGCAGGAAGCACCGCACGACGGCGCGACCCCGGCCAACGAAAAGGACCCAGCTCAGTGAGCTTCACCGCGTTCCAGACCTACTCCACCCAATCCGAGCTGCCCTTCAGCGTCATCCCGGAGCCACAGACTACGAATCCGGGATCGCACACTCCAACGGCCAGACGTGGCACATCAGAACCGCCCGAACCACTCCACCAAACCAGGCGTCTTCCTCGCGTTCTGGCAACGCACTCCCACCGGCACAACCGTGCCCTTCGACTCCTCGGACCCCGCCGATGGACTCTTTGTCTCCATCAACCAGAAAGGCGGCCGAGGTCTCTTCCGCTTCACCCGCGAACACCTCTCCACCCTGGGGATCACCACCGGCCCAGAGCCAGGGAAACGAGGCTTTCGTGTCTACCCACTCTGGTGCACCGACCTCAACAAGCAGGCCAAATCCACCCAGCAAGCCCAAGCCCCCGCCTTCGAGCTCTACTAGGAAGTACCTTCGAAGAGGCTGCGATGCAGCACCTCAACACGGGCAGGTCCAACCCTGCCGGCCACTGCTGTGAGTCTGGCCATCTGATCACCGGCACAAGTGACATGTAAGCGGTGGAGAACACATCGATGCCGGCACCCGAGCAGTCGCGGCTGGAGGCATCAAGCCCAGATGTTTCGCGCCCATCGTCCCAGACGTAGCTACGTCTCGCTTGCCATCGTCTTCGGCGCTCGAGTTGCGGCCCATGCCGCCGCGATCGACTGATCTCGGACCGCGCTCCAGGGACACCGGAGGGAGCCATGCGCGTGCCCGGGAGTCCGCCCCCGAACGGGCTCCCCTCAGATTTGGATACGATGGATCGGCCCTCCGCAAGATGAAAGGTCGTTTTTCGTCATCAGTGGTGGGCGACCTGTCTACCGAAGGAACAGCATGCAATCCCGCAGCCAACCTATCCATAGAGCCAGCAGATGGGGCCTGCTCGCCGGCATCGTCACCGTCTTGGCTACCCTCGGCCTCGCTTCTTCCGCCCAAGCCGCGCCATCCACCACGCACCTGAACGCGATCTCCAACATCACCCTGGAAAAGGAAAGCGGCAGCGACGGGCCCCTGAATCAATGGGAGTCTGCCAAGATCAACGCAGACTGGTCAGTTCCGGACGGAGCCAGCGCTGGCGACACCTTCGGAATGACTCTCCCCCAAGAATTTGTTCGCTGGGGCACCGGAGATTTCACCATCACCGACCCGGACACTGGTGCCACCATGGCAACCTGCACCGTAGCTCAAGGCACGGGTCCTGAGGTCATTTGCACTCTGACCGAAGCAGTCAACGGCCAGGAAAACGTGGGTGGGTCCTTCTGGATGAGCGTCCAGGTCGCCCGCTCCACGACAGAAGAGTCCGTTGAGTTCGAAGTGGGGAACGAACTCGTCGTGGTTGACCTACCTGGAGAAAGCGGCATCATCCCTGAAGACTTGACGGAGGCAGAAAGCCCCTACAAGTACTCAGGGTCCACCGACCAAGATGGACGCTTCCTCTGGACTATCGGGGTGCCTTCAATCTTCGTCAAGGATGGCGCGTTCACGATCGCGGATGAGCTGGACCCCACCCAGGAGAACCACCGCTATACCGGTGAAATCCAACTCATACAGCGTCCAGTCAAGGACGGACAGCTCACCGGCGAGTGGAGCACCGTACCTACAAGTCGCTACACCGTGGACTGGGCAGCGAGCATGAAGTCGTTCACTTTCAACGCCAGCGGCCTACCCGCCGAGGGATATAGCTACCGCCTTCAATACACGACCGAGGCCGAAGGCGTGGTCCTCGAAGGCGATGTGTTCGGCAACAAGGCCACCGTTGGAACCACCGATGTCAGTTCCAAGCACCACATCACCGCCAACGGCGGCGGAACCGGATCCGGAGAGCAATACACCAGGTTCTCCATCACTAAGGTGCTCGCCGGCAGTGCCGCCAACAACGTTGGCGATCACACCTACACAGTCCGGTACCGAGTAAAGGGCTCGAACGCGCCCGCTCACGACCTCTCCCTCTCCCCTGGGCAAGAAGTCAAGAGTGATCGAGCACCGTTGGGATCCACCTTCATCATCGAGGAGGTCAACCTGCCAGAGGCGGAAGGCATCACCTGGGGTGAATGGACCCTGACCGGCGAAGGCGTCAAGAAGACTGAGGATGGCACCTACGAACTAACTCCGGCGAGCACCGCCGGCGTTCAACTTGTGCTCACCAACGTCGCCGAGCCCACCGAACCGACCCAGCCGAC
>NZ_JALAGT010000012.1 GCF_022712295.1 Galactobacter sp.
CGGTGTCAGGCGGCCGAGGCGGCCGAACGCTCGGTCAGGAACGTCCCCGCCGAGGTCGGCAAAGACCTCGGCCTGGCGCGGAAACTGAACGGCTCCCGTGCCCGTCACCTCGTGGACCTCGCCTCCGACTGCCCGGACCAAGCCCCACACACGTTCCGGCTGTGGGCGGATGGGAAGGTGTCCGAGGAGCAAGCCCTGACCCTCTTCCGCCACACCACCCTCCTCACCCCAGCTGGCCGTTCCGACGCAGCCGACCCCGTGGCCGAAGACCTTCCGAACCTGGGGTTGCGGGCACTGCGCAAACGCCTCGACGGTGTGGTCGCCCAACTCGAACCAGAATTGGTCGCCGAACGCCGCAAGAAAGCCGCTGAGCAACGCCGGGCAGGATTCACGTACCGGCCCGACGGGATGATGAACCTCAACGCCCTCCTCCCCGGAGTCGCCGGTCAGGCAATGGAAACCATCCTGTCCACCTACGCCCGCTCCAAGCGACACGGCAAGGACGGACATGATGGGGACGAACGCACGCAGGACCAACTCAAAGCCGACCTCCTCACCGCGTTGGTGATCGGCTGGGCCCGAGCCACCAAAGGCCTCCCCGGCGAGTTCTTGAGGGCTCACCACATCGGTTGCGGCGGACAACCAGGCCACCCCTGCACCCAAGCCCAAGCCCAGACTGATGAGGGCAACGCCAACGGCAACGGGGAAGACGGCAGTGGGGACCGGGGAAGTGGCGGCAGCTATCACGGCGCATGCTCACCAGGTGGTGACACCAGCAACAGCACCGACGAGCAGTGCGGCGACGGGGCCTGCAACGACCCCAGCGGTACTGACGACCGCGCTGACGGGAATGCGGCAGGGGAGTCCTGCACCCCGACCACCGGATTCACTGACGTGGAAACCATCGGGGACCTGTTCAGCCACCTTGTTCCCGGCGAAGCCTCAGAGGATGAGGGTGTTGCCGGTGATGTATGGGTTCCCGCCGGAATGGAGTACGACTCGACCCTGGGACTCCTCCTGCCGGCCGGGGTGGGTGTGCACGTGAACCTGGTCATCACCGACCTGTCAGCCTTCGGGATCACCGACCAGCCGGCGCAGATCTTCGGGCTGGGCCCCTACCCAGCAGAGATGGCGAGGGAACTGATCCACACCGCCCACACCCGCCACTCCGCAACCATGCGACGGCTCTACACGGAACCGGGGTCGGGGGCGTTGATGCGGATGGAATCCACCGCCCGCACCTTCCCCGACGGATTAGGCACGATGATCGCCCTGCGTGATAGGCACTGCCGATTCCCGTTCTGCGACGCCCCCATCAGACACCTCGACCACATCCAACCCCACGCAGAAGGCGGAGCCACCAGCTACGGCAACGGCCAAGGCCTCTGCGCCCGCCACAACCTCCTCAAAGAAGCAGACGGAGCCACCACAGAACCCGAGCACAACACCAGCCCAGGGCCCGGTGCAGGCGCCATCATCACCGTCCTCTCAACCGGCATGAAATTCAACTCACCAACCCGCGCCTTCCCATCGGAATCTCCCATGAGCGTGGCCGAGGATCACTACTGGCGCGGCTACCGCGACGGCCGCGGAGACCAACGCCAACAACAAACCGACCGCGAACACGACCTCCAAAACCAAGAAGACACCATCTTCGCCGCAGAAGACCACCTCAAACAAATGGCCAACGCACTCCTCGAACACGGCACCGCTCGGTAGGGCACGACGCCGCCTCACAGCGACGCCCGTTCAGGGAATTAGGACCGAGCCGCGCAGCCCGCGTTCCCCGTGTCCGTCTGCACGTAACCTGGGTGCATGAGCACTCGACACATGCCAGAGCAGATCGGCGATCTGCCGAAGATCGGCCGTCCTGCAGCGGCCGCGCTGCTGAACATCGGAGTCGACACCCTGGCCGAGGTGGCCGCCTTAGGCAAGAAGCGAGTCGCCAGCCTGCATGGAGTGGGACCTAAAGCGATCCGCATCCTCGAGGACGAGATGCAGCAGCGAGGAATCGACTTCGCAGACTGACCGCCAGCGCTCACATGAGAGCGTCGGCGGTGGCACAGTCTCCGCAGCTTGGCTGGATCCCAGCCGCCGTGCAGTCCTCGCACCGCAGGTACATGTGGCGGCAGGAGAGGTTGTCGCAGTTGACGTAGATCGGGGTGGGCCGGCCGCAACCGACGCAATTGCCCAATGACACGGCATTTGGGCTGAACTCCTGGTGCATGCGCTTGTCGAACACATACAGGGAGCCGTCCCAGAGGCCGTCGTTGCCGCGCGCCTCGCCGTAACGAACGATGCCGCCGTCGATCTGATAGACCTCGTTGAAGCCACGGTTCTTCATGAGCACGCTCAGCACCTCGCACCGCACGCCGCCGGTGCAGTAGGTGACCACTGCCTTGTCCTTCAGGTCGTCATACTTGCCTGACTCGAGTTCCTCGATGAAGTCGCGGGTCGTGTCGGTCGAGGGCACCACTGCATCCTTGAAGCGGCCGATCTCCGCCTCCATGGCGTTGCGGCCGTCGAAGAACACGACATCGCCGCCGTCGGAGGCAAGTCCACGGCCGGCCACGAGTTGGTCCACGGCCGCAGGCTTGAGGTGTTCGCCGCCGCCAACGACGCCGGACTCGTCCACCATGACCTCGTCCGGGTGACCGAAGGTCACCAATTCCGGGCGGACCTTCACGGACAGCCGCGGGAAATCGTCGCCCAAGCCGTCGGACCACTTGATATCCGCGCCTCGGAACGGCGCATACCCGCGTGTTGCCTTGCAATACTGCTTCAGGTCGAAGATGTCCCCACCAAGGGTGGCGTTGATGCCGTGCTCGGACACGATCACTCGACCGGTCAGGTTCAGTGAACTCGCCAGCGAGTGCTGCCAGAGTCGAACAGCCTCCGGATCCGGCAGAGGAGTGAACACGTAGAAGAGAACGATCTTGGGGACGGCCATGTAGCCGATTCTATCGAGGAGTGCTGTGGTCATGCCCCGGGGGGCCACCTGTGCTGTTCACAACGATCCACGCCTAAACTTGGGTGTGTGAGCGATCTCTTCAACCAGGACAGCGACGAGGACACGTATACCGGGTTCGACTCGACCAGCCCAGGTGGGGGGACAGGCCGCAGTCGTGGCCGTGCACCTCTTGCGGTGCGCATGCGCCCCACGTCGCTGGACGAGGTCGCAGGACAGCAGCATCTTCTGCTGCCCGGATCGCCCCTGCGTCAACTCGCTGAAGCAGAAGGGTCGGGTCCTGCCGGGCTGAGCTCCGTCATCCTCTGGGGCCCTCCTGGTACGGGCAAGACCACTCTTGCTCACGTCATCGCCCGCGGTCCCCACCGACGTTTCGTGGAACTCTCCGCCATCTCCGCCGGCGTGAAGGACGTGCGCCGCGTCATGGACCAAGCGCTGGAGGACCGTGATCTGCGCGGCGTCACCACCGTCCTCTTCCTTGACGAGATCCACCGCTTCAACAAGGCACAGCAGGACGCTCTGCTCCCCGGCGTGGAGAACGGCTGGGTGGTCCTGGTTGCGGCTACCACTGAGAACCCTTCTTTCTCCGTGGTGGCGCCTCTGCTTTCCCGCTCGATCCTGCTCACGTTGAAATCGCTCACGGACCGGGATCTGGTGAACCTCCTGACCAGGGCCATCGAATCGGAACGCGGCCTCAACGCCAGTGTTGAACCGCAAGAAGGCGTCCTGGAGCATCTCGTCACGCTCTCGGGTGGCGACGCACGCAAGGCGCTGACGGGGCTGGAAGCGGCTGCCGCCGTGGCGTTGGATCGTCACGCCCGTGAACGTGACGACGGCGCGACAAGGGACGTCGAACACGACGCCGATTCAGTCCCGGGCGACGACGCTGACGACGGCGGCAACGACGCGAACGACGAGGCCGACAAGAGCAAGGCCACGATCACCACGGACGACGCCGAACGCGCCATGGACGTGGCGGTGCGTCGCTACGACAAACAGGGCGACAACCACTACGACACGGCGTCCGCCCTGATCAAGTCCATCCGCGGTTCCGACGTTGATGCGGCCATGCATTACATGGCCACCATGATCGAGGCAGGGGAGGACCCACGCTTCATCGCCCGCCGCCTGGTGATCTCCGCAGCAGAGGACATCGGCATGGCAGATCCCACGGCGTTGCAGACCGCGGTCGCGGCAGCTCAAGCGGTTCAACTCATCGGCATGCCGGAGGGACGCATCGTGCTCGCGGAAGCGGTGACTCATCTCGCCACGGCTCCGAAGTCCAACGCTTCCTACAACGCGATCAATGCCGCCATCGCTGACGTGCGAGCGGGCAAGGGGAAGGGCATCCCTGCCCACTTGCGCGACGCCCATTACAAGGGCGCGGAACAGCTGGGTCACGGCAAGAACTACGTCTACGCCCACGATGCGCCACACTCGGTGGCCACTCAGCAATACCCGCCGGATGATCTGGTGGGTGTGGACTATTACGTCCCCACGGAGAACGGCCACGAACGCGGCATCAAGGCCACGCTCGCCACGCTCAGGGACATCGTGCGAGGACGGCGCCGCAGCTGAACATCACCTGAACCCAACACGCTCGCCGCTAGAGTGTAGGTCATGTCCTTGCAGGCCCAGACGCTCGTAGCGTCCATTCCTTCCCCCTCCATCTCGAGCATCGAGATCGGACCGCTGAACATCCATTTCTACGCGCTGTGCATCCTGACCGGCATCGTCATCGCCGTGATCATGACGAATAGCCGCCTGACCAGGAAGGGTGCAGAACCGTGGGTGGTTCTCGACATCGCCCTTTTGGTGGTGCCGCTGGCCATCGTGGTCGCCCGGATCTATCACGTGCTGACCCACCCGAACGACTACTTCGGTGAAGGCAGAAACACGTGGGACATCACCGAACCCGGATCGGTATGGGCCATCTGGGAGGGCGGCATCGCGATCTTCGGAGCGCTTCTCGGCGGTGGCATCGGCGTGTGGATCATGTGCCGAGTCAAGGGGCTGTCCTTCGCGGCCGTGGCGGATGCCCTGGTTCCGGGACTCATCCTGGCCCAGGCCTGTGGTCGCTTCGGCAACTGGTTCAACCAGGAACTCTTCGGTTCCGTCACCACACTTCCCTGGGGCCTCGAGATCGATCGCCCCAATTCCGCGATCCCGGAGGGCACGCCTGCCGACGCCCTCTTCCATCCCACATTCCTCTATGAGGTCGTCTGGAACGCTCTCGGCTGCCTGGTCCTGCTGTGGCTGGGCAAGAAGGCGTTCTTCAGCTGGGGTCGCCTGCTCGGCACGTACCTGATCTGGTACGGGGCGGGCCGCATCGTGTGGGAGAACATCCGCATCGATCCCTCCGAGGTCATCTACGGCCTGCGTTCCAACGTGTGGGCCGCCATCTTCGCCGTGGTCCTCGGCCTGCTGATCATTGCGCTTCAATACAAGCTCCATCCCGGCGCCCAGACCAGCGCCTACCTGGACGGACACACGTGGGACGAAGAGGAGAGGCCGGCGGCCTCCGAGACCGCACTTGTGCCCGAGGGCGGTGCCGAGTCCGCTGACAATGGCACCGAAGGCGCGGACGGCGCCGATGGCGCCGATGGCGCCGCGACATCGAAACCAGGAGACACCCCGTCGGGCAGTGATCCCGAGAAGGACTGACGTCCGACCCAGTGACGGACCCCACGAACCAGGCCTCTTCGTGTCCCGCCCCGCGACCGGGTAGGATTGAAGGCTGTACGGCAGGTGTCGTGCGCCCACCCGGTGGGCCACGCGCATCGAAGTAACAGGCGGGAAGCGCATTCCCCCCACTCTCCACACCAGGAGGCCGTCAACTTCAGAGTGCGCAAACAGTAAAGGAAACAGACATGGCCAACATGCGCCAGCGCAACACTGTGCGTCTGTCCCGCGCCCTGGGGATCGCCCTGACCCCCAAGGCCGAGAAGTACATGGAACGTCGTCCGTACGGACCCGGCCAGCACGGCCGCGCCCGCAAGAAGCAGGACAGCGACTACGCAGTGCGTCTGCGTGAGAAGCAGCGTCTTCGCGCTCAGTACGGCATCCGCGAGGCTCAGATGACTCGCGTGTTCGAGGAAGCCCGCCGCACCAAGGGTCTGACCGGTGAGAACCTCATCGAGCTGCTCGAGATGCGTCTGGACGCCCTCGTCCTGCGTGCCGGCTTCGCCCGCACCATCCAGCAGGCTCGCCAGCTGGTTGTGCACCGCCACATCCTGGTTGACGGTGTGAAGGTGGATGTTCCCTCCTTCCGCGTCAAGGAGGGTCAGCTGATCCACGTCTCCGAGCGCTCCGAGACCATGGTCCCGTTCCAGCTCGCCGCCGCCGGCGCCCACCGTGACGTGCTCCCCGCCGTCCCGGGCTACCTGGACGTCAAGCTGGAGCAGCTGCAGGCCAAGCTGGTTCGCCGCCCCAAGCGTTCCGAGGTCCCCGTGACCTGCGAAGAGCAGCTCGTGGTCGAGTACTACGCACGCTGATTTTCGTCACCCGCCCACAGTTGTGGGAGGGGACCGAGAGCCCGCGGACCGGAAACGGTTCGCGGGCTTTCGCGTTGGCGCACCGGACTCTCGAGTTCGCTGACCAGGCTCTCGAGATGGCGGACGGTGCACTCACCATCGCGGGTCGGCCTCGATTTGGTCACGAACGGGTAAAGTAGTTTGGGCACAATCCGCATCGTCCTTGAGTTATGGAGTTGAAGAGCATGTCTGGTGGCGACATCGCCGGCCTCATCGCAGCGGGAGTCTTCCTGATCCTGGTGGCCCTGCTTGCAGTCCCGATCCTGAAACTGGGACGAGTCTTCGACAAGCTCGGTGACGCGGTCACCGAGGTCACGGAGAACACCACGCCCGTGCTGAAGGAGGTTTCCACCACCGTGGCAACCTCCAACCAGCAGCTGGAACGCGTGGACGCCATCACCTCCAACGTTCAGGACGCCACCGCGAACCTGACCGCGGTCACCTCGCTGACGGCCTCCGTATTGGGCAAGCCGCTCATCAAGATCGCTTCCTTCAGTGCAGGCGTGCGGGCGGTCTTCACCAAGGATTCCTGAGCGGCACCCAACCCTCAGTCGCCCCACGGAAACAACCAACGAGTAAGGACTCAACTCACGTGAAGAAGCTCTTCTGGGTCGCCGTCGGCATCGGCATCGGCGTGCTTGCCAGCCGCCAACTTGCCCGTGTGAAGACCACCTCGGCCACGGCACCGCTGGCCATCGCAGACTCCGCACTCGACCGCGTGACCTCCTTGGTCCGCGGCGCGGCCTCCTCCTTCAAGGAAGGATCCGCCACACGTGAGGCGGAGTTGCGAGCAGCCCTTGGCATCGACGAGGCACCCCGCGGCCGTCATGCGGGCCCCGCCGCGGACTGACACGTCTGAGTTCGTCACCCGCACACACCAACAGACTTTCCCGGTCTCACCAACGTTGAGCCGGAACCAAGACATCGTTCACCAACGAGGAGACACGAGAACAGCATGAAATCCCAGGAGATCGCCAAGCGGTGGGTCGACTACTTCGAAGCCCGCGGCCACACCCCCGTGCCCAGCGCATCCCTGGTCTCTGCCGACCCGTCGTTGCTGTTCACCGTGGCAGGCATGGTTCCGTTCATTCCTTACCTGACCGCGGTGGAGCCGGCACCGTACCCACGCGCCACCAGCGTGCAGAAGTGCATCCGTACGGCCGACATCGAAGAGGTGGGCCAGACGGTGCGTCACGGCACCTTCTTCCAGATGGCAGGCAACTTCTCCTTCGGTGACTACTTCAAGGAGGAGGCCATCACCTTCGCCTGGGGTCTGCTGACCGGGTCCCAGGACGAGGGCTGCTTCGGGCTGGATCCCGAGCGGCTGTGGGTCACTGTCTTCGAGGACGAGGACTCCGACTGGAAGGACGATGAGGCCAGGGAGATCTGGGAGAACAAGATCGGTTTGCCGCACGAGCGTGTGGTGGGCACCGGTAAGGCGGACAACTTCTGGAACACCGGCCAGCCCGGTCCGGGTGGCCCCTGCTCCGAGATCTATTACGACCGCGGTCCCCAGTACGGTATCGAAGGTGGCCCGGCGGTGGACGAGACCCGCTACGTGGAGATCTGGAACCTGGTCTTCATGCAGTACCGCCTCTCCCACGTGAATTCCAAGACCGACTTCGTGATCGACGGCGAGCTGCCCCAGCGCAACATCGACACGGGGCTGGGCCTCGAGCGCCTCGCCATGATCCTGCAGGGCGTCGAGAACATGTACGAGACGGATCAGGTCCGTCCCGTGCTCGACCGCGCCGCCGAGCTGTCCGGTAAGCACTACACCTCCAGCGAGGATCCCGAGTCGCCGGAACACGCCGATGACGTTCGCCTGCGCGTGGTCGCCGATCACGTGCGTTCCTCCCTGATGCTCATCTCCGACGGCGTGACCCCCTCCAACGAGGGTCGAGGCTACGTGCTGCGCCGCCTGATCCGCCGGGCGGTGCGCGCCATGCGCCTGCTCGGTGTGGAACAGCCCGTGATGCCGGAGCTGCTGCCGGTTTCGCGCGACGCGATGAAGGGTGTCTACCCCGAGGTGGCCACCGACTTCGAACGCATCGCCCGTGTGGCCTATGCCGAGGAACGCTCCTTCCTGCGCACCATCGCTTCCGGCACCACCCGCCTGGACGAGGCGCTTCAGGGTGCGCGCTCCGCCGGCACCCCGCTCTCCGGCGAGGATGCGTTCCAGCTGCATGACACCTACGGCTTCCCGATCGACCTGACCCTGGAGATCGCCTCCGAGGCAGGGCTGAGCGTTGACCAGGACACGTTCCGCTCCCTGATGGAAGAGCAGCGCCAGCGCGCCAAGAAGGACGCCAAGTCCAAGAAGACCGGCCACGCCGACCTCACGCTCTACCGCGAGCTGCACGGTGTCGGGGACACCCACTTCACCGGGTACCAGGAACTCACCACGGAGTCGGCGGTGCGTGGCCTGATCATCAACGGCGCCCGAGCTGATGTCGCCGAGCAGGGTCAGGAGGTCGAGGTCGTCCTCGATGCCACGCCGTTCTACGCCGAGGCCGGGGGTCAGGCTGCAGATACCGGCCTCATCACCGGTGACGGATTCGTCCTGGAGGTCACTGACGTCCAGGCGCCCATGCGTGGCCTTTCCGTTCACAGGGCAGTGGTTCGTGAGGGCGAGCTGCCTGCCGACGCCACCGTGCTGGCTCAGGTGGACCAGGCGCGCCGCCACGCGGGCGAAGAGGCACACACTGCGACTCACCTGGTTCACGCAGCCCTGCACCAGGTGCTGGGTCCCGAGGCCCTCCAGTCCGGTTCCTTCAACAAAGCCGGCTACCTGCGCTTCGACTTCTCCTGGGCAGAGGCCCTGTCCGCTGGCGCCACGTCCGAGGTCGAGGACGTGGTCAACCAGGCCATCGATCACGACTTCGAGGTCATCACCCGCGTCATGAAGAAGGAGGAGGCCAAGGCGCTCGGTGCCACCAGCCTCTTCGGTGAGAAGTACGGGGACATGGTCCGCATCGTGGAGATCGACGGCGCATGGTCCCGCGAGTTCTGCGGTGGTACCCACGTGCCCCACACCTCCAAGGTCGGTTCCATGTCCCTGCTCGGTGAGGCCTCCGTGGGCTCCGGCAACCGACGCGTCGAGGCTCTCGTCGGTCTCTCCGCGTTCCGCCACAATGCTGCAGAACGCGCGCTGGTCAACGACCTGACCGAGATGTTCCGCGTGCCGGCCGCAGAGCTGCGGGAGCGCATCAATTCCACGGTGGACCGACTGCGCACCGCGGAGAAGGAGATCGAGAAGCTCCGTCGGGAGAAGCTTCAGGCCGCCTCCGCGAACCTCGTCGCCAACGCCCACGACGTTGCGGGCATCCGTCTCGTCACGCACGACGCAGGCGAGGTGGACAGCGCAGACGATCTGCGTTCGTTGGCGCTGCCTGCACGCGATCGCCTTGGTCAGGGGGCCTCCGTCGTCGCCGTGACCGGCGTCGTGAAGGGCAAGCCCGTGCTACTGGTTGCCACCAACGAGGCCGCCCGAGACGCCGGCGTCAAGGCCGGTGCGCTGGTGCGCTCCGGCGCCAAGATCCTCGGCGGAGGCGGCGGCGGCAAGGACGACGTTGCACAGGGTGGCGGCCAGGACCCCACCAAGATCGCCGACGCCCTCGAAGAGGTCACCCGGTTGGTGTCGCAAGCGTGATACCTCGCGGAACCCGTTTCGGGGTCGACGTGGGACGCGCCCGTGTGGGCGTGTCCCGTTCCGACCCCGACGGGATCCTCGCTACACCGGTGAAGACCCTGCGCCGTGACCAGAAGAAGGGCACGGACCTGGCGGTCCTGACCCGGTTGGCGCGGGAGGCCGAGGCCGTAGTGGTCTACGTCGGGTTGCCCCTGAACCTGCACGGTCAGCAGACACCCTCCACCGAGGACGCTCAGCGCTACGCTCGAGCGCTGGCCACGACCCTCGACGACGTCGAGGTACGGCTGGTGGATGAGCGTTTGACGACGGTCAGCGCCCAGCGGAAACTTCATGAATCCGGTCGTGACGTGAAGAACTCCCGTTCGGTCATCGACCAGGCGGCGGCAGTAGACATCCTGCAGCAGGCCCTCGACGTGGAGCGAGCCTCAGGACGCCGGGCGGGAGAACATGTTCTCCCTCCCGTCTCCGAGCCGCCCACCGATTCATCATTGTCCACAGAGCAGGCCACCTCGCACCCAGGAACACGGAGTAATCCTCCGGAAGGAGACGAGTCGTGAACCAGGCAGACGGAGCTTCCCCCCGCCGGCCCCGACGCGCCCGACGCCCCGTTGCCGCCCGCCGTTTCACCGGCGTGGGACGGCACGGCCCAGGCGACACCGCCGCCGTACTCGCCGCACTTGCGGCAGCCGAAGAGGAGGCGGCGCCCTCCTCTGCCACGCCACAGGACGAATTCGATCTCCCTGAGGCCGTGGAGACCACGGTGCACGCCTCATCCGAAGAAGATCCGAGCGCGCCCCTCGCGGACGGTGAGGTGACCCAGGAGTTCTTCCTGCATGAGGCCGAAGCGGCTTCGGAAGCCGTGGACCATCACGGCAGCGGATTCGCGGATGCCCTGAACCGCTTCGGCGTGGACGTCTCCAACCTGCCCGCGGGGTACCTGCCTGCCGCGGATCTTTTCTCGGATCCCGACGAGGGGGAGATCGACCTGAAGGCTCGTAAGAAGCGTCGTCGCAAGCGCGGCTGGATCACCACGGTGGTGGTGCTCGTGGTCCTGGCCGCCGTCGGCGGCGCCGGCTGGTTCGGTGTGTCTCGTCTCATGGCGCCCGCAGCCGATTATGCGGGTCCGGGTTCCGGGAAGGTGTCCTTCAGCATCGCTGAAGGTGCCGGTGTCCGCCAGATCGGTAAGGACTTGGAGAAGGCGGATGTGGTGAAGTCTGCTGACGCCTTCTATGACGCCGTGGACGGTGCAGAGACCACGCCCATCTTCCAGCCCGGCGAGTTCAACCTGCGCAAGCACATGTCCGCGGCCTCGGCACTGGAGTCCCTGGCTCAGTCGACCGACAAGGTCTCCTACTTCCAGATCCAGGCGAACGCCCGGATGAGCGATGCCTTGTCCAACATCTCTGAGGGGACCGGGATCGACCTCGAGGAACTGCGCACCGCTGCTGAGAAGCCGGAGGAATTCGGGTTGCCCTCCTCCGTGAAGAGTCTTGAGGGTTACCTGCACCCGGGCGAGTACCGGATGCCATTGGACACCGACGCCAAGACGATCCTGAAGAAGTTGGTGGATGACACCACCAAGAGTCTGGAGAAGCAGGGGGTCACCGATCCCGATGCCCAGTACCGCGTCCTGAAGCTGGCCTCGGTGGTGGCGGGTGAAGGCACCTCCAAGGACTACAAGCGCATCAGTGGGATCATCGACAACCGTTTGAAGCCCAACGATGAGACGCACGGCTACCTGCAGCTGGACTCCACGGTCTCCTACGGACTCGGACAGGTCAGTATCCATCTGACCAAGGACCAGCTCAAGGACAAGAACAACCCGTTCAACACGTACGTTCACAAGGGACTCACACCCACGCCCATCGGCTCTCCGGGGGACAGGGCCATCGAGGCTGCCGTGAACCCGACGGCGTCGGACGATTTCTACTGGGTCACGGTGAATCTCTCCACCGGTGAGACCAAGTTCGCCCCGACCTACGAGCAGCACCAGAAGAACGTCAAGGAGTACCGCACCTGGTGCTCCGACAACCCGGACGTGTGCAAGTGAGGGCTGCGGTCATAGGTCATCCCGTTGACCATTCGTCCTCGCCCGCCTTGCATCTGCGCGCGTATCAGTTGCTGGGACTGCCCATCGAGTACACCCGGATCGATGCCACCGCCCCCGATGCCGGGGCGCTGGCGGACCGGTTGCGTCACGAGCCCGGGTGGCTCGGCCTGAGCGTGACGATGCCCATGAAGCAGCCCATGATCCAGCAGGTCGACGTGGTTCATCCCTTGGCGGCGACCCTGGGTGCGCTCAACACCGTGGTGGTGGAACGTGCGGAGGATGCTCCGGTACTGCACGGTCACAACACCGATGTGGCAGGCATCGTCGCGGCGCTGCGCGCCGCCGGCGTCGACTCATGCCCGACGAGCGCTGCTCGCCTCGAATTGCCCCCACGAGCCTTGGTGATCGGGGCAGGGGGGACGGCCGCCGCCGCACTGGCGGCCCTGCATGATCTGGGTCACGTTCATGTCGCCGTCGCCGTGCGTGCCTACGACCGCGTTCACGAGCTGCCCCGCGTGGCAGCTGCGCTCGGGATGCACGTGGACTTCATCGACTTCGAGTCGTTGACCGCGGCAGACCTCGGCATCATGGACGTGGTGGTCTCCACGTTGCCTGCAGGTGCGGCGGACCCCCTTGCCCCCGTGATCTCGGCCCTGGCTGCACCCGGTAGCGCGCTACTGGACGCCGCGTATGCGCAGTGGCCGTCAGTGCTGAGCACGGCCTGGGGGGCAGCGGGCGGAACGCCCGTTCACGGTCTGGCGATGCTGGTTCACCAGGCGGTTGAACAGGTCGCACTGTTCACCGGTCGCGCTGAAGCCTTGGGACAGGATTATCGGGACGCATTGTGTGACGAGGTGGGGATCACCCGAGACGGGACTGCGGCCACAGCCGTGGCAGGATAGAACCCATGTTGCGTTGGCTCACCTCCGGCGAGTCCCATGGTCCCGCTCTCACAGGGATCATCGAGGGTCTTCCCGCCGGCGTCCCCTTGACCACCTCCGCCGTTCAGGCCGCCCTTGCTCGTCGCCGGCTCGGCTACGGCCGCGGCGCCCGCATGAAGTTCGAGCAGGATCAGGTCAGCCTGCTGGGCGGCGTTCGACACGGCGTGAGTATCGGTGGCCCGGTGGCCATCCAGGTGGCCAACACGGAATGGCCCAAGTGGAAAGACGTGATGAGCGCCGATCCGGTGGATCCGTCCATCCTGGAGGGAAAGGCCCGCAACGCCGCCTTGACCCGCCCGCGCCCCGGACATGCCGACCTGGCCGGTATGCAGAAGTACGGATTCGACGAGGCCCGGCCGGTGCTCGAACGTGCCTCCGCGCGCGAGACCGCCACCCGCGTGGCTCTCGGAACCGTGGCAGCCTCCTTCCTGGCGGAACTGGGGATCGGGCTCGTGTCCCACACCGTGGAGCTCGGCACGGTCACCTCACCCAGCGATGCCGCGCGTCCCACCCCTGACGATGTCGAGGCCCTGGATGCGGATCCGTTGCGTTGCTTCGACAAGGACACCTCGGCCGCCATGGTGGCCGAGGTCGATGCGGCCCATGACTCCGGTCAGACCCTGGGCGGCGTGGTCGAGGTCATCGCGACCGGTGTGCCCGTTGGCCTGGGTTCCTACGTGCACTGGGACCGTCGCCTGGATTCCCGTCTGGCCGGGGCCCTCATGGGCATCCAGGCCATCAAGGGTGTCGAGATCGGTGACGGGTTCGAGACGGCACGCCGCCGAGGCGGCGAAGCCCACGACGAGATCGTCTTGGACCAGGACAACCACCTTGCCCGGCTGACCGACCGCGCAGGTGGCATCGAGGGCGGCATGTCCACGGGAGGATCCATCCGCGTCCGAGCAGCGATGAAGCCCATCGCCACGGTTCCCCGCGCACTGGCCACGGTCGACGTCGCAACCGGTGAGGCCTCCACGGCTCACCACCAACGCTCCGACGTCTGTGCCGTGCCTGCCGCGGGTGTGGTCGCGGAGGCCATGGTGGCACTGGTCCTGGCCGACGCCGTGCTGGAGAAGTTCGGTGGGGACAACGTTGCTCAGACCCGCACCAATCTCGAGGCCTTCCTGGCGGACATCCCTGCCGCCGTGGCCCCTGCGCAGCGGTGAGCGCAACCGTCCCGGAGGATCCCAGGGCCTTGGTCCTCGTGGGTCCCATGGGTGCCGGAAAGACGGCCGTGGCCCACGCATACGCCGATCTGACGGGAGCGGAGTTCGTGGACCTGGATCAACGGATCGCTGCGGCCCACGGTCCCATCCCGGAGATCTTCGCCAAGGGAGGCGAGGCGGCCTTCCGCTCGGCAGAGACCGAGGTGCTGCGCGCCGCCTTGGCGGAGACGGGAACCGTCATCTCCGCGGGCGGCGGGATCGTCCACTCGCAGCGGAACCGGGATCTGCTTGCAGGTGCCTTCGTGGTCTTCCTCTCGATCGACCAGGCAACCGCGCGTGGCAGGATCCGCGATGCACAATCGCGACCTATGCTCGCCGGTGGCGATCCCATGCAGGTGTGGCAACGCATCCTGGACGAGCGGCTGCCGCTCTACACGGCGGCGGCCACAGAGATCGTGGACGCCAGAAGTGACACCCCTGAGGAACTGGCGGCCCAGATCGCGACCTCCTACGCCATGAGTACGTATTCACCCACCGAGGCCTCCACATCGGAGGCTCACGAACCCCGAGCAGAACAGGAACGGAGCGCACGATGAGCGGCGACCCGCAGCAGAGCACGATCCATGTCGGGACCCCCAGTGGACCGGGCTACGACGTGGTCGTAGGCCGTGGACTGCTTCCGCAACTGCGCCCGCTGTTGGGCGAACAAGTCAACAAGGTCCTCTTGGTGACCCCTCGAGCGCTGCGCACCACAGGTGACACCGTGGCCGAGCAGCTCAAGGCAGACGGCCTGCACGTCTACACCGCAGAGATCCCCGATGCGGAGGAGGGCAAGCGCGTCGAGGTCGCCGCCTTCTGCTGGGGCATCATGGGACAGTCCGACTTCACCCGGACCGATGCAGTGGTGTCCGTGGGTGGCGGTGCGGTGACCGACCTGGCCGGATTCGTCGCCGCCACGTGGCTGCGCGGGGTGCGGGTGGTGCACCTGCCCACCACCGTGCTCGGCATGGTGGATGCCTCCGTTGGCGGCAAGACGGGGATCAACACCTCGGAGGGCAAGAACCTGGTGGGATCGTTCCACCCGCCGGCCGGAGTCCTGGTTGACCTTGACGCCCTCGAGACCCTGCCACGCAACGAGCTGGTGACCGGCATGGCCGAATCCGTCAAGACCGGCTTCATCGCCGATCCCACGATCCTGGACCTGTTCGAGGCCGACGTCGAAGCCGCCACGGATCCGACCTCATCGGCGTTCAGGCAGATCATGGAGCGCACCATCAAGGTGAAGGCCGAGGTGGTCTCGGAGGACCTCCGCGAATCCGGTCGACGCGAGATCCTCAACTACGGTCACACCCTGGGTCACGCGGTCGAATACGCGGAGCGTTATCAGTGGCGACACGGCGCAGCCGTGTCGGTGGGCCTGGTGTTCGCGGCGGAACTCGGACGACTCGTCGGACGTCTGGACGATGCCACGGCGGACCGTCACCGATCAGTGCTGTCCTCCCTCGGGTTGCCCGTGAGCTACCGCGGGGACCGCTGGAAGACGTTGCTGTCCACCATGCGCCGAGACAAGAAGTCTCGTGGCGACCACCTGCGCTTCATCGTGCTGGACGGCCTGGCCCGGCCCGGCGTACTCGAGGCCCCCGAGGACCATCTGCTCTTCACCGCCTACCAGGAGATCGCGGAATGACGGTGCTGGAAACCCACTTCGCCTTGGGCGTTCCGGGCGTGGAGATGGAACTGCCGCGGATGCGTCCGGTGGTGGTGGACGAGAACGCGGCCATGGAGACTCTGCGGTCGGGGGAGTACGGCGACCGTGTCGTGGTGCTGATCGCCCTGCAGCGCTATGCGGACGCGGCCGAGGCGATCACCGAGGCTCGGCTGCTCGACCCCGGCAACACCAGGCTTCGCCTGCTCGACACGGAAGTGGTCCGTTGGACCGGTGACACCGATCGCGCGGTCCGCCGCCTCCGTCGCATCCTGGAGGAGACCGCGGGCAGCGCGGACGAGCCGGAAGTGCTGCACCAATTGGGGGCCTGCTTCTACTCCTTGGGCGACGTCCGCGCCGCCGTGACCAGGTTCCGGGAAGCCTGGCAAGGCCGTGAGCAGTGGCACGCTGCGGAGGTACGCCAGGAGTGCTCGCGCCGCTGCTACGAATTGGCATCGGCCTCGCTGTCCTGACGCGACACCGGTGTCCCGACACAACACCGAAGCAGGCGCTTCTCTGCGGTAGAATCGTGTGTCAGCCTGAAGCAAATTAACGTCCACCCGTTGGACGCGCCCTTGAACGATCGGGGAGCGCGCGGGGGAGCACCACGAAAGAGGAAGAAGTGGCCACCAGTAACGACATCAAGAACGGCACCGTGCTGAAGATCGACGGTCAGCTTTGGAGCATCATCGAGTTCCAGCACGTGAAGCCGGGCAAGGGTGGCGCCTTCGTTCGCACCAAGATGCGCAACGTCCTCTCCGGCAAGGTCGTCGACAAGACGTACAACGCCGGCGCCAAGATCGAGACGGCCACTGTGGACCGCCGCGACTACCAGTACCTGTACCAGGACGGCGACGACTACGTGTTCATGGACATGGCCGACTACGACCAGCTGACCGTGGCAGCCGCAACGGTCGGCGACGCGGCGAAGTTCATGCTGGAGAACCAGGAAGTCACCATCGCCATCAACGAGGGCACCCCGCTCTACGTCGAGATGCCGGCCTCCGTTGTCCTGGAGATCACCTACACCGAGCCCGGCCTGCAGGGTGACCGTTCCTCCGCAGGCACCAAGCCGGCCACCCTGGAGACCGGAGCCGAGATCCAGGTTCCCCTCTTCGTTGAGCAGGGCACCCGCGTCAAGGTGGACACCCGTGAGGGCACCTACCTGGGGCGTGTCTCCGAGTGAGTACCCGGTCAAAGGCTCGTAAGCGCGCCCTGGAGGTGCTCTTCGAGGCTGAGCAACGTCGGGGCGACGCCCGTGCCATCCTCCGCCGCAAGGTCGAGGAGGACGCGGTGAACCCTTATTCCGCAGAGATTGTGGACGGTGTGCTCACCCAGCAGGACCGTCTGGACGAGATCCTTTCCACCTACGCCCAGGGCTGGACCCTGGATCGTATGCCCACCGTGGACCGCCAGGCCCTGCGCATCGGTCTGTGGGAACTGCTCTACAACGACGAGGTGCCGGACACGGTCGCCGTGTCGGAGGCCGTTGCCCTGGTGAAGGAACTCTCCACCGACGATTCCCCGGACTTCGTCAACGGACTCCTCGGTCGTCTGCAGCGCATCAAGCCAACCCTGTTGGCCTGATCCCTTCTCGAAACGATGCCCCCGGCGCCGCAAGGCGTCGGGGGCATCGTTGTTTCGTGCGCGGAAGCAGCACTGGTGCCTGACGCAGTGCGACGGTTCCGCCCGTGGATCAGGAAGCGCTCGGGTCAGGAAGCGCTCGGGTCAGGAAGCGGTCCAGCCGCCAGGACCGTGCGCCACCGCGGTGCGCAGGGACTCGCGGGCGGACAGGGAACGTTGGAGCAGACCATCCTGCTCCTCCACCAGTCCTGCCCGAGGAGCGGCCGGAGAGGGTAGTGGGTCGGCAAGATCCTCGATCTCCAGCCGCAACGCGATCAGCGCATCTGCGGTCGAGATGACGGAACGAGCCTGAGCCGCCGCGCCGCGGCGGCGTGACCAAGCCAGCAGGCGTCGTCGGGCAGGCCGGGTGGAGAGCGCCTCCGCCTCAGCCTCGGTGTACCATCCATGATCCACGAGACCCACCATGGCCGCGGCTCGCAGTCTCGCCCTGCGATATCCCATGGCGGAGACCGTCACGGCGATGGCCACGACGAAGACCGACGTCGTCGCCGCCACCACGGCAACGATCCATGACTGCGGTTCACTGCCGACGCACCAGTCGTGGCTGTTGACCTCACGGCACAACGCCCGGGCACGGATCAGCCCCGCCACCAGTGCGCTGCAGAACGCCGAGATCACGACGGCGACGGGCCACGCGAACCACAGGCGCTTTCTTCCCTTGACGAGGGCCACGCCGAGCACCAGTCCTCCCCACCCGGACCCGAACGCCTGCAATACCGGCAGGGACATCGCATGGAGTGACGCCGCGAGGCCGGCATCGGAGTCCAACCCGACCAGATGGCGGCCGCTCAGGATCAGGACCGCCTGCATACCCCCGAATCCCAATCCGGCGCCGGCGGCCGTGAAGAACCCGCGGGCCCAGCCGCGAACGCACTCGGGCACCAGGATGGCCGGTAGCAGCACGATGACGGACACCAGTGCCTGTACGGCGAGCATGGTCACAATGAGAGAGGGGGTGGTTTCTGCCGTGAACACTCCCTCGGCCCAACTGCTGTCCTTCACCAGGTTGAGCAACAGACCCGGAACCCAGAGAGCGGCAACGACGCCCCACCCGATACACACCAACGTTGCCCACATGGCGGGACGGCCATGCTGTGCGCCTCGGCGCAGGAGCACGGCGGTCACGCAGATGACCACGATGGTGGCAAGCAGAATGTAGATGCGGCCGGCGGCTCCGCCGACTTCACGTGCGGTCCAAGCCACGCCGAACCCGATGACCACGACGCCGAGCAACAGCAGCAGGTCCGTGATGAAGGCCGGTACCACGCTGCGGGCGGCACTCACGGGCAGCTGTGACCCCGTGCGTACCTGACGCACGGCCACGCTCGCATACGGCAGATGCGGCGGAACCGACGTCGACGAATCAGCACTCATACGTTCCAGCCTAGGCCAGGAGACGGCGCAGATCAGGACAGGCGCAGCAGAGAGGTCGAGCGATCCCAGAGATTCGTTGCCGCAACCATCAACAGTGCGGAGCCGAGCATGTGCAGCAGTACCAGCACGATCGGCAGTCCGTTGAAGTGCTGCGTGTAGCCGATCGCCCCCTGGACCACGATGACCAGCAACATCCAGAGCACGGCGTGTCGCAGAGCCGCACCGGTGGGGCGACGCAGCACGATCACCAACGCGATCAGGGTGACCGCGATCAGCAGGTAGACGGGGACCACGTGCAGTTTGGTGACCAGGTCGGGATCGAAGGCGTGGCGGGGTGCATCGGGATCCCCGGCGTGAGGGCCCGCGCCGGTCACGATGGTCCCGAGGACCACCGCGACTGCGGAAAGAATCCATGCCGCCCAGGCCGGCGCCTTCATGCCCGACGGCACGGGGCCGCCTGCCAGCGACTGCCGGCCACGTGCGGCCAGCCCGGTCCGATTCACGAGCAGCGCGGCGGTACACACCAGGAAGGCGGAGGCGATGAAATGCAACGACACCACCCACGGGTTGAGTTTGGTCCACACGGTGATCCCGCCGATGACCGCCTGCACGGGAATGATGGCGAGCAGAGTCCACGCCAGCCAGTAGATGGTGGGGTGGCTACGGCGCAATTTCCAGACCGAGACGATGGTGGCGAGCGCGATGATCAACAGGACGAAGGTCAAGGTCCGATTACCGAACTCGATGATGCCGTGGATTCCCATCTCCCGGGTGGGAGTCATGGTGCCTGGCATGCAGTTGGGCCAGTTGGCGCAGCCCAGACCGGAGCCGGTGAGCCGCACCGCTCCACCGGTCACGATGATGCCCACCTGAGAGGCCAGGGAGGCGATCGCCAGGCCGTGAGTGAGTTTTGTGACCGTGGTGGGCAGCTCGAAGCGGCTGCTTGGTCGTGTAGCGGTCTGGGACATCGGAACAATTCCTTGGTCGTGTTGTGTGGATTGTGCGTGCGCGGATTGTACGTGCGTGGGTTACGTCGGGGCTGGGATTCAGTCCCAGCGGAACCATCGGATGGCTGCCGCCGAGCCGATCACGGCCCAGATCGCCAGCACCAGGATGGACGGGAGGTCGAAGCGTCCGTGCAGCAAGGCCGCACGCAGTGTCTCGGCGAGGGCGGAGGAGGGAAGCAGCGTCACGATGGAATGGGCGAGTCCGTCCAAGCGACTCACGGGCAGCAGGATGCCGCCGACGCCGGCCAAGAGTGCCCAGAGCAGGTTGGTGACGGCCAGCGTTGCTTGGGGTCGCATGGTGCCGGCGATGAGCAAACCCAAGGAGGCGAAGGCGGCGACACCGAAGACCAGGGCGATCAGCGCCGGCAGGATGCCATTCGGTTCCGGTCGCCAACCCATGCATGCGGCGATGACGCCGAGCACCAGGAGCTGGACCACCAGCACCGCGAAGACCGCGATGGTCTTGCCGAGGATCAGCCCGCCGCGGCCGAGCGGGGTGGTGGAAAGGGAGCGAAGCACGCCGTATTGACGATCGAACCCGGTTTGGATCGCTTGGCCCGTGAAGGCGACGGAGACGAGGGCCAGGGCCAGAACGCCGGGAGTAGCTGCGTCGATGCGGCGCGGAGCGACCCCGTCCAACACGTCGAGCCACGTCAAGGCAACGAGGGCCAGCACGGGCAGAACCAGCGCCAGCAGGAGTTGTTCCCCATTGCCGAGGATGGTCTTGGCCTCGTAGCCGGCCTGCCGGAAGGCTCTCACCGGTAAGGAACGCGGACGCCCCGCAGGACGCGACGTGACGGGAATGGTGGTGGGGGAGTGACTGGTCATGCGGTCTCCGTCGCCTCCTCCTGATGGTGCGCGCCATCGGTGTGGTCGGCCAGCTCCAAGAAGGCCTCCTCGAGGGTGCGTTGACGCAGGTGGAGGCGCTGCGGCATCAGACCTTGGTCTGCCCACGCTCGGGTCAGACGGGCCAGCAACTCGGGGTCGGCCACGTCCTGGACCACCCAGGTGTCGACTCCTTCGCGCCGGGCCCACACACCCTCCGGCCACGCGGGGGTCACCCCTGCAGCGAAACCGGCCACGAGATCGGCGGCACCGTCCGCCTGGGTCAGTTCGGCCACGGATCCGTGGGCCACCGTGCGACCACGGTCGATGACATAGATGGTGTCGGAGAGTTTCTCTGCGTCCTCCAACAGATGGGTGGTGAGCACCACGGCACGTCCCTCCGCTCTCAGGGTGCGGATCAGGTCGAAGACCACCTGCCGCGACTGAGGATCGAGGCCCGCGCTCGGCTCGTCGAGGAAGAGCACCTCGGGATCACCGATCAGTGCGACCGCCAGGGCGAGTCGTTGCTTCTGACCGCCCGAGAGTCGCCGAATGGAGGTCTTGGCGAACTGGTCGATGCCGAGGAGATGAACCAGCTCTCCTACGTGGCGAGGGTGGCGATACAGGCTCGCCACATGCCGCAGGTAGGACACCGGCTTCTGTGACGGGGGCAGCCCACCGTCCTGCAACATCACACCGACTCGGGCTCGTAGATTCGCGTCCGCGTGCCACGGGGTCTGCCCTAGCAGTCGAACTTCTCCGCCGTCAGGTTCCAACAAGCCCTGGGCGCAGGCCAACGTGGTGGACTTCCCGGCCCCGTTGGTGCCGAGCAGCGTGGTCACCTCACCGGCTCGGGCCACCAGGTCGACGCCCTGCAGCACTTGGACCTGCTTGCCACCCGCACTGCGAAACGCCTTCGTGAGTGCCTTGACGCTCACCGCAGGGACACTGGTGTCCGCTGATGTGGTGGCAGGCGTCGGAAGCGCGGAAGGGTGTGGTGACGGCACGCCACCAGTCTACGGCGCTGAGCGTCTCTTCCGGCTCGACCTGATGCCGCTCCAGGTCGCAATCTCGCGGCAGTGTCCAACGTCACCTGCAGCTGGGAGTCTCGTCACCAAGTGCTGTCTATACGGCTACGACAAGGCTTCCCTTACTGGAAAGCATGACGAACACAAGGGAAGATATATGTTGTGTATTCGCAGGCAACGGAGGGAACGGCTGTCCTGAGCCCTTCCCCAGATCCCAAGGACACGGAGCACAGCACCAGGGACCGTGTGCTGCGCACCGTGCTGCAGCACGGTCCCATCACCGCCGCCGAGCTCGGCACAACTCTCGGCTTCACTCCCGCCGCGGTGCGTCGTCACCTCGATCGACTGGAGTCTGAAGGGCTGATCGGCGTCAAGGAAGTACAGGCCAAACGTGCCAAGGCCGGCCGGCCGGCGCGCCACTACGTGGTGAATCCGGCCGCTCAGGTTCGCCTGGGCAACCGCAACGGTGAAGCCGCGGTCGACGCCGTGGAGCAGTTGCGTACGCTCGGCGGAGAAACGGCCGTGAGGCAGTTCGCAGCTCGGCAGGCAGAGCGGCAGGAGCGCCTGTACAGCGAGCGCGTGTCTGCAGCACCTGCCGGTCAGGAGCGTGCCGAAGCCTTGGCGGAGGCCCTGTCCGAGGACGATTACGTGGCCTTCACCCGCACGGTGGACATCTCCACAGGAACGCAGGCCATGCGCAGCCTCCAGCTGTGCCAGGCCCACTGCCCGCTCGTCGATGTGGCACGCCATGTCCCAGAGATCTGTGAGGCGGAAGCGGAAATGTTTGCACGGGTGTTGGACGTTGACGTGAGAAGACTCTCCACCATGGCTGCGGGCGGGCACGTGTGCACGCTGCACATCCCCCTGGGACGTGACTCGGCGCAGACCAAGCCGGAGAAGCGGACGCGCATCAAGATTTCGAGGAAGTAGGAGGGGACGAGATGACGGAACAAATTGCACCGAGTGCAGCGGATCCAGGCGTGATCGCCGAGATCCTGGAGAAGAATCCGGAGCTCGCCGGAATCGGCAATTATGAGTATGGATGGGCCGACGCCGACGACGCAGGTGCCAGCGCCCGTCGTGGACTGAACACGGACGTCGTCGCGGATATCTCCGCGAAGAAGTCCGAACCGGAATGGATGCTGAAGCGCCGACTGAAGGCCCTGAAGTACTTCGACCGCAAGCCCATGCCCACCTGGGGTGCAGACCTGTCGGGGATCGACTTCGACAACATCAAGTACTTCGTGCGCTCCACGGAACGTCAGGCCGAGAGCTGGGAAGACCTGCCGGAGGATATCCGGAACACCTACGAGAAGCTGGGCATCCCGGAGGCCGAGCGCAACCGTCTCGTGGCCGGCGTCGCAGCCCAGTACGAGTCAGAGGTCGTCTACCACCAGATCCGCGAGGATCTCGAGGCGCAGGGCGTCATCTTCCTCGACACCGATTCCGGCCTGCGTGAGCACCCGGAGATCTTCGAGGAGTACTTCGGTTCCGTGATCCCCGCTGGCGACAACAAGTTCGCCGCGTTGAACACGGCCGTATGGTCCGGCGGTTCCTTCGTCTACGTCCCCAAGGGCGTCCACGTCGAGATCCCGCTGCAGGCCTACTTCCGTATCAACACGGAGAACATGGGCCAGTTCGAGCGCACGCTCATCATCGCGGACGAGGACTCCTACGTTCACTACATCGAGGGCTGCACGGCTCCGATCTACAAGTCGGATTCCTTGCACTCCGCAGTGGTGGAGATCGTGGTGAAGAAGGGCGCCCGCGTTCGCTACACCACCATCCAGAACTGGTCCAACAACGTCTACAACCTGGTCACCAAGCGCGCCGTCTGCGAAGAGGGCGCCACCATGGAGTGGGTCGACGGCAACATCGGCTCCAAGGTCACCATGAAGTACCCGGCCGTTTACCTCACCGGTGAGCACGCTCGCGGAGAGACCCTGTCCATCGCCTTCGCCGGCGAGGGACAGCACCAGGACACCGGCTCCAAGATGGTGCACATCGCTCCCAACACGTCCTCCTCCATCGTCGCCAAGTCGATTGCCCGTAACGGCGGGCGTTCCGGCTACCGCGGCCTGGTGCAGGTGCGTGAGGGTGCCAAGGGTGTGAAGAACAACGTGGTCTGTGACGCCCTGCTGGTTGATCAGATCTCTCGCTCCGACACCTACCCCTACATCGACGTCCGCGAGGACGACGTCACCATGGGCCACGAGGCCACCGTGTCCAAGGTCAGCGAGGACCAGCTCTTCTACCTGATGGCCCGCGGCCTCGAGGAGCAGGAGGCCATGGCGTTGATCGTGCGCGGCTTCGTGGAGCCCATCGCCCGTGAGCTGCCGATGGAGTACGCCCTCGAGCTGAACCGACTGATCGAATTGCAGATGGAAGGATCCGTGGGCTGAGCATGGCACAGAATCTGACTGATACCGCGGCCCAGCGAAGCAAGGGTGCACCCCTGATCGCTGGTTTCACGGAGGAGGGCGAGGATCTCTCGCCCCTGAACTTGGCTGCGACCAACCTGGCCCCCATCGGTGGCGACGCCGTGAAGGCGCACTCCCACGGTGGTGGCGATGGCGTGCCCGACTCCTCGAGGGCAGGCCGCAAGACCTCCTTCGACGTCAACGACTTCGCGCCCCTGACCGGTCGCGAAGAGGACTGGCGTTTCACCCCGTTGAAGCGGCTGAAGGGCCTGGACAAGTTGGCCCTGAGTCAGGATGCGGAGCCTGCCGTGTCCTTGAAGACCGTGGAGGGGACCCTCGAGTTCTCGCACGAGGTGGTGGACAAGTCCGCCGATCCCCGCGTGGGCTGGGCCGCACCTGAGGACCGCGTCGCGGCCAACGCCTGGTCCGGTGTGTCCACCGCGCACGTGATCACCGTTCCGGCTGCCGCCGACGGCGAGGTCGCGCTGGTCTCCGTGAAGGGCGAGGACACCGCACCCTCCGCGCAGCACCTGGTGCTGGTGGCAGAGGAAGGCTCCCGCGCCACCGTGGTGGTGGACCACTCCGGGTCCGCGACGGTGAGCCAGAACGTGGAGATCGACGTGCACGACGGCGCCGACCTCACCGTGGTGTCGCTGCAGCGGTGGGAGGACGACTCCGTCCACGCCTCCGACCAGCAGGCCCGCGTCGGTGGCAAGGCCCACCTGAAGCACGTTGTGGTCTCCTTCGGTGGCGACCTGGTCCGTGTGACCCCGTCGGCTCGTTTCACCTCACCCGGCGGCGAGGCCGAACTCTTCGGCCTCTACTACGCCGATGCGGGTCAGCACCTGGAGCACCGGCTCTTCGTGGACCACGCAGCCCCCAAATGCACCTCCAACGTGCTCTACAAGGGCGCGCTGCAGGGCAAGGACGCTCACGCGGTGTGGATCGGCGACGTGCTGATCCGCGCGGCCGGTGAGGGTACCGACTCCTACGAGGCCAACAAGAACCTGGTACTCACGGACGGCGCCCGCGCCGACTCCGTCCCGAACCTGGAGATCGAGACCGGCCTCATCGACGGCGCCGGCCACTCCTCCACCACGGGTCGTTTCGACGACGAGCACCTGTTCTACCTGATGGCGCGCGGCATCGACGAGAAGACCGCACGCCGCCTGGTGGTGCGCGGCTTCCTGAACGACATCGTCCAGAAGATCGGCGTGGAGTCGATCGAGGCGCAGCTGAACGAGGCCATCGAGGCCGAGCTGGCGCAGACCGACTACTGAATCACAAGCGATAAAGAGAACTCATGTCTACTTTGGAAATCAAGGACCTGAAGGTCGGTATCGAGACCGAGCAGGGCTTCAAGCAGATCCTCAAGGGCGTCAACCTGACCATCCGTGAGGGAGAGACCCACGCGATCATGGGCCCCAACGGTTCGGGCAAGTCCACCCTGGCCTCCACCATCGCCGGTCACCCGCGCTACATCGTCAACGGCGGTGAGGTGCTGCTCGACGGCGAGAACGTGCTGGAGATGAGCGTGGACGCGCGCGCACGTGCGGGCCTGTTCCTGGCCATGCAGTACCCGGTGGAGATCCCGGGTGTCACCATGACCAACTTCCTGCGCACCGCCAAGACCGCCATCGACGGCGAGGCACCGAAGCTGCGCACCTGGACCAAGGAGGTCAAGGAGGCCTTCGATCGTCTGAAGATCGATCCGGACTTCGCCTCCCGTAACGTCAACGAGGGCTTCTCCGGTGGCGAGAAGAAGCGCATCGAGATCCTCCAGCTGGAGCTGCTCAAGCCCCGCTTCGCGCTGCTGGACGAGACCGACTCCGGCCTCGACGTCGACGCCTTGAAGATCGTCTCCGAGGGTGTCAACCGTGCCCACGAGGCCAACGGTATGGGCATCATGCTCATCACCCACTACACGCGCATCCTGCGCTACATCAAGCCCGACTTCGTGCACGTCTTCGTTGACGGTCACGTGGCAGAGCAGGGTGGCCCCGAGCTCGCCGATCGGCTCGAGGAAGAGGGCTACGACCGCTACCTGGTGGGTGCTTGAGACCATGACTGACGAGCAGCAGCTGGGCAGCACGCAGACCCCCATCGAGGACGTCACCGAGGCCTTGCACGATGTGATCGACCCCGAACTGGGTGTGAACATCGTTGATCTTGGTCTGCTGTACGGCGTGGCCTACAACGATGAGGGCGCGCTGCTCATCGACATGACGCTGACCACCGCGGCCTGCCCGCTCACCGATGTCCTCGAGGACCAGGTGGCCCGGGCGCTGGATCCGTTGGTGGACGACTGGCGGGTGAACTGGGTCTGGATGCCCCCGTGGGGTCCGGAACGGATCACCGAGGACGGCCGTGACCAGATGCGAGCGCTGGGTTTCAATATCTGAGCCACGTGATCATCTGATCGACGCTTGATGCATCAAGGGCGAGGGCCCCGAAACCTTAGGGTTTCGGGGCCCTCGCTCGTTCCCTGTCTGCGGCCGTCGGATGCCCGACGGCGTGGCGCGGGTTCCGTGACTCGCTCAGTCGTGCTTGCTGCCACGCGGCTCGGGCAGGCCGCGCGCCGACAAGGCGTCGCCCGCATCGCGGGCGCGGGCCACGGCAGCGATGACCAGCGCGGTCGCCGTGCGGATGGGTGCGCGACGCAGCCCGCGTGCAGCGGCCGACTCGCGGATCCGACGCCAGCTGTCCACGACGTCGGGCAGGGTTCGGAGGAACAGTGCGAGCGCGATCTCCACGCTGGATCGAGGAAGGCCGATCCACCGGCCTGCCCTTCCGATCCCGTCGATCAGCACCTGCTGGTCGGTGGTGATCAGCAGCAGCCTGGCCAGCGTCAGCAGTGCATAGATGCAGCTGGGTACGGCCAACGCCACCCACGGGCCGTTGACGGGCCAGTGGTAGGCCACCAGCAGCGGCACCACCCACCACCAGTACCGCAACGGGGACAGAAACGTTCTGAAGACGCGGGCGCCGGAGAACGCGTACACCAGGAACGAGAACGCCAGGAGGCCCACGCCATAGCGCCAGTCCGTCCGCAAGAACGCAGAAGCCACGCCGGCCGCGAGCAGCACAAGGTACTTGCACCAGAGCGGTGTGCGGTGGATCAGCGAGCTTCCCGGCACCGACCGGATGATGTTGCCAGGATCGAGGACGCGCATCAGGCCCGGTCTTCCGGAAGCGTCCGGGCCAGGTGCGTCGGGGGAGTGGTGCCCGGCCAGGGGGTTCGGCCCTGGGCCGCGGAAACGTAGGCGTCCACGATCTCTCCCGGTTCGCCGTCGCCCACCACCTGCCCGGCATGCACCCAGATCACGCGGTCGCAAGCGCGGGCCAGCTCCAGGTCGTGCGTGGCCACGATCAGCCGGGCAGGCACGTTCATCAATTCCGTGACGACCTGGGCACGGTTGACCAGATCGAGGGCTGAGGTCGGTTCGTCGGCGAGGATCACGGACGGATCCACGGCCAGCAGGCCGGTGAGGGCCACGAGTTGGCGTTCGCCGCCGGAGAGTGCGTGCACGCTGCGTTCACTCAGGTGCCCCAGCCCTGCCTCGGCCAGCAGTTCCGTGGCCCGTTCCTGACGCCGGCGGCGTTTCAGGCCCAGCCGACGCAGCGAGAGCTGGATGTCCTCGGTCACGGTGGGCATGATCAACTGCGCGGAGGGATCGGCGAAGAGGAAACCGAGGGTGGAGCGTACTGCCGACAGTTCGGTGGCGACGTCGTGGCCGTCCACGCTGATGCTGCCCTCCGCGAGGTCTTGCAGGCCGGCAATGGCCCTCAACAGGGTGGTCTTGCCTTGGCCGTTGGACCCCACCAGCGCGATGCGACGCTGTGGAAGATCGAGCGTGGTGGATTCCAGTGTGGTGCGGGAGGTGCCGAGTTGATCAAGGACCCGCACCGAGGCGGCGTCCAGCTTGACGGTGGACGTGTTCACAGGTCTCCGGTGCGGCGCGCGGCCAGCGCGGGGAAGGCCTTGAACACGCCGGCAGCGATCAGCGCGGCCAGCGCGCACTTGATCACGTCACCGGGCCAGAACGGCAGGTCAGCGGCGAAGGCGGCACCCCACGAGTCGAAGGGGACGTTGAGCTTCATGCCGACGATGCCGGCGGGGTGGACGATCAGGATGGAGGAGGCGAACGCACAGCAGAACAGCCACAGCGCCTGCAGCTTGCGGGCCTTGCGCAGCACCAACGTGGCGAGCGACCCCGAGACCAGCGCGGCCACCGGGAAGGCCAGCAGGTAGCCTGCGCTACCACCGGCCAGCACTCCGAAGCCGGAGGAGTAGTTGGCGAAGATGGGTAGCCCGGCCAGGCCGAGCACCACGTACAGGGCCACTGCGGTGAACCCACGCCAGCCGCCGAGCAGCAGGCCGGTGATGGCGATGCCGAGGGTCTGCAGGGTGATCGGGACGCCGGCGCCCCCGACCGGGATGGCCGGGGTCAGCGACAATGCGGCGACCACGGCGGCGAAGACGACGACCAGAGCCAGGTCACGGGGCAGGGTGTTGCGCTTGGCAGCAA
Organism: Galactobacter sp.; assembly: GCF_022712295.1. Taxonomy (GTDB): domain Bacteria; phylum Actinomycetota; class Actinomycetes; order Actinomycetales; family Micrococcaceae; genus Galactobacter. The sequence goes on from NZ_JALAGT010000012.1 coordinate 28,843, forward strand.
CGGATACGGAGGAAGACATGGTCCATACCGTACTTGAACAGTGTTCAACTCGGCCAGTCGGTGACATCACGTCGCAAGTCACCCCGCACCGAGGCCATGGGGCCCTAGAATAGTCAGGTTGCCCGCTTGAGACCCTACGAAAGGACCGGGAAGCACAGTGATCTCCGTATCCGACCTGGAGCTGCGCGCAGGCGCTCGCCTGTTGATGGACGAGGTGAATTTCCGCGTCGATGCCGGCGACAAGGTCGGCCTGGTGGGCCGTAACGGTGCGGGCAAGACCACGCTGACCAAGGTCCTCGCGGGACAGACGCTTCCGGCGGCAGGCGAGGTCACCCGCAACGGCTCCCTCGGTTACCTCCCGCAGGACACCCATCTGCCCGACATGGACCAGCTGGCTCGGGCCCGCATCCTCTCCGCCCGCGGTCTGGACGTGGTCACGGAGAAGCTGCGCCGCTGCCAGGAGGAGATGGCCAGCGAGAACGAGGCCGTACGCGAGAAGGCCATGCGCCGTTACGACCGCCTCGAGGCAGAGTTCCTGGCAGGCGGCGGCTACGCGGCCGAATCCGAGGCTGCGGCCATCTGTAACAACCTGGCCCTTCCCGAGCGCATCCTCAACCAGCCCATCGGCACGCTCTCCGGTGGCCAGCGCCGCCGCGTGGAGCTGGCCCGCATCCTGTATTCCAACGCGGACACATTGCTACTCGACGAGCCAACCAACCACTTGGACGCCGACTCCATCACCTGGCTGCGCGACTTCTTGATGGACTACGAGGGTGGCTTCCTGATCATCTCCCACAACACCGAGTTGCTGGAGGCCGTGGTCAACAAGGTCTACCACCTGGATGCCAACCGAGCCACCATCGACATGTACAACCTGGGCTGGAAGAAATACCTGGCTCAGCGCGAGACCGACGAGCGGGCCCGCCGCCGCGAACGCGCCAACGCTGAGAAGAAGGCCGGCGCCTTGATGCAGCAGGCCGAGAAGATGCGCGCCAAGGCCACCAAGGCCGTGGCGGCTCAGAGCATGATCAAGCGCGCAGAGCGCATGCTGCGGGGACTGGAGGAGGAGCATCAGGCCGATCGCGTCGCGGCCCTGCGTTTCCCCAGCCCCGCCCCGTGCGGCAAGACACCGCTCACCGCGGAGGGACTCTCGCGCGCCTACGGATCGCTCGAGATCTTCACCGGCCTGGATCTGGCCATCGACCGCGGTTCCCGCGTGGTGGTGTTGGGCCTCAACGGAGCCGGTAAGACCACGCTGCTGCGCATGCTGGCGGGGGTCGACACCCCGGATTCAGGATCGGTGGTACCCGGTCACGGACTGAAGATCGGCTACTTCGCGCAGGAACACGACACCATCGACCCCCAGGCCACGGTGCTGCAGAACATGCGTTCCACCGCACCAACGCATCTGGGCGACGCCGACGTGCGCGGCATCCTCGGCTCCTTCATGTTCTCCGGCGACGACGTCAACAAGCCTGCCGGAGTGCTCTCCGGCGGTGAGAAGACCCGACTGGCGCTGGCCATGATCGTGGCCAGCCATGCCAACGTCCTGCTCCTCGACGAGCCGACCAACAACCTGGATCCCGCCTCGCGCGAGCAGATCCTCGGAGCCCTGGCCGGCTACGAGGGCGCCGTGGTCCTGGTGTCCCACGACGAGGGCGCCGTCGAGGCGCTCAACCCGGAACGGGTGCTGCTGCTTCCCGATGGCACAGAGGACCTCTGGAACGACGAATACCTCGAGTTGGTCACCCTGGCCTGATTTGGTCGCCCTGGTGAACTGGTCTCCCGAGTGAACTGGTCTCCCGGGTGAACTGGCTTCCCTGGTCCGACCCGTTCAGCGACCCGCGCGGTCTCTTTGGGCCTTGGACCAAGTCTCGGGATCCAGTTCCTCGCCGGTGGTCTCCGCCAGGGGAGCGTCCTCGATGAGGGCGTCCTCGACCTCTTCGTCATGCGGTGAGCCGTCGCGACGCGGCTTGACCGCCTTGGCACCTGGAAGCTTCCTGGCGCGCATCCGAGGTTCCTCTCCGCGCTCGATGGCCTCCTTGTCCTCCCGATTCAGGCGGGCCTGTTGCCGCGCGGCATAGCCGAAGGCCACGAAGAACAGCACCGCGAATCCTGCCCATTGCAGCGCGTAGGACCAGTGCATGCCTTCGTCACCCTCGGGCTTGGGAAGCCGCTTCGGGGCCGCCTCCGGCGCCGGATCCTCCTGGGCCAGGAGCGCGTACGCGCCCTGCTGGACGTTGGTGCCGGTCAATTGCCCGACGTGGGGCAGATGGATGGAGGCGACCTGCCCCTCGGGCGCATCGCGCCCGATATCCGGTTCCCCGGTCACGAGCCGGGCGGTCACGGTGACGGTGCCGCTGGGCGGCGCCGGAACGTCGTTCGGCCTTTGGTCAGTTGCGTCGCCATTGGGTAGCCAGCCGCGGTCGATCAGGACCACGGTTCCGTCCTTCGCCTCGAACGGGACCAGCACCTCCATGCCCAAGGAGGAGGAGACCGTGCGCTGCCGTACCAACACGGTCTCGTCTGCCAGATATCGTCCCGTCAGCTCCACCGGGGTGTATTCACGTTCGTGAGGGAGGTCCTTCAGCCAGGCACGTGCCGTGTCCAGAGAGACGGCGTCCGAGTCCCAATTCGCGGAGACATTCGCATTGTCCGCCGCTACCTCGGCACGACGATCCCACTGCCACCAGCTCAACAGTCCACACACTGCGGCGAAGACCACGACCATCATGAGCCAACCCACCCAGCGGGTGGAGGCAAGGAATCGATACATGTGGGGCTACTCCTGCGATGAAGTCGAGATGTGGGGGTCCTGGTCCTGGTCCTGGTCCAGTTCCGTGAAGGGCACGACGTCCTTGAGGAAGCCACGAGTGGCGAGGTAGTCGCCGAGCCATTCGCGATGATCGTTGCAAGCCAGCCAGATCTTGCGACGCTCTGGCGTGTGCACTCTCGGGTTGTTCCAGCGCAGGGCCCAGGCCGCATTGTTGCGACAGCCCTTACGGGAGCACTGCGGGGCAGGACCGCCCGGTGAGGACGCGCCCAGGGATCCCAGGAGGTCGAAGCTCATGTGTTCTCCTCGGAATCGGGATTCTCTTCGGGGTCCTCCTCCACCAGCTCACCCTCGATGGTGACGCCACCAGGGGCGGACGGCGCATGCTCGGACTCGCCGTAGCGGGGCTCGGTGGGGGAGGAGTCCGCCGCGATCTGCTCTGGGTCTGGGGAGGTGGCGAAGCTGGCCCCCTTCACCTGCTCAGGAGGGCGGATCAGGTTTGCACCCATGACGGCGAACCACGGCAGCACAGCCGAAATACCCATGAGGATCAGGCCCACCCACTCGTTCCAGGTGACGGCAACGATGGCTCCGACCACGAAGAACACCACGCGTAGACCCATTTTGATGGCGTAAGCACGTAGACGCTGCCTCGACTCGATCGAGGCGGCCTCGTTCGCACTCGTCACGGAGTGCACCTGGGCATCCTGGGTCGATTCGTGTTCGCGTCGCATCACCAACCCATTCTTCCACTGCTCGGCTCGGCTCACATCCCAGGACGGCCCAGCGCACAGTCCAGTGCGGCCCAGCGCACATCCCAGCACTCGGATCGGGACGCAGTCCTCAACAGGACAAGCGCGTCTCTTCGCTAGGATGGGATGGCCTGTCCTCACGAACTTCACGGATCCGTCGGGGGCAGAACTTTCGTCAAGTGTTACGGCAACCGAAGTGAAGTGAGGAACCTCATGACCGAGCAGACCCCCCGCACCGTCCTCGTCACGGGAGGCAACCGCGGCATCGGTCTGGCGATCGCCCGCAGCTTTGCCTCGCAGGGTGACAACGTCGCCATCACCTCCCGATCGGGCGTTGGCCCGGAGGATCTGTTCACGGTCAAGGCCGACGTCACCGATGCCGCGAGCATCGATGCGGCCGTGAGCCAGGTCGAGGAGCACTTCGGCCCCGTCGAGGTGCTGGTGGCCAACGCCGGCATCACCCACGACACGCTTCTCCTGCGGATGAGCGAAGACGACTTCTCCTCCGTCATCGACACCAACCTGACCGGTGCCTTCCGCGTTGTCCAGCGCACCGTGAAGGGCATGATGAAGAAGCGTCGTGGACGGATCATCCTCATCTCCTCCGTCGTGGGACTGCTGGGCGGCACCGGCCAGGTCAACTACTCCGCGTCCAAGGCCGGCCTCGTGGGCATGGCGCGTTCAGTGACCCGTGAGCTGGGCGGCCGCGGCATCACGGCCAACGTGGTGGCACCCGGATTCATCGAGACCGAGATGACCGAGGTCCTGGATCCGGAGCTGAAGAAGAAGTACCTTGCGCAGATCCCTGCGAACCGATTCGCCAAGCCAGAAGAGGTCGCCCGAATCACCACCTGGCTGGCCGGCGACGACGCCTCCTACATCTCCGGAGCCGTCATCCCCGTGGACGGCGGCCTGGGCATGGGCCACTGACTCACCCACCTCGAGTTCTTTCTCGAGGCGCATACTTCCTTCCCGGCCGTCTTCGTCAAGAAACACCGTTTCTTCCGGATACAGGGTTCTCCGAAGATAGGGGAAGAACCATTTCGAAGCAGTTCCGGGGCTCACCCGCCCCGGGCATCAGGATTAAGGACTTCACTCATGGGTTCATTGAGCGGTAAGACCGCCATCGTCACCGGCTCCTCACGCGGCGTCGGTGCCTCCACGGCCAAGCTCATCGCAGCAGAGGGCGCCGCCGTGGTCATCAACTACCGTGCCAAGGCTCCGCGAGCCAACAAGGTCGTCAAGGCCATCGAGGAGGCCGGTGGACGCGCCGTCGCCGTGCAGGCCGACCTGACCGAGGCCGAGGGCCAACAGGCACTCGTGGACGCAGCGGTGTCCAACTTCGGTTCCCTCGACCTGCTGGTGCTCAACGCCTCCGGCGGCATGGAGACGGATCGCGGCGAGGACTACGCGCTGCGCCTGAACCGAGACGCCCAGGTCGGCATGCTGGAGGCCGCTGCAGCAGTCATGCCGGAGGGTTCCCGCGTGGTCTACGTGACCAGCCACCAGGCACATTTCATCGACACCGTTCCCACCCTGGCCGCCTACGAACCCGTGGCCAAGTCCAAGCGCGCGGGCGAGGTCGCCTTGCGTGAGAAGATCCCGGCTCTGGCCCAGAAGGGGATCGACCTGATCGTGGTCTCCGGAGACATGATCGAGGGCACCATCACCGCCACGCTCCTGGACCGCGTGGAACCCGGCGCCATCGAGGCCCGCCGTGAGGAGGCAGGCAAGCTCTACTCCGTTGACGAGTTCGCGGCCGAGGTCGCTGCCATGGCCACCGCTGATGTGGAGACCGGCCACACCGAGCTCGTGGGCGGCGGCAAGGGCTTCATCGACTGACCCACGCAACCGAAGAGGCGAGCCTCGCGCCAACGAAGCGATCCTCGCATCAATGAAGGGCGGGCCCCGAAACCGATCGGTTCCGGGGCCCGCCCTTATTGGACCACGCTCAGCCGCAGCTCACGCTCAGCCGCAGCTCACGCTCAGCCGCACGTCACGCTCAGCCGCACGTCACATTGGGCCAGGCGGTGTACGTGGTGGTGTCCTTCTGGGTCTCCGGCTCCTTGCCGGGTGCCTGACGGGTGCGGCTCACGTCCACGGTGAAGCCGTTGATGCCGGTGCGCTCCGGGACACAGCCCGGTGCGTTGGAGTGCATGGCGCGCGGGCTGGTGAGGTTGTAATGGTCGGAGGTCGTGGTCTTGACGTCCCAGTACTTCACGCCCCAGGTCCGCATGTGGACCTTTTCGTCGCTGACCCACATCTCGACGGCCACGGGAGCCGGCGTGTCGTTCTTCCAGCGCACGTTGATCTGGCCTTCCCAGTACGTGGACTCACGTCCCTCGGGATAGCGGTCGAACCAACGCGAGTGGGCGCGGTGCTCCAGGATCTCCATCCCGGAAAGGTAGCCGGCGTTGTAGGACATGGTGGCGATCTGGGAGAGGCCGCCGCCCATGGCCTTGGTCGACAGGCCGTTCTCCACCACACCGGAGGAGTAGTAGCCGTTGGCAGCCGTCACGGGGCCGAACTCATTGGCCAGGTTGAACTCCTCGCCGGGTTCCACCACGGTGCCGCTGACCTTGGCAGAACCTGCCACAAGGTTCTTGGTGCGGGTGGTGTCGTAGGTGGGGTACACCGTGGCGAACTCGGAAGTCACCTGAAGCTTCCACTTCTTGGCCGCTGCCGTCGACACCGTGGGCTGCGTGACCGTCGGCTTCACGGTGGCCTTGCGGTCCTCCGATGTGGAAGCCTTCAGCACGGCGGCGGACAGGTCCTCGGCCTTGATGCCGCGGCCTTCCTTCGCAGGAACGATCTCGGGTTTGGCACTGCCTGCCTTGCCCGTGAGCTTGAAGGTGGCGTCCTTACCCGTGGACTTCATCTTGGGGTTCGCGGAGACGGTGTCCTTGAGCAAGACGTCTTGGTCGAGCTTCAGTGAGGGCGAGCCATCCTTGACCTCGGTGGAGGCAGCATTGCCGAGCTGTTCTGCGCTCAGCGTGGCCTGGTTGGAACCGTCATCGACCGTGATCTCGCCTGACACGAGCGGATCGGCGGATTCCTCGACGAACTTCTTCCAGTCGTCGGCGCTGACCTCCGGCTCGTCGGTGGACGCCGTGGCCTTGATGCTGCCGTCCGCATTGAGCCACTGCTCGCGCAGCGCTTCTGCGGTGGCATCCACGTCGACCTTGACGCCGGATTCGGGCTCCTTGAGTTCGGCCTTTCCTTCGTTGAAGGAGACCTGGCCCTCCACTGCCTTGCTGTCCAGATCCTTGGCTGCATCCTCCACGGCCGAGGTGAGCTTGGCCTGGTCCACCGTGGTCTCCGCAGAGCCGTCCTGAGAACCGGTCAGACGCGACCAGATGATGCTGGGATCCCAGCTCAGGCCCGTGTACTTGGAGACCGTTGCGGTCACGTCCACGCCAAGGCCGGCGTCCTTGGGGGTGATGGTGACCTTGGAGTCGTTCTCCGATTCGGTGCTCAGCTGCAGCTGGGCCGCTTCCCGTTCCGCGAACGCCTTCGTGAGCGTTGCTTCTGCCTCTTCCGCATTCTGCCCGGAGACATCCACACCCTCGATGCTCAGTTCGGCCGGCAGCTTGTCCTTGGTCAGCAGTGCACTGCCGACGTAGGCTCCGCCGGCAACCACCACCACGGCGCCGAGCGTCCAGGCGGTGATCTTGGCCCCCTTGTGGCTCTTCTTGCCTGGCTCTGCGTCCGACGGCATCGTGGACTCTTCGCTCACGTTTTGTTCTCCTTGATATCCCTGGTGGGCTTGTCAGCCCCGGGCAGGCGTTGCGACGCCGTTCATTCAACGGTGCCAGAATGCACCCGCACAGTTCGACATAGTAATGTGCTCATTCCGCCGGAACATGCAGATTCGCGTCACTCGCACGTCACGATGCAGTCTCGATTAGTGGAAGAGCACACTTTCGCGGTCAGGCGAGGCTTTCAGTCCAGCGGCCAACCCAGCGTTGCCGCTACGGTATCGAGTCGACGCAGGTCCAACGTCGCGTCCACTCGTGCACGCAAGGCGGGCTTGGGCTGAACCCCGACACCGAGTGCGCTGGCATCAACCAGGTCGAGGTCGTTCGCGCCGTCTCCCATCCCGATGGTGGCAGACAGGGGCACCCCTTCCGCCTCGGCCCAGGACACCAGGGCCGCCTGCTTCGCGGCGCGATCCACCACGTCACCGACCACGGAACCGGTCAGTGCTGCGTCGGCCACGCCCAATACGTTGGCCCGCGCATGGTCCAGCCCCAACCGCTCGGCCAGCGGTTCAAGAACCTGAATGAAGCCACCGGAAACGGCCCCGACCTTGTGCCCTGCACGGTGCGCGGCCCGGATGAGGGCCTCGGCACCAGCCGTCGGCGTGATGCGGGCCGCGACCTCCTGCATGACCCCGACCGGTAGCCCGGTGAGCGCCTCCACTCGATGGTGAAGGGACTGAGCGAAGTCGAGTTCACCGCGCATGGCGCGTTCCGTCACCGCAGCGACCTCGGCCTCACGCCCCGCATGGGCAGCCAACAGCTCGATGACCTCCTGTTCGATCAGCGTGGAATCCACGTCCGTCACCAGCAGCATGCGCTCGGCATCCAGCAAGGACTGGGGCGCGAGCAGCACGGCCGCGGGGACATCACGAACGGATCGCACCGCGGTCCGAAGCGCCTCGACGCCTTGGGCGTCGGCGGTGACGCGCGCGGCCGCGGCCGTGAGGCCGGATGGGGCCTCCACGGCGTCGGGCAGCGTCGTCAGAGCGACCTCGGAGGCCTGCAGGACCTCCTCCAGGACGTGCTGAGCCGAGGCGGGGGAGTCGGCGGCGGTGAAGACGGCCAGACGGAGTGTCGATTCCATGCCTCCATCATGGCCGTTGGTGCCGCCCTCACCGTTATCTGTGAACTAGACTTGGGCACCATGACGTCCGTGCTGAACTTCTCCGATGTAACCGTCAAACGAGGACACAAGGAACTCTTGTCCCACGTGTCCGTGGACATCGAGGAGGGGCAGCGTTGGGTGGTGATGGGCCCTAACGGCGCGGGTAAGTCCACGTTGGCCCAGATCGCCGCCACCAAGATGTTTCCGTCCTCCGGCACGGTCGATGTGCTCGGCTGCCGGATGGGAGAGGTCGACCTGTTCGAGCTGCGTCCCGCCATCGGCCTGACCTCCGCCGGCCTGGCCCGCCAGCTGCGGGAGGACGAGTTGGTGCTGGACGTGGTGGTCTCCGCCGCCTACGGTTTCACCGGCCGCTGGCGCGAGGTCTACGACAAGGACGACGAGCGTCGCGCCTTGTCCCTGCTCAACGATTGGGGAGCAGCCACGTTGCTCTCCCGTCGCTTCTCCTCCCTGTCCGAAGGCGAACGCCAGCGCGTATTGATTGCCCGCTCCCTCATGACGGACCCGGAACTGCTGATCCTGGACGAACCCGCCGCCGGCCTGGACCTGTCCGGGAGGGAAGCCCTCGTGGCCCGGCTGGGCTCCTTCGCCGCCGATCCGGCCGCGCCGACCATGGTGATGGTGACCCATCACGTGGAGGAGATCCCCGAACACTTCACGCACGCGCTGCTGTTGCGCGAGGGCTCCGTGGTCGCCGCAGGCCCGCTGGAGCAGACCGTCACGCAGGCCAACCTGGAGACCACCTTCGACCTGCCGCTGACGCTCACCCGCACGGGGCACCGCTTCTCCGCGTTCGCCCGCTGAGTCCCTCCTCACTCGTGCCGATCGTCACCATCGGGTCCCTGCCCGATCCCCGGCAACCCTCCGATCCTGAGTCAGCCTCCGGGCCCGACCTGAGCGACTATGTAGGGCTGACCGACGCCGCCCTGCGTTCCACCCGGGACACCTTCATCGCCGAGTCCACTGTGGTGGTACGCCGGGCGCTGGACGCCGGATACACGCCCCGTTCCTTTCTGCTTGATGAGCGCCACACCGCGGTAGCCGAGGAATTCTCGGGCCGTTTCCCTGACGTGCCCGTGTTCATCGGCGCCTCCGAGGTGCTCGAATCGCTCACCGGCTTCCACCTGCACCGTGGAGCCTTGGCGAGCTTCCGGAGACCGGCACCGGCCAACGCGGCCCGATTGCTTTCGTCCGCCCGCCGTGTGGTGGTGCTGGAGGATGTCACCGAGCACACCAACGTCGGCGCCATCTTCCGCACTGCCGCGGGACTCGGTGTGGATGCGATCCTGCTCTCGCCTCGCTGCGCCGACCCGCTCTACCGCCGAGCCATCAGGGTGTCCATGGGCACGGTGTTCTCCCAGCCATGGGCTCGCCTCGACACCTGGCCGGACGGCGTCACCGGCGTGCAGTGGCTCAAGGACCAGGGGTTCCATGTCTGCGCACTGGAATTGACCGAGGACGCGCTGCCGATCGACGACCCCGCCTTGAGGCATCTGGAGCGGCTGGCCCTGATCCTGGGCACCGAGGGAGCCGGGGTTCTGCCGCGAACGCTGGAGTCGGTGGATGCCTCCGTCATCATCCCCATGGAGCGCGAGGTCTCCTCCCTCAACGTCGGAGCGGCGGCGGCCATCGCCATGTGGGAACTGCGTGCCCGCTGAGACGGACGCCACGGTGTCTGCCGCTGCACGCCCGGCACCGTATCTGTGTAGAATGGTTCGCTGTGCGCGTGTGTGCGCGTACACACCGATCCACTGATCGACCCTGGCAAAATCCAGGGTCATACTAGAAATCCAAGGTGATCTTCATGAAGGCTGGCATCCACCCGAATTACGGGCCCATCGTGTTCCGTGACCTCGCTTCCGGCGAGAAGTACCTGACCCACTCCACCGCCACGAGCGACAAGACCATCGAGTGGGAGGACGGCAACACCTACCCGGTCATCGACGTCGAGATCTCCGCCGCGTCGCACCCGTTCTACACGGGTAAGCAGCGCATCATGGACTCCGCCGGTCGCGTGGAGCGCTTCAACCAGCGCTTCAAGGGCTTCGGTGGCAAGAAGGCCTGAGGCCTTCAGCACTCGCATCACTTCGTTCGGGCCGCCGCGCTCCACCTTCCCGGGTGGAGGCGGCGGCCCGAACGCGTTGTGCGGGGAAACGGCTCTCTCGTCACCCTCGGCGGCCGTCGACGGCGATAGGCTGGAGGGCGTGTCGAATGATTCTTCTTTCCCCGGATCCCCAACACCTGCAGGCTCCGTTCACCATCACGGTGAGTTCAAGGTCCCAGGCGGCAAACTCGTGGTCGCCGACCTCGATGTGGAGAACGACCGGATCGCCTCCGCAGCGATCAACGGCGATTTCTTCCTCGAGCCGGACGAGGCCTTGGATGACATCAACACCGCACTCACCGGATTCTCTGCCACCGCGAGCCACCAGGAACTGACCAGGGCCATCGAGGCCCAGGTCCGCCCGGGCGCCGTGATGTTCGGCTTCGATGCCGCTGCGGTGGCCACGGCGGTGCGGCGTGCCCTTGGCCTGGCCAGCACCTGGGACGACCATGCCTGGGAGGTCCTGGGCCCCACCCCGTACCCCATCGAGGTCAACGTGGCCCTCGACGAGGTCCTGACCCGTCAGGTCGGCGCCGGCCTGCGTGCCCCGACCATGCGACTGTGGGAGTGGAACGAGCCCAGCGTGGTGATCGGGTCCTTCCAGTCCTACAGCAACGAGGTGGATGAGCAGGCCGCGCAGAAGTACGGCTTCCACGTGGTGCGCCGCATCTCCGGCGGCGGGGCCATGTTCATGGAGGCGGGCAACTGCGTCACCTACTCCCTGTACCTACCGCAGTCCCTGGTGGACGGCATGTCCTTCGCCGACTCCTACCCGTTCCTTGACTCCTGGGTCATGCAGTCCCTGGCCGAGGTCGGGGTGGAGGCGCACTATGTTCCGCTCAACGACATCGCGACCGACGCAGGCAAGATCGGCGGCGCCGCTCAGAAACGTCTGGCCGGCGGAGGCATGCTGCATCACGTGACCATGAGCTACGACATCGACGCGGACAAGATGACGCAGGTGCTGCGCATCGGCAGGGAGAAGATCTCCGACAAGGGCATCACGTCCGCCAAGAAGCGTGTTGACCCGCTCAAGCGTCAGGCGGGACGCAGCCGCGAGGAGATCCTCTCGACGCTGAAGTCGGTCTTCATGGACCGCTACGGTGCCAAGGAAGCCGTCATCGACGATGCCACCCTCGCCGAGGCCGAGGAGCTGGCCAGGACCAAGTTCCTCACCGACGAGTGGACCCGCCGGGTCCCGTGATCTGGACGGTACTCCAGCTCGAGTCGTAGCAACGGTGAAAAACCACAGCTACGGTGCCGAAGGGTAGATCGGCACCGTAGCTGTGGTTTCTTGCCGTAGATGAGTCGTGCGTGCCCGGCCCGCGCGGTCAGGCGGCCTGCGCGCGCAGCCGCCTGCGGACGTCGTCCAGTGACTCGATGACCAGCCGCCGCAACGCGGCGGGCTGGTCTTGGTTGGCCTCCAGCCAGGCGCGGGTCGCCACCACCGTCGGGTGGGTGTCCGCGTCGCCGTCCGCGATCTCGGCATCTGCGGGGTAGAGGCCCTTGACCACCCGGGTGGACTGGCCCTGGGTCTGTTCGCGCCACACCTTGGCCAGGCGGTCGAAGTACTCCGCCGGATCCGGTCGATCCACGTGCCTCGGATCCACGCCGAGCCCGTCGATGACAGCCTGCAGCTGGTCGTTGGAGAGTTGCGCTCCCGAGACGTCGCGACCGCTGTAGGCGGCCTGGCGCGCTGAAGCCTTGACGTCGGCGTCCGGGATCGCGGCCAGCGCCCGGGTGAGGCCGGTGGAGGACACGGCGGTGGGCGCCGCAGCCTGTCGGCCGGACAAGGAGGCGGCGTCGATGCGGCCGTGCGCGGCGAAGACGCTCAGTGCGGCCCAGGTCAGCTCCTCCCCGAGATCGAAGGCATTCGTCGGGTCCAACCAGGTGGCGATGACACCCAGCGTGTCTGCGGCCGGGGCCTGCAGGTGTTCCAGGGCCGAGAACAGGGCGCGCAACCGGACGGTGCGCACGTCGGAGAGTTCCGGCTCGTCCACGATGGCTTCCAGCAGCCAGGTGCTCCATCGGGCCAGGAGTTCCTGACGCTGCTCGGCACGGGCGTAATCCACCAGGCCGGACGTCGCCTGCGCGAACACCTGGGAAAGCACACCGGTGTCCTCCAGCAGGTGGGACGTGGCGACGACGCCGTCCACGAAGCGTTCCGGTGCCAGACCGCCGTCGCGCACCAGGTTCCACGCCGCGGCGAATGCCGTGGCCCGAGCCAACTCGTCCTCGAACCCTTCCGCGAGGAAGGCCTCCAGTGAGTTGGCGTCGGGGGCCACCAGCGCATAACTGAGATCGGCGTCGTTGGGCAGCAGGACCGTATCCGCGGGCAGGCCGAGAATCTCAGGGACCTCCGCGGCGGCGAGGGCGCCGTCGGCGTCCTCCAAGCGGACCTCGGGGGAGGCAACCAGCCGAGCCGGGCCGTCGGGCACAGGAGCGTAGGCGCCCACGTGCACCACGTGCGGGCGCAGAACCGACTCGCCCGTACGCGGATCGGTTGCGGACTGGTGCAGTGCGGCTGAGGCGATCCGGCCGTCCTCGACGGTGGTTTCCAGCGTGAGGGTGGAGACGCCTGCCGTGGCCAGCCATGCAGCGGCCCATCCGCTCATGTCCCGCCCGGAGGCGGAACCGAGGGCCCTGAGGAAATCGGCCAAGGTGGTGTTGCCCCACGCGTTGTCCCGGAAGTAGTCGCGCGCGGCAGCGAGGAAGGTGTCGCGGCCGACGTAGGCCGAGAGCTGCTTCAGCACCGAGGCACCCTTGGCGTAGGTGATGCCGTCGAAGTTCTGGTCTGCCGCCTCCAGATCCACGATGTCGGCCACGATGGGGTGCGTGGTGGGGTACTGGTCCTGGCGGTAGGCCCAGGCCTTACGACGCGAGGCGAAGGTGGTCCACGACGTCGTGAAGTCGGTGGCCTCGTCCACGGCGAGGGCGCCCACGTAATCCGCGAAGGATTCCTTGAGCCAGAGATCGTCCCACCACTTCATGGTGTCGAGGACCCCGAAGGCCATGTGGCTCATCTCGTGGAGTATCGTGTTGGCGCGGCCCTCGTGCTGAGCCTCGGTGGCTGCTGAGGTGAAGATGTAGCTCTCGGTAAAGGTGACGAGGCCGGGATTCTCCATGGCGCCGAGGTTGTACTCGGGGACGAAAGCCTGGTCGTACTTACCCCAGGGGTAGGCCACGTCGAAGTTCTCGTGGAACCAGTCCAGGCCGCGCTTGGTGACCTCGAAGATCTCCTCGGTGTCGGCGTGCTCCGCGATGGAGGCGCGGGTGAGGATGCCCAGGGGGATCTCCACGTGTGCGCCGGAGGCGGTGTCCCCGGTGTAGCGATCGGTCCAGTACGCGTAGGGGCCGGCCAGGAACGTGGTGATGTAGGTGGACATGGGCTCGGTCCGAGCGAAGATGCGCGTCGAGTTGGTTCCCTCCGCCTCCACGACGTCGTGGAGGGCGCCGTTGGAGGCCACGTGCCACTGATTTGGGGCGGTGATCCGCGTGGCGAAGCGAGCCTTCAGGTCGGGTTGTTCGAAGTTCGGGTAGATGCGGCGGCAGTCGGCCGGCTCGTTCTGCGAGTACAGGTAGGTGAATCCGTCCGCGGGGTCCACATAACGGTGCACGCCCTCACCCGAACGGGAGTAGTAGGAGCGCGACTCGATGATCGCGGTGTTGTGTTCCTTGAGCGCGGGCAGGTGGATACGGGCGCCGTCCACCACGTCCTCCGGTTCCAGGGTTACTCCGTTCAAGCTCACGGAGTTCACCTCGTGACCCAGGTAGTCCAGGAACGTTGCGGCACCCTCACTGGCGTCGAAGTCCACCTCAGTGCGTACGGCGAAGGAGGGGGAATCCTGGTCCTCGGCGTTGGAGAAATCCAGGTGCAGTCGATAGTCGAGCGTGGTGACCACAAGGGCGCGCGCGGCGGCCTCGTCACGTCGCAGGTTCTCGTTCAGGGGCCGGGGATCGCAGATCATGAAAACTATTCAAGCACTCTTTCACATCTTGGGGTATCGGCCCTGGTCGGATGTTTCTCCGTTGTCAGATGTCGCGATGAGGCAGATGCCAGGATGGGTCAATGACCAATCGGAACGATGTCCACGCGATCGTGGATGCGGTCGCTACCGCACTTGGTGCGCCCGCCGTCCTGGACCGGGTGCTCCCCGGTGGTACGCATGCCACCACCGTCGTGGTCACGTGTCGGGGCCGCAGCCTGGTTGCGCGCCGCTTTCCCCTGGGCGACGACGCGGCGCGCCGTGAGTGCGCAGCTCACCCGACGCTGGCGAGGCTCGGCACCTTGGTTCCCCGGCTCGTTGCAATTGGCGGCACGCAGGCACGCCCCGTGATCATCACGACCGTAGTGCCCGGCACCCCGCCGTCGCCCGACCTACCGGTTGCGGCCATCGCAGCAGGTATGGCCCGGACGTTGGCGCGGATTCATGGCCTATCCGGTGCCGGTCTCCGGCTCCAACCGGTGGGACCCGGGATGGGCGACGGGCCGCTGGCACGTAGGGCACGGGCCGAGTTCGAGGACCTCAACACGAGCCACCGAGTGCTGACCCACCTCGATTTCTGGTGCGGGAACGTCCTGTGGGACAGCAGTGACGTGGCCGGCGTCGTGGACTGGTCCGGCGCCTGCAGCGCGCCCCGCGGCGTGGACCTGGCGTGGTGTCGACAGGATCTGGTCCTCTTGGGCGATCCCGACGCCGCGGAACTGTTCTTGCGTGAGTACCAGAGGTTGTCCGGGGTCACGGTGACAGACATCGGCGCCTGGGACGTGCAAGCGGCGGCGCGAGCCGAGGACAGGGTGGAGACCTGGGCGCCCAATTACCTGGGGATCGGTCGCAGTGATGGCACTGCGGAAACCCTGCGCGCCCGTCTCGACGCCTGGAATGCCACGCTCTGACCAGCCTCATCGGCATACGCGCAGGACTCTCATACTGTGTGGCGGACCAGACGGGACTCCACACTGTGGGATGCCATGCTTCAACGGCCCTTCGACAGGTGCGATCCTGGGCGATCCGTCGGGCCCCTGCTGCGTCATGAGAACAGGAGCACGACACAGCTTGTGATTCTCCGCCGGATTGGTCGCCACGAGACGTGTTTCAACTTCGAACTCGAAGGGGACAGACCTGACGGTCGCACGCACACTAAACCGAATGACACCCATTCGAGGATGGAAAGCGATTGTCGATTCATTCGTGCACGAATGAAGCCCTCTTTACACTTTTCGTGGTTGACATACCTAGCCCATTCACAACGCGTTCCCGCGACATCACCCAGCAATCCCACCGAGCCTTCCCGCCCTGCCTTGCCACGGCACCGCCCGGTAACCCCAGCCGGCCATGTCTCCTCGCTAACCGTCACTCCCGGGCGCACATCTCCGCCAATCCGTTCTGAGCCCTGTGACTTGGCCCAGTGACTTGGCCCTGCCTGGCCGCGACGCCGCCCAGTGACCCCAGCCGGCCATGCTTCCTTACTAGCCGTCGCACCGAGCAGCGTCTGCTGACTGACGGTCACACCTGGCCACAGCTCTCCGCAGTAGCGCTCCGAGTCCTGTGACTTGGCCCTGCCCGGCTGCGCCGCCACCTACCAACCCCGCCGCAGCACGCTACGCGCCCACCACGCAACCTCTGCACCCCCAGCCAGTGGATCCGCCACCCGCTCCACCCCGCCTGGTCAATCCTCCCGCCGCGCTCGACCGATCGCCTCGGTCGCCCACCTGGGTCAACCCAATTCCCATGCGACGCTTAACCGGCTTTCTGCAATCCAGGATTATTGATTGGCATGTTTGTGGGCATGTCGTCCACATATTGTGGATTAGTCACGGGTGGAAACCCGGCTCATCTGGGAATCACCTGGCAGTTAAGAAAAACACTGGCGCTGGTTATTATGTGCTAGTAGAGTCAGTGCATGGAAGCGAATCGGGGGATCCGCTCAGGGGAACACACCACCTCAGGGGACCAGAAACCACAGCAGCAGGGACAAACTCGCCCACCAGCAGTCTTGGTCGAGCTCAAGGGCCACGTTGCCTTGTTGAACTCCGAGGCCTTCTCCGGGTGGGACAACGCAGAGGCGCTGGCCGGGCTGGCTGCGCTGGAAACGGTGAAGCGAATGATTGAGGCCCGTCAGGCCCTGATCACCGACCATATAGTCCGGGTGCGGTGTCAGGCGGCCGAGGCGGCCGAACGCTCGGTCAGGAACGTCCCCGCCGAGGTCGGCAAAGACCTCGGCCTGGCGCGGAAACTGAACGGCTCCCGAGCCCGTCACCTCGTGGACCTCGCCTCCGAATGCCCTGGCCAAGCGCCGTTGACGTTCGCGTTGTGGTTGGACGGAAAAGTCAGTGAGGAGCAAGCCCTCACCCTGTTCAAGC
>NZ_JALAGT010000114.1 GCF_022712295.1 Galactobacter sp.
CAGCGAATCACGGAGGATCAGGGGTGCGGGGACGGCGGAAGGCAGGGCGGGCCCGTCGGACACCGCAGCGGCTCAGCCCAGCGGCTCAGCGCAGGAAGAGCTTCCTCAGCCGGCCGGTCGCCACCATCAGGCCGGCCGCCGCAATCACCAGGAAGTACAGAACATGCCACAGAACGGAGACGTCGATCACGCCGACGGACAGGTGCCGCAGCATGTCCACACCGTGCCACAAGGGGAGGATCTCGATGACGATCCGCACGCCATCGGGGTAGGCGGAGAGCGGGAAGAACGTGGCGGAGAACAGGAACATGGGCATGGTGATCATGTTGATCCAGTCCAACTGCTGGAACCGCTTGATGAAGGTGATGATCGCCATGAACAGCGCGGAGAAAGCGAACGCGATCAGCACGGCTCCGGGGATCATGAGGATGCCCCACATGCTCGGCACCAGCCCGAAGCTGAAGGCGATCACGGAGAACCCGAGCGCATACAGCAAGCCACGAGCCAACGCCATCATGATCTCCCCGAACGCCACGTCAAGCGGCCCGAGGGACGTGAAGAGCATGACCCGGTAGAGCTTGGCGTGATTGAGCTTGAAGAACATGTTGTTGGAGTCCATGAGGGCTCCGTTCATGGCGGAGGTCGCCAGGAGCGCCGGTGCGATGTATGCCGCATACGACATGGATACACCGCCGGGACCCTCCACGTTGCCCACCGCCGCTCCGAGACCGAAGCCCATGGAGAGCAGGTAGAGCACCGGCTCCAGAAATCCGGTGACGATGACGATCCAGGTGGCGTTCTTGGTCGCCATCCAGGACCGCTGCATCACGGCGCGCGCGTTGCGCCCATAGAGGGCGCCGCGCTTGCGCGCCGGGACGGGCGAGTGGCGCTGGGCCTCGGCTGCGGCCGTCGTGCTCATTTCTCCCCCTTCAGGCGGGACGTGAAGTTGCGGATGGTGAACAGGTACCCCACCATCGCGAACGCGACGAGCACCAGCACATGAACCACCACCAGCCATGTCTCGACGCCGTGGCCGTACATCAGCAGACGGGAGACCTCGGTGCCGTGCCAGATCGGGAAGATCCAGCCGATCCACTGCAGGAAGATGGGGAGGTTGGTCAGCGGGTAGAAGGTACCGGAGAACATGAACAGTGGCATGAAGATGAAGCGCATGATCACGGAGAACTGGCCTCGTTCCTCACGAATAGTGGCGGAATAGGCCATGATCGGCAGGCCGAGCGCCAGGCCGGCCAGCGCCGCCACCAGCACGGCCAGCAGGGACCACCAGCTGTGGACCGCCCCGAACAGTGAGACCACGCCAAGGAAGATCAGCGACTGCGTGAACAGTCGAATGGCGATGGCCAGCATCTGCCCGCGCGCGATCTGCTGCGGCGTGATGGGCGTAACCACCGGCCCCTGGTAGAGGCGATGCCACTTGAACCCGTCCATGACCGGGAAGGTGGCCTCCGTGACCGCGCCCTGCACCGCGCCCGAGACCAGCAAGGCGGGCGCGATGAAGGTGATGTAGGAGACGTCGTCGAACAGGGTGCCGTTACCCATCAACAGCGAACCGAGCCCCACGCCCATGGCGAGGACGTACATCAGGGGCGAGCCGATGGCGTCGGCCAGCACCACGTCGCCGTAGCGGACGATGGCGCGAAGGTAGTACTCGGTCACGTACCAGGCACCGTGCTTACGCACCTTGCGCGCGGAGACCTCCGGCGAGTGCGCGTGCAGTTTGGTCTCGAACAGGGCGGCGTCGCCGCCGATGCTCTGGCGTTCGTTTCCAGTGCCCGACGGCGCGTGCCCGGCGTCCGCCGGTGTCGTAGGCGTGGGTGGGGTGTCCGGCGTGTCCGGCTGGGCGTGATGATCCGGGATGCGCTCAGTCAATGAGGGTCCTCCCGGTCAGGCGGAGGAAGACGTCCTCGAGCGAGGATCGGCGCACCAGGGAGGCCAACGGCGTGAGGCCGCGGGCCTGGACCTGGCGTAGGGCGGCCTCGCCGTCGTCCGCATAGAGCAGCACACGGTCCGCGAGGAGTTCCTGGCGGACCCCCAGGTCTGCGATGCGGACGGCGGCGTCCTTGTTGGCGTCCGAGCCGAAGCGCAGTTCAAGCACCTCGCGGGTGGAGTGATCGCGGATCAGTTGCGCCGGGGACCCTTCGGCCATGATCTTGCCGTGGTCCACCACGATGAGGCGGTCGCAGAGCTGCTCGGCCTCGTCCATGAAATGCGTGGTGACCAGCAGGGTGGTTCCCTGTTCCTTGAGGCGGAACAGGCGATCCCAGAGGATGTGGCGGGCCTGAGGGTCCAACCCCGTGGTGGGTTCGTCCAGCAACAGCACGTTGGGCTCGTTGATGAGCGAGCGTGCGATGGTGAGGCGGCGCTTCATGCCGCCGGAGAGCGCGTCGACGCGGGAGGAGGCCTTGTCGGTGAGCTGGGCGAAGTCCAGCAGCTCGCCGATCCTCTGCTTCAGGTAGCTGCGCTTGAGGCCGAAGTAGCGGCCGTAGACGTAGAGGTTGTCGGAGACCTTGATCTCCTCGTCCAGGTTGTCCTGTTGAGGGACCACGCCCAGGTGGGCGCGGACCTCGGGGCCCTGTCGATCCGGGTCCATGCCCATCACGGTGAGTTCGCCTGCGGTACGGGTGGAGGTACCTCCCACCATGGACATGGTGGTGGACTTGCCTGCGCCGTTGGGGCCGAGGAATCCGAAGGACTCCCCCGGTGTCACGTCGAAGTCAATGCCGTCCACGGCGGTGAAGTCACCGTAGCGCTTGGTGAGGCCGCGGGCGCGGACGATGGGCTCTGAGGCTGCGGGCGAAGCTGACACGCCTCCAAACCTATCGACTCAGAGTGATTGAGACAAGCCAATGGGTGGGTGTCGTGTGCCGAATCTGCCGCCGCCCCAACTCAGCTTCAGTTCGATGTCCAACTTCAGCGCAGATGGCCTGATGGGGCTGAAGTTGAGATTCCAGCCGACGCTGCGCGGGCCGTGAGCCACCGGGCGTCGGGCGGTGAAGTGGGCCACCTAACCCTGGAAGGTAAGCCTCACCTGGCTATCCCGAATGATTCAGAAGTAGTAAACCTGTAGTCATGCAGCACACGACCGGACACCATCACGAGGACTCGGTGGCGCACTCGGCCGCTGACCCCCTCGAGTGGTCCGCGGCCCTGCGCCGCACCGGTCGACGCGTCACGGGCCAGCGGCTCGCAGTCATGCGGGCAGCCAGCGACCATCACCACGCCACAGCGGAACAACTCCACCGGGACACCCGGGCCGAGTACCCCTCCGTGGCGCTGGCGACCATCCACGCGATCGTCAACGACCTCACCGAGGCAGGCCTCCTGCGCCGGATCGAGGTCCCACAATCCCCTGCACTCTACGAACCCGAATTCGGCGACAACCACCACCACGCCCAGTGCGTGCGGTGCGGCCGCATCGAGGACGTGGAGTGCGCAGTGGGCCACGCCCCCTGCCTGCATCCGTCGGATACACACGGCATGCAGATCCAGGTGGCGGAGGTCCTCTACCGTGGACTGTGCGCCGATTGCGCATCACAGGTCGAAGCCCAACCCAGTCCGACCGAACCACGCACACGTTAAGTCTCGAAAGGATCACATTGACTGA
This sequence comes from Galactobacter sp., assembly GCF_022712295.1. Taxonomy (GTDB): domain Bacteria; phylum Actinomycetota; class Actinomycetes; order Actinomycetales; family Micrococcaceae; genus Galactobacter. The sequence continues at coordinate 3,626 of NZ_JALAGT010000114.1, forward strand.
CATCGACAAGTGCCCCGTCATGCACGGCGAGGGCCAGCTGCCTCGCCCCACCCAGGGTGACGCCAACCAATTCTGGTGGCCCAACCGTCTGAACCTGAAGGTCCTCGCCAAGCACTCCGAGCTCTCCAACCCCCAGTCCGGCCTGGACTACAAGGCCAAGTTCGAGGCCCTGGACCTGGATGCCGTCAAGGCCGACATCCGCGACGTCATGCTCACTTCCCAGGACTGGTGGCCGGCCGACTTCGGTTCCTACGCCGGCCTGTTCGTCCGCGTCGCTTGGCACTCCGCAGGCACCTATCGCGTGCAGGATGGCCGCGGCGGTGGCGGGACCGGCCAGCAGCGTTTCGCCCCGATCAACTCCTGGCCCGACAACGTCCTCACCGACCAGGGTCGTCGACTCCTGTGGCCCGTCAAGAAGAAGTACGGTCAGTCCCTTTCTTGGGGCGACCTGATGATCCTCGCAGGCAACGTGGCCCTGGAGGAGGGCGGCCTGAAGACCTTCGGCTTCGCCGGTGGCCGTCCGGACGTCTTTGAGCCCGACGACGACGTGTACTGGGGACCCGAGACCGAGTGGCTGGACAACCCCACCCGCTACGCCGCCGATCGCAGCGCCGACAGCCTCGAGGATCCCCTCGCTGCCGTGCAGATGGGCCTGATCTACGTCAACCCCGAGGGCGTCGAGGGTGACGGTGACCCGCTGCGCCTCGCAGGCGACATCAAGACCACCTTCGGCCGCATGGGCATGAGCGTCGAGGAGACCGTGGCCCTGATCGCCGGCGGTCACACCTTCGGCAAGACCCACGGCAACGCTCCCGCAGACGCTCCCGGTCCGGTGCCGGAGGCGGCCCCGCTGGAGCAGCAGGGCCTTGGTTGGAAGTCGGACTACAAGTCCGGCAAGGGCATCGACGCCATGGGCTCCGGCCTCGAGGTCACCTGGACCTACCACCCGCTGCGCTGGGACAACGAGTTCTTCCACATCCTCTACGGCTACGAGTGGGAGATCGACCACTCCCTGGCCGGCGGCATGCACTACAAGCCCAAGGACAATGGCGGCGCCGGACTGGTCCCCGAGGCCGACGGTTCCGGCACGCGTGAACCGCGCATGCTGGTCTCCGACATGTCCCTGCGTGTTGACCCGGAGATGGACAAGATCTCCCGCAAGTTCAAGGACGATCAGGCCGCCTTCTCCGATGCCTTCGCCCGCGCCTGGTTCAAGCTGACCCACCGTGACATGGGCCCCAAGGCTCGCTACCTTGGCAAGGAGGTTCCGGCAGAGGACCTCATCTGGCAGGACCCGGTCCCGGCGGGCAAGACGCTCTCCGACGCCGAGGTCGCCACGCTGAAGGACGCCATCAAGGCCTCCGGCCTCTCCGTGGCTCAGCTGGTCTCCGCCGCGTGGTCCTCCGCCTCCACCTTCCGCTCCTCCGACAAGCGCGGAGGCGCCAATGGTGCCCGCATCGCCCTGGAGCCGCAGCGCTCCTGGGAGGTCAACGTGAAGTCCGGCGTGAACGACACCGTGGATGCCCTGAAGAAGATCGCGGAGGAGTCCGGCACGGGTGCCTCCCTGGCCGACACCATCGTGCTGGCCGGCAACGTGGGTGTGGAGCTGGCTGCCGAGGCCGCTGGCACCCCGGTGGAGGTCCCCTTCCACTCCGGTCGTGGCGACGCCACCCAGGAGCAGACGGACACCGAGTCCTTCTCCTACCTGGAGCCCAAGCAGGACGGTTTCCGCAACTACTTCAAGGTGCAGTCCGTCCTGCCGGAGGAGCACGTGTTCGTCGACCGCGCCAACCTCCTGGGCCTGACCGCCCCCGAGGCCACCGTGCTGGTGGGCGGCCTGCGCGTGCTCGGCAACAACTGGGACGGCTCCACCACCGGTGTGTTCACCGACCGTCCGGGCCAGCTGACCCGTGACTTCTTCGTGAACCTGCTGGATCTGGGCACCGAGTGGAAGCGTCTGGACAAGGACGGCCACGCCTTCGCCGGCGTCAAGGCCGATGGCACCAAGCTGATCGGCTCCCGCATCGACCTGATCTTCTCCTCCAACTCGGAGCTGCGCGCTCAGGCCGAGGTCTGGGCCGAGGACGACGCGGATGCGCGTTTCATCCAGAACTTCGTGAACGCCTGGGTGAAGGTCATGGACAACGATCGCTTCGATCTGGCCTGAGCCACACCCACTGAGTCCCGACGCCGCTGGCAGGGCGTGATCCCCCTGCCGACGTAACGCTTCGAGGCCCGACCCCACTTGATCGGGGTCGGGCCTCGAAGCGTTTTCAAGGGGTCTTGCGCTCCGCTTCAGAACTGCGTGAACGACTAGGCTTGGACACCATGAGCTACCCGCCCCAGGATCCCTACCAGCAGCAGGACTACTACCAGCCTGCCTACCCTCAGCCCCGGGGTAAGTCGATCGCGTCCCTGGTGCTGGGCCTTGTGTCCTTGGTCTTCGGGTTCACCTTTGTTCTGCCGATCATTGGCGTCATTCTGGGCGCCATCGGTATGGCCAAGGAGCCGGCCGGGTGCGGTATGGCCATCGCCGGGGTGATTCTGAATCTCATCTGTCTGGCCGGATGGATCGCCCTGATCATCATTCTGGCGCTGCTCGGCATCACCATCTGGGCCAGTACAGCAGTGACATTGTTCTGAACGCAGTCACCCTGTTAACAACCCCGTCCGGCATCACCTGCCCGGCGGGGTTCTTGTTGTCTTGGACCACCAGAAGTAAATGTCTTGGTCCAGAAGTAAACAAGAACAATCCGTCGGGGGTCTTTGACATGATGAGGACACGTCAAGACACCAAGGAAGTCCATGAATCACTCGTTCCTCACCCGGCGGTTACCTTTGGGAATCGCCGCCGTACTCGCACTGGCATCAACCGCCTGTTCTTCGCCGTCCACCGATGCAGCCGTCACCGTCACGGAGACGGTGCCCGCTGCTACCGAAGCTGCGTCGAGTCCAGCCACTTCTGAGCCCACCTCTGCTGCACCCAGTACCTCCACACCCAGTTCCACTGCGCCGTCCTCGACCGCACCCAAGAAGCCGGTGGCGCTGAAGTGGACCACCATCTCGCGCAGCTCGGGCACGGGCGCCGAGAAGACAGCGGAGAAGCTCGAAGTGCCCTATCTGACGAACGCGTCGACGAAGGCAAATACGGCTTTCAATGCAGAGGTCTCCCGCGCAGTCGCTTCATGGCGCGGAGAAGTCGCACCAATGCCGGGAGCCAACTGCGATGAAGCCGGCATGTGTCCCCTCGCCATGGATCGCATTGACGGGGGCATCTACAAACAGAGCTACGCCAGTGCGCTGACCAGCATTTATGTCTGGACGGGAGGCGCTCACGGCCTGACCGATTCCTTCGGCCTCACCGTGGATCTGACAACCGGCGATTCCGTCGGCTTGGACACCTTCGTGACGGCCCCGGACAGCGTCGTCAATGCAGCCGTCGGCCGCGCGCTGCTGAACAAGTTGCCGGCTACCGAGACACAGGGGCAAACCCCCAATATCGATATTCGGCAGGACGGGGTCGCTTGGTCGGTATCCGACAAGGGAGTTTCCTTCGCCTTCGCGGAGGGTCTCGTGGCATCCAATGCACAGGGACTCGTTTCTGTGACCGTTCCCTGGAGTGAGGTGAACGGATGATCCCGTCCAAAGCCGCACGCCGTCTCCGTCTCCGCTCTGGGGCGGGCCTGGCCGTCGCCGCGCTGGCGCTCGGGCTGGCCGCGTGTTCAGGGACCCCCGAGCCTGCACCCACGGTGACCAAGACCGTGGAACCATCATCGGCAGGCCAGAGCGCCATGCCGTCCACCGAGTCTGCACCCGTCACGTCGGCCGCCCCGAGTTCCACGGAGCCCGCCGAGCCCGTCAGCATCCAGTGGGTGCAGGTGGACCGCAGGAACGAGTCGGGGCACCTGGCCACAGAGTCCCTCAGCGTACCCACTCTGAAGAACGCGCCCGAGAAGGTCAAGAAGGCCTTTGATGCCCGCGTCTCGAGCCAGGTTCAGAAAACGAGGAAATTCCTGTTGGAGCAGCAGGACGGAATGCTCGAGTACAACGACCCGAACGATCCGGCAGTGAAGGACCTGCTCTCGCAGTCCTACCTGAAGTCCTCACGTGCCGGGTCAGCCGTCTACAAGGACAGGTACGCCAGCGCGATCATCGACTTGGATGGCGCAGAGGGCGGCGGAACCCACATGACCAAGGTCGCTGCCTCCGTCACCATGGACATCCAATCCGGCGAGGAAGTGCCGCTGACCGACTTTGTTGGCCTCTCCAGAAGCCAGCTGGAGTCGCTGCTGGCTGAGAATCTCAAGGCGGAATTGACGAAGGAAGGAATGGCAGATGACCCCTTCCGCTTGTTGCAGAATGTCGACTCCTACGAGTGGATGGTCAGTGACAAAGGCGTGACCTTCAGATACCTGAGCATTTACGAGGGTGGCTGGGACTACGTGTTCACCCTGCCGTGGAGTGAACTGGGCCGCTGAACCTTTGGGCCACCCGCTGTTGGTATCGTCCGAACCCAGATACAGGGGCCGGGTGAGCAACTTACCCCCGGGTACGCGATAAGCCCCCGAATTCCTGATTCGGAACCGTCGTAGAACGGTTGCTAATCAGGAATCCGGGGGCTTACCCGAGTTCACGGGGCAAATGCCCCGACTGGGCGCAGAAGACGTGCGACGGGGGTACCGAAGGAGCAAGAATGCCCCGCCGGTACCCCCGAAGGACCTACTACGCCAGGGTGCGTTCAGCGGCTTCGACGACGTTGGTCATCAGCAAGGCCACGGTCATGGGGCCCACGCCGCCCGGGTTGGGGGACAGCCAGCCGGCCACCTCGCCCACGGCCGGGTCCACGTCACCGTAGACCTTGGACTTGCCGGTCTCCGGATCCGGATCGCCGCGGGTCACGCCCACATCCAATACGGCGGCACCGGGCTTCACGTCCTCAGCCTTGATCAGATGCTTCACACCGGCAGAGGCCACGATCACGTCGGCCTGGCGCAGGTACTGGCCCATGTCCACGGTCCCCGTGTGCACCTGCGTCACGGTCGCGTTGTACTCGCGACGCGTCAACAGCAGCCCGATGGACCGTCCGATCGTCACGCCACGGCCAACCACCACGACGTGCTTACCGTTCAGGGAGTACCCGTTACGGGTCAGCAGCTCGATGACACCACGCGGAGTACACGGCAGCGGCGACTCGATGGTGGTGTTGACGTTGAGCACCAGGCGCCCCAAGTTGGTGGGGTGCAGCCCATCTGCATCCTTGTCCGGGTCGATCCGTTCCAGGATCGCGTCCGTGTCCAGGTGCTTGGGCAGCGGCAGTTGCACAATGTAGCCGTGGCAGGTGGGGGCCGCGTTGAGCTCGTCGATCAGCGCTTCCACCTCTTCCTGGGTGGCGTCCGCCGGCAGCTCACGCTGGATCGAGTTCATCCCGATCGCATCCGACTGTTTGTGCTTCATGCCGACGTAGAGCTGCGAGGCCGGATCGGCACCCACCAACACCGTGGCGATACCCGGAGTCACGCCCCGAGCCTTCAGTGCGGCAACTCGCTCGGTCAGCTCGGCCTTGATCGCGGCGGACGCTGCGCGCCCGTCCAGTTTCTGTGCGGTCACCGGATCACAGCCCCGGGTACAGCGGGAAGTCCGCTGCGAGCTTGTCCACGCGGGCGCGCAGAGCCGCGGTATCGGTGGCCTTGCCGTCCTTCAGCGCGGTGGCGATGATGTCGGAGACCTCGGTGAATTCGGCAGCGCCGAAGCCACGGGTGGCCAGCGCGGGGGTACCGATGCGCAGGCCGGAGGTGGTCATCGGGGGGCGCGGGTCGAAAGGCACGGCGTTGCGGTTGACGGTGATGCCGACCGCGTGGAGCAGGTCCTCGCCCTCCTTACCGTTGATCTCGGACTCGCGCAGGTCCACGAGCACCAGGTGCACGTCGGTGCCACCGGTGAGCACGGAGACGCCGGCTGCGGCGACATCGGGCTGGGTCAGGCGGTCGGCCAGGATCTTGGCACCCTCGAGGGTGCGCTCCTGACGGGCCTTGAACTCCTCGGAGGCGGCGATCTTGAAGGCCACGGCCTTACCGGCGATGACGTGTTCCAGAGGTCCACCCTGCTGTCCGGGGAAGACGTTGGAGTTGATCTTCTTCGACATCTCCACGTCGTTGGACAGGATCATGCCGGAGCGGGGGCCCGCCAAGGTCTTGTGCACGGTGGAGGTGGTGACGTCGGAGAACGGCACGGGGTTGGGGTGCAGTCCCGCGGCGGCGAGGCCCGCGAAGTGGGCCATGTCGGTCCAGAGGTAGGCACCCACCTCGTCTGCGATGGAACGGAAGGCCGCGAAGTCCAGCTGGCGCGGGTACGCGGACCAGCCGGCAACGATGACCTGCGGGCGGGTCTCGAGTGCCTGCTCGCGGACCTTGTCCATGTCCACGCGGAAGGTGGTGGGATCCACCTCGTAGGCGGCCACATTGTAGAGCTTGCCGGAGAAGTTGAGCTTCATGCCGTGAGTCAGGTGGCCACCGTGGGCCAGGGAGAGACCGAGCATGGTGTCGCCAGGGTTGATCATCGCGGCGAGCGCGGCAGCGTTGGCGGAGGCGCCGGAGTGGGGCTGGACGTTGGCGAAGCCTGCTCCGTAGAGGGCCTTGACGCGGTCGCGGGCCAGGTCCTCGACCTGATCAACCCATTCGCAGCCGCCGTAGTAGCGGCGTCCTGGGTAACCTTCTGCGTACTTGTTGGTCAGAACTGATCCCTGGGCCTCGAGGACGGCGCGGGGCGCAAAGTTCTCCGAGGCGATCATTTCCAGGGTGTCACGCTGGCGGGACAGTTCGCCGTCGATGAGACGCGCGATGTCCGGGTCCACCTCTGCGAGGGGGAGGTTGGTGACGTTGGGTTGGGACACGGGTCAACTCCTGTGGGTGTGTGGTTACACGGTGCTGGCGGGGCGCATTGGCCCCTATACCTTCCGGACCCAGGCGTTCGGTCCGTCAAGCCACAGGTGCCGCTCCCTGGTGGTGCTCCACCCTGACGCCAGTCGCGACGTGATCAGCATATCGGTTCAGGCACTCAGGGGGATACACCCGTTCATGCCCGACGGCCAGTGGTGACGTCCGTGCCGGCGTCGCCTGCGGCGAGCAATGGTTCACTTCCGACGAAGCAGCACCCTGTCCGCCGACCAGCTGCCTGCACCGGCGATGGCCAGGGCCAGCGCTCCCGCCCCGAGCAACAGCACGAGTTCATAGCCACCGTCGGTGGAGAAGAATCCCTGTTCCAGGTGGACCGTGAAGGCGGCACCGGCCATGTCCACCACCAGCAAGGCGCCGATGATCCGGGTGAACAGGCCCAGGATCAGGGCAGCGCCACCAACGAGTTCCAGGTAGGCGACCACCGGACCCACCACCGAGGCCAGGGGGACGCCCATGGCCTCGAAGCTGTCCGAGGTTCCTGAGATGCCCCATTCGAAGACCTTCTGGCTGCCGTGGACCATGAAGGCCCATCCGACAACGAGCCGGATGATGGTCAGAGCCAGGTTGATCTGGGTGTTTGCTCGGGCGTTGGCCATGGTGCGGTCCTCTTTCGTCAGTTTTGGACGGTTCAGTGCTGGACGGTTCAGTGCTGGACCGTCCGGCAGTTGTGGCTTCGAAGTCGCCACCACCATGTCATTTGACCCTTCAACTTTCATCGTGGCGGGCGTCACGCCGATGTGCTGCCGATGCTCCACTTCCGCGGATTCATGCTGCAGACTTGCCCGCCCCTCAGACTCCTCACCGTCCGATGCTCAGCGTCGACTCAGCTGACGGACAGCGCACCGCGGCCCTCCCGAACACGCGGCCGGTCGTTCCGTGGACCAGTTCGTTGAGGAACACCTTGCGTACAGGGAAGTAGAGATGGGTCCAGCGGGTGCATGAGGTACGCCCAGTACGGTTCGTAGAAATCTGTCCGGGCCGCGAACCCTTCTCCCCGGGGAATAACCGCAGCCGTAGCTTGGTTATACGTCTCTGTGTCAGAGAGCCACCCCGCCGAACGGCGCCGCATCGTCGTCATCGGTGCAGGGCAAGCCGGTCTCTCTGCCGCACACGGGTTGCGGCGTGCAGGTTTGATCCCGCACGTGGATCTGGAGGTCCTGGACGCCAACCCCGGACCGGGTGGGGCCTGGTCGCATCGTTGGGACGCCCTGACGTTCGACCGGGCCCATGGCCTACATGACCTGCCCGGCTTCCCCCTCGGGACTCCGGATCCCGAGGAGCCCGCCCGTGAGGTCGTCAAGCGGTACTACGGCGCATACGAGGACAGGGAACAGCTGGAGGTCCTCCGCCCCTGGCGCGTCACGAGCGTGGAACGCACCGCCGAACCGGCACCGGACCTGCCCGGCCCGAGGCCGCGCTTCCTCGTCACGGCCCAGCACGGAGCCGCCAAGGAGCACGCAGCTTCGAAGGGGCACGCAGCCTCCAAGGAGACCCGGACCTTCCTCGCCGACGCCGTCATCTCCGCGACCGGTACATGGGACAAACCGTTCATCCCGACCCATGCGGGCCACTTCGCGGGGAGGCAGCTGACCACGCGCGGCTTCGTCTCCCCAGACGAATTCACGGGCCAGAGGGTGCTGGTGGTGGGCGGTGGCGCTTCGGCCGCCCAGTTCATCATGTTGCTGCGCCGCAACGGGGTGGACACGGTGTGGTCCACCCGCACGGCGCCCCGTTTCACGGAACAACCCTTCGGGCCGGCGTGGGGCCGCGGCGTGGAACACCGGGTCTCGGCGCGCGTCCGTGCCGGGCTGCCTCCGCTCTCCGTGGTGGCCGAGACCGGCCTGCAGACCGACCTCTACCGCGAGGGCATCGACGCCGGCTGGATGGAATCGCGCGGCGCCATCCGGCGCCTCCTCCCCCACGGGGTCGTCTTCGCGGACGGCACCACCGAAGAGGTTGACGCGATCCTCTGGGCCACCGGATTCCGCGCCTCACTTGACCACTTGGCGCCGCTTCGCCTCCGCACGCCAGGAGGAGGCATCCGCATGATGCCCGACGACGTATCGGTCGCCTCCGCGCCCGGCCTCGCCCTGGTGGGCTACGGCCCCAGCGCGTCCACGCTCGGCGCCACCCGGGCCGGGCGGAAGGCCTCCCGCGCGGTCTTGACTCTCACGGAAAGCAACTGAGAGCGGGACTGGAGTCGCTACGCAGCCGCTTCTCGCGGAACACGTCAGACCCTGGACGAGTCCCGATGTTGTCTCGTCGCCCGCCCACGCTGCATCAATGACCACAGCGCCCTGGCGCCCGGTAGTGCGGCGACTCGACGAACCAGCCGGAACGACGTCGACTCCTTCAGGGCGCTGAGCTCACGCCGGACACTCTTCAGCTCCCCCTTGGTGGTCCTCAGTTCTCCCTTGAGCCGCTTCACCTCTGCCTCGACCTTCCGTGTGTGCCGGAGACAACGCCGCGCCACAGCGTCCAGGTTCCGGTACAACGGCAGACGTGGCAGAGCCTGCAAGGCATCCAGGTCCAGCTGCGGGAAACGGTCGTGGAACAGGTCCGCGGTCCGGCTCCCCGGTTGTCGGTGGTCCACCAGGGCCTTCAGCCGATTCAGTTCGGTCGCATTGCTTTGGGAGTCGTTGAGTCCGTGGCGTATGGCGATCCAGCTCGGGGTCTCGGTCTCGTGGACCACGGGGTCGATCATCCGGTCGTGTCTGGTCCGGCCGAAGATGTTCAGTGGCGCGGTCCCGTCGGAGACGATCCCCAGTCCATAGGCGTTCAGCGGGTCGTGCTCCTCGTAGACCCCGAAGCTGTCATCGACCAGGCGGGCCACCACGAATCCCCTGTTCATCGAGACGATGGTGCCGCGGGGAACTGTTGCGCAGATCCGGTCCACGGTTTGCAGGAAGTCCGCAGCGAGGAGGTCGTCGTCGTCATAGCGGTAGGTGAACAGCCGGTCCCCGCGCGCCAGTTCGGTGAGAACGGGGGCCAGTCGCTCCACGATGCCGTCGTCGTCATGGAACTCCACGACGTGCAGCCGTGGCACGGAGGCGCACAGGTCCTCCAGCCGGGTTCTCACCGAACCCGGGAGGTCGTGACTGACCAACACCAGGCCGTGAGAACGTTCCTCCCGGCGGGCCAGTTCGCGGTAGGTGGGTAGGCAGAAGTGCTGGAAGGTCTCCAGCTTGGCGTCCAACCTTTCCGGCGTGAACATCTTCCGCTTGGCCTGGTCCACGCTCAGGTTCTTCGTCACGTTGAAGTCACCCAGGGTCTTGGACGTCACCAGGTTGAAGCGCGTGATCCCGACGAATTGCATGAGTTCAATGATGGACCCACGGGCTGAACCCCCGGTAACCCCAGCATGAATGCAGATTGCCATGAACTCTCTCGGAAGGCGTGGACGCACGGGTTCCCCGCGCTGCGGGGGTCACCTACGGCGGGAAAGCAGCGTGATGACCTCGAAGTGATCCGTCTGCGGGAACATGTCCATGACGCGGACCCGTTTCAGGTTCCAGGACGGCATCGCGGCCAGGTCCTTGGCCAGGGTGGTGGCGTTGCAGGAGGAGTAGATCACGTGCTCGGCGTCGCAGCGCTCGAGCCAACCGGCCAGGTCGGCGCCGATCCCCCGCCTCGGCGGATTCACCAGCACTAGGTCCGCCGCATGGTCCTGGGACATGGCCCACGCGCCGGCATCGCCCACGGCGAAGTGCACGTCTGAGGCACCGGCCACCCCGTCCGCGATGGCCCGTTCACGGGCGGCACCGGCACCCTCGATGGCGCCTTCCGAGATCTCGATCCCTGTGACGACCCGGCCGGGAGCCGCTGCGTGCAGGGCGAAGCCGCCCACGCCGCAGTAAAGATCCCACACGGAGGCGGGCGCCACCTCCGCGATCCATTCCTGCGCCTGCGCATACAGGGCCGCAGCGACGTCGGTGTTGGTCTGGAAGAACCCCTGCGGTCGCAGGCGCAGCGTCACATCGTTGACGCGCATGGGCAGCGTCGCTGGTCCGTGCAGGTGGACCTCCCGCTCCCCCTCCAATGCCGCGATATGGTTGGGCAGCAGATTCGCGGTCACGATGAGGGCCTGCGGCAACCGCTCCAACAATCCGGGGAGTCCGCCCCGTACCTGGTCAACGCCCTGCTGGGAGCGAACCACGAAGCGGATCATCAGTTGACCATCCGGGTTGGCGGTGACGATCACGTGCTTGAGCTCTCCACGACGCGTGGGCACGTGGTACGGCTGGATCCGATTCACCCTGATGAAGGTCGCGATGAGAGGTAGGACCTCGGCGATCGCAGGATCCACGACGCCGCAGCGGCGCAGGTCGATACCGTGTCCGTCGGCGTCCAGGATGCCGAGCGTGGGCTTCTTGGAGGTGCCGCCCACCACCATCTTGGCCTTGTTCCTGAAGCCCGCTTCGGGACCCGTGTAGGGGCGTTCCCACTCGCCATCGATTCCTGAACCGAGGGCATCCACCAGCAACTGCCGCGACAAGGCATCCTTGTTCGACACCTGCTGCGGGTACGGGGTCCCCATCAGTGTGCAGGAGGAGCACCGGTGGGCGTCGAAATAGGAACACTGCATCAGACGTCCAAGTCTAGGCGCGTTCCCACGCAACACGATTCAGACAATGTGATACCCACTGCTAGCGTAACCATGTTTGTTTTAATTGCGTCCTTGAGGAAGTGCACCAGAATCATGACTCAGCCCGGAACCCAGGAGCCGAATGACAACCCTGCCCAGCAGGGTTACCCTGCAGCGGCAGAGCCCGCGGGCGTCGCCGCCGTGGCAGAAAAGCCCAAGAAATCCAAGAAGGCCAAACTGCTCTCGATCCTGATCGTGGTGGTGCTGGCGTGCGCGGCTGTGGGCGTGCGCATGTGGATGAAGGGCAACTCCAAGGAGCGGGCCATCGAGAAGAGCGTGGAGATGCCCCTCGAGGAGAACAAGCTCCCCCAGGACGTGGATCAGGTCACCACGTGGACCGACCTGAAGGCCGACGGGAAGACCATCGTCTTCACCTATGAGATCGCCGATGATGCTGCCGAACAGTTCAAGGCCGATGAGGCCAACAAGGCAACCATGTCGGATGGCCTGAAGGACGAGGCGTGCAGTGATTCGTCCCTGAAGAAGCAGTTCTCCAACGGGGCCACCGTGCGCTACGAGTACTTCACCGAAGGCGGGGAGAAGGTCTTCACCGACGACGTGAAGGCCCGTGACTGCTGACCGATGCCTCACCGGACACGTCAGGAGCCCCGCACCGATTCCGGTGCGGGGCTCCCTGCGTTCCACGACGGAACCCGAAGTCACGGCGGATGCCGAACCCACGCCGTCGGGCATTGCGAGACGCGTCAGGCGGCCACCTTGTGGCCGGTGAGGTGCGAAACCGCGGCGAGCGCCTGGTCCAGGTCCGCGATCAGGTCCTGGACGTCCTCGATGCCGACCGAGAGGCGCACCAAGTCGGCGGGGATCTCCCGGTCGGTGCCCTTCAGCGGGGCGTGGGTCATCTCGGTGGGCAGGCAGATCAGGGATTCCACGCCGCCCAGGGAGACAGAGAGCCCGAAGAGCTTCGTGGCCGTGACGAACTCCTTGGCGGCCTCCCCGGTCGGCAATCGGAAGGACACCACTCCCCCGAAACCGTCGTGCATCTGGGCCTTGGCCAGACCGTGACCGGGGTGGCTCGGCAGTCCCGGATAGTTGCCCCGAGCAACGTCCTCACGCCTGGCCAACCATTGCGCCACGCGCAAGGCGTTGGTGCTGTGTTGCCTGACGCGTAGACCCAAGGTCTTCAGCCCGCGTGCGGCCAGGAAGCAGTCCTGGGGGCCGGCCACGGCGCCACCGGCGAATTGCTGGAACTCCACGGCCTCGGCCAGGGTCTTCCCACGGAAGGAGGCGCCACCCACCACCACGGCGCCGCCCAGCACGTCGGAGTGTCCGCCGATGTACTTGGTGGTGGAGTGCGCAACGGCATCGGCGCCCAGGTCCAGGGGACGCTGGAGCGCCGGCGAGGCGAAGGTGTTGTCCACCACCAGCAGCGCCCCGGCGTCATGCGCCAGGCGGGCCCATCCGGGGATGTCCGCGATCCCCAGGTTCGGGTTGGACGGGGTCTCCAGCCACAGCACGGCGGTGGATCCTGGCTGCACGACTGTCGCGACGGCAGCCAGATCGGTGGCATCGACGGCCGTGTGGGTGATCCCCCACGGACCCAGGATGTCCTTCAACAGCCGGTTGGTTCCGCCGTAGGAGTCGGAAGCGATCACCACGTGGTCGCCCGGGCGCAGCACGGCCCGCAGCAGAGCGTCCTCAGCAGCGATCCCGGAGGCGAACGCGAAGGCACGCTCCCCGTTCTCGAGGGCCGCCAGCTGCTCCTCGAAACCGTTGCGGGTGGGGTTGGACCCGCGAGAGTACTCGTGCCCGTTGCGCAGCACGTTCACGCCGTCCTGGATGAATGTGGAGGTCTGATAGACGGGAGGCACCACGGCGCCGGTCAGCGGGTCCGGTTCCTGCCCGGCATGGACGGCCCGGGTGTCGAAGCCCTGATTCGTGCTCATGCGGACACCTCCGCGCGGTCGGCGCGTGCAGAGGAGGCGCGGTCGGCGCGTGCCAGGTGAGCGCCGTCCAGGGCGCGGGTCAGGTCGGCCAACAGGTCGGTGGTGTCCTCGAGTCCGACGGAGATACGCAGCAGCGCCGGGGAGATCCCGGCCGCAGCCAATTGCGAGGCATCGAATCGACAGTGGGTCATGGTGGCCGGATGCGACACCAGCGTCCGGGTGTCGCCTATGTTGGCGGCGAACTGGATGAGCTCAAGGCGGTCGATCACCTCGGGAACCAGGGCAGCATCCACGAGTTCCAGGCCGAACAGGCAACCGGTGCCGCGGGGGAACGCGCGTGCCGCCAGCTCGTGCTGAGGGTGGCTCGGCAGCGAGGTGTGGTGGACGCGGGCCACGGCCGGGTGATCCTGCAGGGCGGCGGCGATGGTCTGCACATTGGACGCCACCAGTGCGGCGCGGGCAGGCAGGGACTCGATGCCCTGCGCCAGCGCGGAGGCGCTGGAGGCGGAGAGCGTGGGTCCGAGATCGTGCAGGAACTTGGAACGCACCAGCATCAGGTAGGCGTCGTCGCCGTACTTCTGCAGCAACGAATCTCCGTAGTAGCGGGCCCGCGGCTTGGCGATCTGCGGGAATCGCTCGGGGTCGCTGAGGTCGAAGGTCCCGGCGATGACGGCACCGCCCAGCGCGGAACCATGCCCGCCCAGGCCCTTCGTCACCGAGTGCACCACCACATCAGCGCCGTGCTCCAGCGGACGGTAGGCCCAGGGGGTGGCCAGGGTGTTGTCCACCACCACGCTGACGTCATGAGCATGGGCCAGCTCGGCCAGCGGTTCCAGGTCGATGACCTCCACCTGGGGGTTCGTGACGGATTCCAGCAGGAACGCCACGGTGTCCGGCCGAATCGCGGATTCCCACGCCTGCAGGTCGAGCGGATCCACGAACGTGACCTCGATGCCGAAGTCGACGAACGTGTCGGTGAGCAGGTCAACGGTCCCACCGTAAAGACGAGACGAAGCCACCAGGTGCCGAGGCCCCTGCAACAAGGCCAGCAGCGCCAAGGCCACCGCCGACTGCCCGGAAGCCGTCGCCACGGCACCCCGGCCACCTTCCAACGCAGCGAGGCGCTTCTCCAACACGGCCACCGTGGGATTCCCGGTCCTGGAGTAGGTGAAGCCCGCCTTGCGTAGCGCGAACAGCTCGGTGGAGGAGGCATGATCCGTGAAGGAGTACGCGGCGGACGTGGTGACCGGCGCCGTCAGCGGCCGGGCCTCCCCCGTGGGCTCGTATCCGGCGTGAACGGCCCGAGTGGCCGGATTCCAGTCGGGCTGCTGGTTCTGCTCTGACATGGTGTCCTCCTCGTGTACTCACGAGGGAGAAGCGGCATTCTCGAAAATCGCAGCCCCCACACGGAAGCCTGCGGAGGATGCTGGTGCATCTCCATCGTTCCTGGCGGAAGCACCGTCTCGTCCCCTGCCGGGGTCGTCGGTTGCTGCGGCGTCACTGAGCCAGATCTCTCGGCCGCTCTTGATGGTTTGTCGGGGACTACTGTGCCGCTCGGCGCAGCCGGCACGCAACCCACCGGGGTGTCGCGCGTCACGGATGTGTCACAGTCGTCGCAGTTCGAATGGGCGCCGTCACGTTGAGCCGAACCCTTGATTCGAGCCATCATCAGGTGTAGGCGCCTCATGCCCGGGCGACGCCAGGCTTCACATGACTGTTACGGTCCGATGCGCCGCACGTCACTGCAGGTGCGCCCGGCATCCGCCTACGCTTGAACCATGACCGACGAGCAGGCTCCGGCCACCAACGCAATCCCCGCCGTCCCTTCTCTGGAAGACGGCATGAACTTCCACACCCGCAAGTGGGTACGCCCCGAGGATCTGAACGCCAACGGCACCCTGTTCGGCGGGTCGCTGCTGCGTTGGATCGACGACGAGGCCGTGGTCTACGCGATGATCCAGCTGGGTAATCAGCGCATCGTCACCAAGTACATCTCGGAGATCAACTTCCGCTCCTCCGCGGTGCAGGGCGACATCATCGAGATCGGATTGAAGGCCACCCACTTCGGCAGGACCTCCATCACCATGTCCTGCCGCGTGCGCAACATCATCACCTCGGAGCCCATCCTGACCATCGACACCATCGTGTTCGTCGGTCTGGACGAGTTCGGCCGCCCCAAGCCGCACGGTTTCACCGACGTCACCTTCGATCGGGACCGCTTTCCAGAGGGTCTGCGCAACCCGGGCCGCTGACGCCGGCCGCCTACCCATGCCCGACGGCGCGTGACCGCGCCTTGGCCCCGCCCGGCGCCCACCGGCGCGACGGATTGAGGTACCGACAAGTGTGTGGGCTGGACTCAGCCCCAGACGTCGGAGGCGATCCTCACGACGGACTCCACCTTGGCCCACTGCTCGTCCTCGCTGAGGACGTTGCCTTCCTCGGTGGAGGCGAAGCCGCACTGGGTGGACAGCGCCAGCTGCTGCAACGGGACGAACTGCGCGGCCTCGTTGATGCGATCCTTGATCACCTGCGGGTCCTCGAGTTCACCCGACTTCGAGGTGACCAGACCCAGCACCACGACCTGCTCGCCGCGGGGCAGGAAACGCAGGGGTTCGAATCCGCCGGCACGCTCCGAGTCATATTCGAGGAAGAAGCCGTCGTAGGCAGTGGCGAAGAGGTCCTCAGCCACCGGCTCGTAGCCACCTGAAGAGATCCACGTGGAACGGAAATTGCCGCGGCAGATGTGGGTCGTGATGACCATGTCGTCCGGCTTGGCCTCCAACACACGGTTGAGCAGGTCCCGGTATCGGTGACCAAGGCCGTTGGTGTCGATGCCGCGCTCCTCACGGGCGCGGGTCATCTCCGCATCGGAGCAGAGATAGGCCCAGGCGGTGTCATCGAACTGCAGGTAGCGGCAGCCTGCATCGTAGAAGGCGGCGATGGCGTCACGATAGGTCTGCACCAGGTCATCCACGTAGGCGTCGCGGTTGGTGTACTCCACGGCCACGAGGTTGGCCGGTTCCACCCGGAAGTCCAGCACCGTGGGCGCGGGGATGGAGAACTTGGGCTGGACGCCGGCGGCCTCGGCCAGCGGCTTCAGCGCCCGGAAGTGATCCAGCATCGGGTGCTCGGCCGGGAAACCGATACGGGAGCCCACCCGCAGACCCAACTGCTTGGTGGCTGCACCCTGGAACGGTAGCCCATGGTCCAGCTCCACCAGGTCAACGCCGTTGAGCATCCCGAAGAAGTCGAAGTGCCACCACGAGCGGCGGTACTCGCCGTCCGTGGCGAGCTTCAGGCCGGCCTGCGCCTCGCGCTCAACCAGGGCGGCGACATGGGCGTCCTCGGTGTCCGTCAGCTGCTCCTCGGTGATCTCACCTCGTTCCAGGGCTGCGCGGGCGTCCTTGACGGCCTGGGGACGGAGGAAGGAGCCGACGATATCGGCACGGTACGGCGGGTTGATGCTCATGGCTCCAACGTTAGCCGCATCCGATCGTTACTGGCTGTGGTCGCAACGCCCCGACTTCTCCGAGACGGTGTCCGGCATCACACGTAAACCACATTTGATGTTTAGACTCGGGGCATGGCTCATCTGATCGCGCTGGACAACGGCGCCCCTGACGTCCACCCGTCCGCCTTCCTTGCCCCGACCGCCGTCCTCTCCGGACCGGTCCGCTTCGGGGAGAACTCCGGCGCCTTCTACGGGGTGTCGGTGCGTTCCGACTCCGGTTCCGTGACGGTGGGCGCCCGCACCAACCTGCAAGACAATGTGGTGGTCCATGCCGATGCCGACTACCCCTGCGTCATCGGGGACGACGTCTCGGTGGGCCACCTCGCCGTGGTGCACGGCTGCACAGTGGGCAACGGCTGCCTCGTGGGTATGTCCGCCACCGTCATGAACGGCGCCGTTGTGGGAGAGAACTCGCTCGTCGCCGCCGGAGCACTGGTGCTCGAAGGAACGCAGATCCCGCCGCGTTCGCTGGTGGCGGGCGTCCCTGCCAAGGTGCGGCGCGAGCTGACCGACGAGGAGGTGGCAGGCCTCGCGAAGAACGCCGCCACCTACCAGGGGCTCATCGAGCGCCACCGCGCCGCCAACTCCTGAGCGGACCTGACTCCCCACTCTCCGACCGCTTGGTCCCCACCTTGCGGGTCAAGCATTCTGCTTGCCTTCACTAGTTGACAGCAAATGGTGGATGCATCACCATGTGACCATGCCTCCTGAAGACAACGGTGTCTCTTCCGGTCCGACTCGGCCCGGCTCACCTGCCGGCCCCGGGTCCCAGTCCGCCTTGCGGCGCGAAAACGTCCGCCGCGTGACCACCGCGTTGGCCGGCGACGGACCTGCCACGCAGGCCCAACTGACACGCGTCACCGGGCTCTCGGCAGGCACAGTCGCCAGCATCGTCCACGATCTCGAGGCCGAGGGGCGGCTGAAGCTCTCCCCCACCACCTCCTCCGGTCGCAGGGCCCTGCTCATCCACCTCGTGGACACCGGTCGCGTGGCAGCAGGGATCGACATCGGCCGTGCCCACGTCAGGGCCATCATCGCCTCGCCCACCCACGAGATCCTCGGTGAGGCTGTGCGACGACTTCCCGTGGGCCACGATGCCGACACCGGTATCGCGGCCGCCGTCGAGGTCCTGGACCAAGCGCTGTCCCAGGCGGATCGGACTCATGCCCACATCCTGGGGGCAGGGGTCGGAATCCCGGGCCCCTTCGACACCGAAACCGGCCGCATCGGGTCAGGCGCCATCCTCCCCGAATGGGTCGGATTGGACATCGCCGACCGCATGTCCGCCGTCCTCGGCCTACCGGTTCAGGTGGGCAATGACGCGAACCTCGGTGCGCTGGCCCACCTGGGTTGGGGCGAGCACTCCGCCGGGGAGAACTTCGTCTTCGTCAAGATCGGCACCGGTATCGGCATGGGCCTCGTCGTGGACGGACGGGTCTACACGGGCCACAGCGGCCTCGCCGGGGAAATCGGACACAGCGTGGTCATCGACCAGGGAGCGGTGTGCCGTTGTGGCAACCGCGGATGCTTGGAGACCGTTGCGTCCACCGCCGCGATGCTGCACGCGCTCTCTGCCGTGCCGAAACCACCGTCCACCACTGACGAGCTGGTGGAACGGGCCCTGGCCGGCGACATCGCGACATGTCGCGTAGTGGAGGACGCCGGAGCCTCGCTCGGCAAGGTCCTTGGCCAGATCGCGAGCATCCTGAATCCCCACACCATCCTCATCGGCGGGCCACTGAGCGTCCTGAACGGCCACCTGTTGGACCCGATCATGCGAGGACTCACACGCCACACGGTGCCGGACATCATCGACACCACCACGGTGGCCATGGCCGGCCTCGGAGATCGGGCCGAAGCCCTCGGCGCCGCCCTCAGCGTGCTGATGGCGGCCGACCCGGCCGACCTGTACGGACCAGTGGACCACTCGCCGTCGGGCCTTGAAGTAAGCCGCTGACCGAACGACGTCATGCTTTCAGAGGTTGACGACAAGCCGCTGAGCGGCTTTACTTTCTGAACGAATACCCGGTCGTGTGACCGGAACCACTCACAAAGAGGTGAAACGAACGTGGACGCAGCTGTCGACGTGCACTCGACCGGGACCGGAGACACCATCCTGTCGATGCAACACATCACCAAGCGCTTCGGTCCCGTGACCGCGCTGGACGATGTGAACCTGACCGTAGCTCGCGGGGAGATCCATGCGATCTGCGGCGAGAACGGTGCAGGCAAGTCCACCCTGATGAACGTGCTCTCCGGCGTCTACGGACACGGGACCTACGAGGGACGCATCGAGTTCAACGGCAAGGAAACCCGCTTCGGTGGCATCCGGGACTCCGAGGGCGTCGGCATCGTCATCGTCCATCAGGAACTCGCACTGATCCCCGAGCTCTCCATCGCGGAGAACATCTTCATGGGCAACGAGCGTGCCGCCGGAGGTGTCATCAACTGGGTCGACACCAACCGCGCCGCCACGGAATTGATGCAGCGTGTTGGCCTCAACGAGGACCCCGACACCAAGATCAAGGACATCGGCGTCGGCAAGCAGCAGCTCGTGGAGATCGCCAAGGCGTTGGCCAAGGACGTGCAGCTGCTGATCCTGGACGAGCCGACCTCCGCGCTGAACGAACACGATTCGCAGGACCTGCTCAAGCTCATGGACGGCCTGCGGCAGCGCGGGATCACCTGCATCATGATCAGCCACAAGCTCAATGAGATCGAGCAGATCTCCGACTCGCTGACCATCATCCGTGACGGCCAGACCATCCAGACCATGAACCGAGCCACCGGCTTCGACGAGGACTCCATCATCCGCGCCATGGTGGGTCGTTCCCTTGCCTCTCGTTTCCCCGATCACACGCCCAACATCGGAGAGACTCTTCTCGAGGTGCGCGACTGGACGGTGCAGCACCCGCAGGTCGCGGACCGGCTCAGTTCCAAGCACGCTTCGTTCCACGTGAGGAAGGGAGAGATCGTCGGCTTCGCCGGGCTGATGGGCGCGGGCCGCACCGAGTTGATGCGTTCCATCTTCGGGGAGACCTACGGCCAGAAGATTTCCGGCGAGGTCCTGATGCACGGCCAGAAGAAGGACGTCTCCACGGTGAAGAAGGCCATCAAGGCCGGCCTTGCCTACGTCTCCGAGGACCGCAAGACCCTTGGCCTGAATCTGTTGGACACCATCCGACGCACCACTGTGGCAGCGAAACTTCCCAAGATCTCCAAGCGGGGGGTGGTTGACCGTGACGCCGAGTTCAGGGCAGCGGAGGAGTACCGGCAGCGGCTACGCACCAAGGCTCCCTCGGTGGAAGAAGGCGTGGCCCGCCTCTCCGGAGGCAATCAGCAGAAGGTGGTGCTCTCCAAGTGGCTCTTCAGCGACCCCGAGGTGCTCATCCTGGACGAGCCCACGCGTGGCATCGACGTGGGCGCCAAATATGAGATCTACGGGATCATCCAAGCTCTGGCAGACCAGGGGCACGCGGTCATCGTGGTCTCCTCGGAACTGCCCGAGCTGCTGGGTCTCTCCGACCGCATCTACACGCTCTTCGAGGGCGCCATCACCGGTGAGGTCTCCCGCGAGCAGGCCACGCAGGAGAACCTCATGCGCCTGATGACCTCCGCCCATCCCCGTCCCGTGGCCGCCTGAGCCACCCAACCTGACTCGATTCATACGTCAAGGAAGTCGTCAGTGAAATCCATCAAGCAGCTCTTCGGCGGCAACATCCGCCAATTCGGGATGATCTTCGCCCTCGTCGCGATGATCATCTTCTTCCAGGTCGCCACCGGAGGGAACGTCCTCACCTCAGGCAACCTGCAGAACCTGGTCAACGGCTACGCCTACGTGCTGGTGCTGGCCATCGGCATGGTGATGGTGATCATCATGGGCCACATCGACCTCTCCGTCGGTTCGGTGGCGGCCTTCGTGGGGATTGCCGTGGCCATGGCCATGCGGGAATGGGGACTGCCCTGGTGGGGCGGCATCCTTTTCGGCATCGGCCTGGGACTGCTGGCCGGTGCGTGGCAGGGCTTCTGGGTGGCCTACGTCGGCATTCCCGCGTTCATCACCACGCTGGCAGGCATGCTGCTCTTCCGTGGCCTGAACCAGCTGATCGGCAAGCAGAACACCATCCCGGTTCCCGAGGGCTTCCAGGTCATCGGCAACGGGTACATGCCGGACGGCGGCGACAACGCTGCCTACAACTACCCGACCTTGGTGTTGGGCCTGCTGGCGATCCTCTACCTGATCTGGGCCGCGTTCCGAACACGTAAGCGCGCCCACAAGGCAGGTACCACCGTGGTCCCGGTCTGGGTGGATGTGGTCCGCACCGTGGTGATCTGCGCGGTCATCGCCTACGTGACCTACCTCTTCGCCACCGGACGCCCCGGCACGTCCTTCCCCGTGGTCGGCATCATTCTCGTGGTGCTGGTGATCATCTACCACTTCGTCACCTCCCGTACGGTGGCTGGCCGCTCCATCTACGCGGTGGGCGGCAACCGGCAGGCCGCACGCCTCTCCGGTATCAACGACAAGCGCGTGGACTTCTTCGTGATGATGAACATGTCCACCCTGGCCGCCGTGGCCGGCATGGTCTTCATCGCCCGTTCGCAGGCCTCCGGCCCGCTGGACGGTACCGGCTGGGAGCTGGACGCCATCGCCTCCGTGTTCATCGGTGGCGCGGCCGTCTCCGGCGGCGTCGGCACCGTGGTCGGCTCCATTGTGGGCGGCTTGGTCATGGCCGTGCTCAACAACGGCCTGCAGCTGATGAACGCCGGTACCGCCTGGACCTCCATCATCAAGGGCTTGGTGCTGCTGGTCGCCGTGGCCTTCGATGTCTGGAGCAAGAAGCAGGGCAAGCCCTCCATCCTCGGCCGGCTGCTGAAGGGTATGCACGGCAACCGGCCCACACCGGAACAGACCGAGGCGGGCGTCATCATCCCGCCGGTGCCGGCCGACCAGCCCAAGTAATCCCCGAACAGACCCACCAACCCACCCAGTCACTCGACTACATCATTTCTCGAAGGAGAGAAACATGAGCAAGCGCAAACTCTTGAGCGGCTTCGCCGCCATCGCTGCGGCCTCGGCCCTGGCCCTGACCGGCTGCGGCCGCGATTCCGGTGATTCCGGTTCCGGAGACGGCGGCTCCGGCGACAAAGGAGGTTTCTCCGCGGACGCCAAAATCGGCGTCTCGCTGCCGCAGAAGACCTCGGAGAACTGGGTCCTCGCCGAGAACCTGTTCAACAAGGACCTCAAGGACGCTGGCTTCAAGCCCACCGTCCAGTTCGCCAACAACGGCGCCTCCGAACAGCAGAACCAGATCGACGCCATGATCACCTCCGGTGTGAAGGTCCTGGTCGTCGGTGCCGTGGACGGCAAGCAGCTCAACTCGCAGCTGCAGCGCGCCAAGGACGAGGGCATCACCGTGATCGCTTACGACCGCATGCTGACCAACTCCAAGAACGTGGACTACTACATCGCCTATGACAACTACAAGGTCGGCGAGCTGCAGGGTGACGCCCTGTTGCAGGGTCTCGAGGAGCGCAAGGGTGACGGACCGTACAACATCGAGCTCGTGGCCGGTTCCCCGGATGACGCCAACGCCACCCCGTTCTTCGAGGGTGCCATGTCCAAGCTCGAGCCCAAGATCAAGGACGGGACCCTGAAGATCCTCTCGGGTCAGAAGGAGTTCAGCAAGGTCGCAACGCAGGGTTGGGACCCCAAGAACGTCCAGTCGCGCATGGACACCATCCTCTCGGCCAAGTACGGCAGCGAGTCCCTGGACGGCGTGCTCTCCCCGAACGACACCCTGGCCCGCGCCGCACTGGTCTCCGCCAAGAACGCCGGCCAGGAGGTTCCGGTCGTGACGGGTCAGGACTCCGAGGTCGAGTCCCTGAAGTCCATCCTGGCGGGCAACCAGTACTCCACCATCAACAAGGACACCACCAACCTGGTGACCCAGACGGTGAAGATGGTGACGGACCTGCAGAAGGGTGAGGACATCAAGGAGGCCACGGACAAGACCAACAACGAGGTCAAGGACGTGCCCACCGAGTACCTGGATCCGGTGCTCGTGACCAAGGAGAACATCAAGGATGCCTACAAGAATGACGAGTCCCTGAACAAGATCGTCAATCCCTGACCTGGTTACCTCCCGTAGAGGCGGTCCCGCACCTTCCAGGTGCGGGGCCGCCTCCGCGTCCGGTGCCCGACGGCGGCCGCCGCCCGCGCGAGACCCGAGGCCGGCCCGTCGGACAGGAGTTTCCTGCCAAAATGCCCGACGACGTGTTCTCACCTTTCGCCGGCGGCTCGCCTGCCTGTACTGTCCCCATTCATGGGAGCAGAGGTCAGCACACAGCACTTCAGCCGCGAGGAACGCAGGCTCTACCGTGAGCGGTTGGCGGAGCACCTTGACTCGCTGGCCACGTTGGTTCATCGGGGCGTGTTCCACGATGCCTCGAGCATCGGGCTGGAACTCGAACTCAACCTCGTGGATCAGGATCAGAATCCTGCCCTGCGCAATGCGGAAGTACTTGAGGCCATTGCGGATCCTGCGTTCCAGACGGAGATCGGCGCGTACAACATCGAGTTCAACCACCCGGCACTGACCATCCAGGGCCGGGGCTTGTTGGAGCTCGAGGAGAACCTGCGCGAGGAGCTGGACACCGCTCAGGCGCGGGCGGAATCCGTGGGTACCGGCATCGTGATGGCGGGCATCCTGCCCACGTTGGGGCGCGACTTCGGGACCAGCGGCGAATGGATCTCGGCCGGGGAACGCTACGCGGCGCTCAACTCCCAGGTCCTCGCGGCCCGTGGAGAGGACGTCCTGATCGACATCACCGGGACCGAGCGACTGCGCTTCCACGCCGAGAACATCGCTCCAGAGGCGGCCTGCACCTCCACGCAACTGCACGTGCAGGTGACTCCGGAGAACTTCGCCCCGACCTGGAACGCCGCCCAGGTGATCGCGGCCCCACAGGTGGCTCTGGCCGCCAACTCCCCCATCTTCATGGGGAAACAGCTCTGGGCGGAGTCACGGATCGAGGTGTTCAAGCAGGCCATCGACACCAGGCCTCCAGAACTGCGCAATCAGGGCGTGCGACCCCGCGTCTGGTTCGGCGAGAAATGGATCACCTCGGTCCTTGACCTGTTCGAGGAGAACGTGCGCTACTTCCCCGCGCTGCTACCGGAGCTCTCCGACGATCCCGCGCGCCAGGTCCAGGGCGTTCCGACCCTGGACGAACTACGGCTGCACAACGGCACCGTGTACCGCTGGAACCGTCCCATCTACGACCCCTCGGGCGGGCAGCCACACCTGCGCATCGAGAACCGGCTGCTGCCGGCCGGCCCCACCGTGGTGGACACCGTCGCGAACGCCGCCTTCTTCTTCGGGCTGGTCCGCGTGCTGCGCAACGCCGAGCGCCCGCTGTGGACCCGGATGGCGTTCTCCTCCGCATCGGAGAACTTCCTGCGCTGCGCCCGCCACGGCCTGGAGACCACCGTGTACTGGCCCGGCCTGGGCGAAATCCCTGTGGTGGAGCTGATCCTGCGGCACCTCCTGCCGCTGGCCCAACAGGGATTGTCGGAGCTGGGCGTGGAACCGGACGTGGCCGAGCGCTACCTGTCCGTGCTGCGTGAACGCTGCACCACCGAACAGACGGGCTCGCAATGGCTCACCCAGGGATTGCACTCCCGCGAGGCCGCAGGCCTGGACCGTGCGGCCGCACTACGGGACCTGGTGGCCGGCTACTCCAAGCACATGCACGAGGGGTCGCCGGTCCACAGCTGGCCGCTGGACTGATCCTCAGAGCAACCCACGCAACCCGTCCGCCTCGTCCGAGCGGCCGGCGTCATCCAGCAATTCCACGACCAATCCAGCAACGGCGGCACGAGCATTGCTGCGCTCAAGATCCTTGATCCGCTCCAACGCACCGGAAAGGATGGACAAGGCGCCCTCCTTGTTCCCCTCATCCTTCAAAGTGGCGCCGGCCGCGTACTCGGACAGGGCGGCGTTGAGTTGGTCCCCCTGGCCGTCGAACTGGTCCGCCGCGCTCAACAGCAGCGGGATCGCCTCCTCGCTTCGACCCAATTCCAGCAGGGCCCTTCCCCGAGAGTCCAAGCACTCCGCAGCGAACCAGGTCTCACCGTCGGCTCGGGCTTCTTCCTCCGCCTGTAGCAGCATCGTCAGCCCCGATTCGTCCCCGAGCCGAACCCACGCGCGGCCCACCTGGGCCCGGGCCACGGCCAGCAAACCGCGCTCGTGCTCCTGAATGGCCTCGGCCAGATCCAGCGCGCGTTGGCCGAAGTTGCGCACATCCTCCGGATGACCCGTCTGCTCCGCCAGAGTCACGATGCTGCGGGCGGACTGGCAGCCGAGGAAGGCCGCCTGCTGGGCATCGTCCACCTCGGGAGCCTCCGCGATGGCCACCTCGCCGGCCTGCACAGCGCGGTCGTAACACTCAACGGCCGTGCCGATGAAACCCAAGGCCATGGCCACGTTCCCGTTCCAGCGTTCCAAGGAGGCCCACTCCGCCGGGCTGTGGTCCACCCGCTGATCCATGACCCGCCGGGTCTCGTCCAGGACCTCCAAGGCGGCGTAGTTCAGGCCGGCGTTGCAGAGGAATTTCCCCTCCTCCACCCGGGCCATGACGTCCGGCTCGGTACCCATCTGGGCTGCCGCCTGGACGTAGATGTGCATCGCCTCCGCGGCCAAACGGTCCTGGTCCAACTGGCCCTGCAGCTCCGCGATGAAACGGCTGATCTGCAGCAACGGCTGCAGCGCCCTGTGCTCCAAGGCAAGATCGCGTGCCTCTGTGGCGGTGACCAACGCTGCGGCCGTGTCCTGCTGCACGGCGAGCTGGTCCACAGCCCTCAAATAGCCCACGTCGTAGGCCTGATTGGCCCACGGCCCCAGTTCGTCGATGGAGTCCAGGAGACGCGCCTGCATCTGCCCGTCCTCGGCCTCCAGCGGCACGGCCCAGCAGGCTCCCACCAGGCTGCTGCGCACCAGGTCCGTGTCACCCGCGCGTTGGGCCGCGTCAGCCGCGGCCAGGTAGAGCTTGTAGGACTCGTCCTGTTCCCCGGAATGAAGCAGGTGCAATGCGACATCCTCCAGCAGCCTCGCGCTGGCCTCGTCCGAGGACTCCACCTCCTTCAACAACTCAGAGACCAGCAGCGCCTGTTCGTCGTCCAGGACACCGGAGAGCATGACTCCGTGTTCCTCCTCGACGTCCGCCGCAACCTCCAGCCCGAGCTCGCGGTACGCAGTCACCCGCTCCTGCACGGCGTTCTCCAGCGTCTGCGGGTCGGCTTCGGCGTAGGCCGCTGAGGCCACCATGGAGTAGAGCTTGAGCCGCTGTTCCGGCGTGGGGTCGAGGGCGAGCGCGGCCTGGACCGCCTTCTTGCGCCGGAGGTCCTCGGACGACGTTCCTGCCCACGCGATCTCTTGCAACCAGCCGTCCACGTCCGTGGGGTCTTCCCCCCAGCCCGGTGTCGGCAGGTGCACGCTCTCCACACTCCCGACGTTGACCGGGTAGGTGTCCAACACCCTCGCGTTGGCCTCGCGGACCAATCGCGAGTATCGGTCGGTGCCGTTGCGGCGGTCGAATTCCCGTGCCAGCTCTCGCGTGCGCCGACGGGCGGCCTGCGCCAGCGTGTCGACCGTGGGGAGGTCCTCCCCCATGCCCAGCAGTTCCCCCGTCACGTGCGGGTCGACCTGCACCGGCCCCGAGGTCCCCTCCTGCAACGCGAGTGCCTCGCAGGCGGAACCGATGGAGAGCAACGACTGGAACTGGAAGCCATCGGTACGGTCCGCTCCCAGGTCCACCAGGTGGCGTTGAAGCAACACCATGGCCCGGCCCGTGTTCCCCGTGACGGCGCAGAATTCCACGTGCTGAGCGATGGTCGGCAGCATCCTCGCGTCATGACGCACCAGTTGGTAACCCAGCCAGTGCGCCTTCACCGCGTCGTCGGAACGGTCCGCCCGCAGGAGGGGCAGGAGCACACGCCCCATCACGGCCTCCGGCTCACGGTCGCAGGACTCCTCGGATTCGATCAGGGCGTCGAAGGCCTCCAACGCCTCGGTCTCCTTCCCCTGGTCAAGCAGGAACTCCACGCGTTCGGCCTGCAGGCAGGTTGCGCACGAGGCAGCGTCGCCGGATTCCTGGGCGATGGCATCGAGGTACTCCTGGGCCTGCTCCGGCCGCCCGGATCGGAACGCCTCCACGAAGCGCTCCTCAAGCACCATGGAGAGTCCCATGCCCTCCCGCAACCAACGTTGCTCCATGGCGTCCAGGGACTGCAGCACCCGCTCTCTGGGCACGTCTGCCAAATCCATCAGGATGGCAGGGACCCAGGTGTAGAACTGCAGCAGGTCCTCGTCATCGATCTGGGTCGGGAACCGTGCGGGATCCAGGTCGTTGTGGTGCACACACCAGTCGAAATTGGTCAGCGTCTCGTCGACGTCGCCAATTTCCCCAGCACGGGCCACGATGCGCATCCGGATCCGGTACTCCAGGACCTCGTCCTCCCCCACCAGCGCAAGCCCCTTCAGGAGGGTTTCCATGGCACGAAAGCCGTTGTCCTGCGCATCCGCCAGCAGCAGGGCGGTCTCCGCATCCTGCGGATCCGCCGCGTCACCGTTGACCACACTGAAGTCTCCAGGTCCCGAGCTCATGGATGTTTCCTCCCCAAGGTGATGCTGCCGTCCGCTTCCAGCCTCTCACGCTACCGTCAGGAACTGGATGAAACCCCAACTTCGGCGTCCCGAGGCCCGACGACGCGGGGTGACGCCTGCGCGGACCCCGCCACCGGCCGTCGGACATGGAACCCAGCGAACGCAGTCGGGGGGCGCCCCCCACCACGGGGGGGGGCCCCCCCAAGCGCCCCCCCACCGAACACGCGCAGGGTGGGGGCGAGGGACGGGGGGGGGAAGGGGGGGGGGGGGGGAGGGGG
>NZ_JALAGT010000115.1 GCF_022712295.1 Galactobacter sp.
CACGCCCCGCCCGACCGGCAAACGCCGCGGCACACAACGCCGCGGGACACCACATCGCACCCCGGAACCGACGGGGGGGGCCGAGCGTTGAAACGCTCGGCCCCACACGAACCCCCCTCGGCTTCCCTTGTTCCGGGCCTTGTACCGGGCTGAGCTCAACTCAACCCGCTGACTCACTCGAGTTCATTTCCCGTCGAGTGGACAGAGTCGGTCACCGGATGGGGCGGTGCATCAAGAGGTTCGCCTCCGTCTCCATGCGGAGACGCTCCAACGCCTCCGCGCGGGATTCGCGCTGCCCGGGGGCGTTCTCATCGGATCCGGGCATGAAAACCCGGCCGCTGTGCCGCGGCAGGCCGCGACGCTTCGAATGACGCTTCATAGGTGTTCACCCCCTTCGGTGCTGAGGGTGACTCCCCGTGCGGCGCTCGGTTCCTGCCTGGGAACGAGTACCTCGGGGCCGGCGAAGATGAATTCTCCGCCGCGTGTGATCGGTTCCCCACTACGCCAGGAGCGCGTGGGATGCACAGCCGTGGCGTGCTGGGAGTGTGTGTTGTGGTCCGGGTGGACGGAGCGGGACATGACGCTTTGCATCCTTGGAAGTTCGAGGTGTTTCAGGGGGCGTCCCCCACCTCGACTTCGAAGGACCGAGCAGGTCCCGTGTGCTCTACCGGATTGCTACCGGGAACTGGACACGAAGAAGAGGTGGGAGGGATGAGCTGAGCGCAGACGGGGCGCGGCGACCAGATTGCCTGCCGGCACGTTGAATACGGGCAGACTGCACCGCGTCACGCCAGTGGCGTTGGCACGAATCAGGTTGTTCATCATTTTTCCCACCTCCTTCACGTGTGGACATCGGGGTTCTCATGTCGACACCGTGAGGTGCGCATCGAAGAACCGGGCTGAAGTTGTCGGTTGCGACCACTCATTCCCATTGGGAACTCTCGATCACATAAGGAGCCTAGCAGGCCGCGCCGGAGCGTACAACCCGTTTGCGGGACAAAATTTGAGTGCCGTTCGGCGTGGAATCGCATCGATTCACGCCGAACGGCACTCACC
Organism: Galactobacter sp.; assembly: GCF_022712295.1. GTDB lineage: Bacteria > Actinomycetota > Actinomycetes > Actinomycetales > Micrococcaceae > Galactobacter. The sequence goes on from NZ_JALAGT010000115.1 coordinate 1,057, forward strand.
ATCTGTAGGAATGGAGTTGCGGCTCCTAGTTGTCCTGCGCCTCCGGCTGTTCAGCCCACCATGCACGAAGCTCGGCCACCGCGGCATCCCGCTCCACGGGCCCGCGGTCAAGGCGCCGCTCCAACAGATAGGAGTACGCGCGCCCCACCAACGGACCCGGAGCGATACCGAGCTCGTCCATGATCTCCTTGCCGTTCAAGTCAGGCCGGATGGAATCCAGCTCCTCCTTGGCGGTGAGGTCAGCGATGCGCTGCTCCAGATCGTCATAGGCGAAGTCCAGCCGGTCAGCCTTGCGCTTGTTGCGCGTGGTCACGTCGGAGCGCGTGAGCAGGTGCAGCCGAGACAGCAAGGGACCGGCGTCGGTGACATAGCGCCGCACGGCCGAGTCGGACCAGCCTGCATCCGCGTATCCGTAGAAGCGCATATGCAGTTCCACGAGCCGAGCCACGGCCTTCACGGTGTCGTTGTCGTAGCGCAGCGCGCGCAACCGCTTACGCGCCAGCTTGGCGCCCACGGCCTCGTGATGCCGGAAGGTGACCGACCCGCCACCCTCGAAACGCCGCGTGGCCGGCTTCCCGATGTCATGCAGCAGGGCCGCCCACCGCAGCACCAGGTCCGGTCCCACCACGGGCTGGGGATTCTCAGTGCCCGACGACGCGTCCCCGGCTTCCGCCTCCGGCGTCGCCGAGGCTGGGGAAGCCTCAGCGGCGGCATCGTCGGACCGGGCAGCCTCCCGTCCGATGGCCTGCCTCAACACCGTCAGCGAGTGCTCGTAGACGTCCTTGTGCCGGTGGTGTTCGTCCACCTCGAGCCGCAGCTGGGCCACTTCCGGAAGGATGAGTGAAGCCAATCCGGTGCTCACCAGCACCTCGATACCCCGAGCTGGGTCGGCCCCGAGCATGAGCTTGGTCAGCTCGTCACGAACGCGTTCGGCGGAGACGATCGCGATGCGTGAGGCCATGGTCTCCATCGCGGCCCATTCCTCGGGGGCCACGTCGAAGCCCAGCTGGGAGACGAAACGGGCGGCGCGCATCATCCGGAGTGGATCGTCGGAGAAGGAGATCTCCGGCCCGGACGGTGTGCGCAGCACCCCTGCGCTGAGGTCCTCGCGCCCACCGTGCGGATCCACCAGTTCCCCGGACGGCAGCCGCACGGCCATCGCATTGACCGTGAAGTCCCGGCGGGCCAGATCCGCCGGGAGTTCCGTACCGAAGCGCACATGGGGCTTACGGGAATCCTCGTCGTAGACGTCGGCCCGATACGTGGTGATCTCGATCTGATCGTCGCCACGGCGCAGAGCAATGGTTCCGAAGTCTCGGCCCACATCCCACGTGGCTTCGGCCCAGCCCTTGACCACATCCAGGATCTGATCCGGGGAAGCCGACGTCGTGAAGTCCAGGTCAAGTGCGGGGCGTCCAAGGAAGAGGTCCCGCACCGGACCACCCACCAGGCTCAGCTCGTGTCCGTGCTCTTGGAACCGCGTTCCCAGTTCGAGTGCAACTGCAGGCAGGTCCCCGGGCAGAGCGGGTACATGGATGGACGGAGAGTTCACGGGGTTCATCATCCCAGATGACAGGCCACACGTGGGCTTTCCGGTGGCCGCCGTCTCACCGACTACAGTTGAACGCATGAACCAGTCCGCCCCCGATCCGCGCAAACGCACGCCGCTCACAGCGGCGCTTGCGTGGCAGCGGTCCCGCGCGGCTGGACGGCATACCCCCGCCAGTAGATTGAGCCAGGCTTCCCAGCTGTCTTCCGTCCCCACTGTGGATGAGGTCTCGGCGGGCGGCATCGTCATCGACCCCAACTCGGACGACGCCTCGGTGGCCATCATCGCCCGGTACAACCGGGGCGGTCGGCTGGAATGGTGCCTGCCCAAGGGTCACCCGGAGGGTCAGGAGAACCACAACGAGGCCGCCATCCGAGAGGTCGAGGAAGAGACGGGGATCCGCGGTCAGATCGTCGCGAAACTCGGCAGCATCGACTACTGGTTCAGTGTTCCGCAGTACCGCGTCCACAAGACCGTTCATCACTTCCTGATGATCGCCACCGGCGGTGAACTCACCACGGAGAAGGATCCGGACCATGAGGCGGTGGACGTTGCGTGGGTGCCGCTGGCGCAATTGCCCAAGCGGCTCTCTTTCCCCAATGAACGACGTATAGCGAACCTGGCCCGGGAGGTCATCGTCACGCATGGCATCTGACCGGTCCAGCGACGCCCCGCGCAAGATCAATCCCTGGACGGGGAAGCGGGTGACCTCAGACCCGGCTACCGGTGAGGTCCCGCGCCCCGGCGCGTGGCCTGCGGCGCCCGGCGCCGCGTCGTCGGGCACTGAAGAAACGCCGTCTCCCCAGAATCAGCAACAGACCCCCGACGCACACCCTGTCCCCCGTGTGCCACGCGGACGTGCCGGTCAACAGGCCCCACGCGTGCTGCTGGACACGGCCGCAGCCCCAGAGAACTTCTTCCTGGCCGCAGACCCTGCCACCTCCGCCAATCCGGCCATCGAGGTCATGCTCGAGGAGCGCCCCGAGGGGGACCAGGAGCAGGGGGCGGCCACCGAAAACCAGTCCGCGCGGCGTTCCAAAGCCGTGGCCCTCATGGCCTCCGGCACCATGGTTTCCCGCGTGCTCGGTTTCCTACGCACCTTCGTCCTCGCGATCGCCATCGGAGCGACCTCCAGCGTGGGTGACGCCTTCGACAAGGCCAACACGATCCCCAACATCATCTTCATGTTGCTGGCCGGCGGCATCTTCAACGTGATCCTGATCCCGCAGCTGATCAAGGCATCCAAGCACGCGGACAAGGGCCGGGACTACACGTCGAAGCTGATGACCCTGACCATCACCGTGATGGCAGTGTTGACGGGAATTCTGACGCTGCTGGCACCTGTGATCATGCGGATGCTGGCCTCGAACAAGTGGCCGGACGAGCTGCTCACCCTCGCCACCATCTTCAGCTATTGGTGCCTCCCACAGATCTTCTTCTACGGCGTCTATGCCGTTGCGGGCCAGGTCCTCAATGCTCATGGTCGCTTCGGCGCCTACATGTGGGCCCCCGTGGCCAACAACCTCATCCAGCTGCTGACCATCGGCATCTACCTGGTCATGTTCGGCGCCTATCGCAACGACCACGCACTGCAGTTGAGCACCTGGACCTCCGCCCAGACCGTGGTCCTGGCGGGCGGCGCCACCTTGGGCATCGTGGTTCAGGCCCTGGTGCTTTTCATCCCCCTTCGTCGGATGGGCTTGGGGCTCCACGTCGACTTCCACTGGCGCGGTATGGGGCTGCGCAAGGTCGGCACCATGGCGCTGTGGACGCTGGCCGCCATGGTGGTCGGCAACCTCACCTCGCTGTACTTCGGCCGCGTGGTCTCCGCCGCGACCGCGTACCGCAACGACGCCGGCCTCTCCTTGTCGGAGGCCGCCCGGGTTCCCGGCGAGGCCGCCCTCAACCAGTCACAGCTGATCACGGTGTTGCCGCACTCGATCTTCGCGCTGTCGCTGGCCACGGTCATGTTCAACGAACTGTCCAAGGCCTTCGCGGACGGCCGCCGTCAAGACGTGGGACCGCTGGTCTCCCGCGGACTACGCACCACCGCGATCCCGATCATGTTCTTCACGGTCGGCTTCGTGGTCCTGGCGGGCCCCATCGGCCGGCTCTTCGGCGGCACCGGCCCGTACTCGAACGAGGCCGGAGCGGCCATCGCCACGCTCATCGTGCTGACCGCGCTCGGCCTGCCTGCCAAGTCGTATTCCTTCTACCTCCTGCGCGTGTTCTATGCGCAGGAGGACACCAAGACACCCATGTTCTTGCAGATCAGCTTTGCGCTCTTCGGGCTCATCACCGCCGTAGTCATCTCCTTCACGACTCCCCCACCACTGCTGGCTCCGGCCATAGCCATGCTCTACGCGGCAGCGAATATCTTCCAGGCGGTCACGGTCCATGCCAGCGTCAAACGTCGCTTCGGCGACTACGGAGCTCGGCGTGTGATGGACACCTATGTCCGGGTGGGCTGGCTCGGTGTGCTCTCCGGAGTGGTGGGCGCCGGGGTGCTCTGGCTCATGGGTGGCTACAGCTTCGGGTTCGCTTGGAGCGGCTACGTCCCCGCGATCCTGTCCATCCTGGCTGCCGGGGGCGCCATGGGTGTCTGCTTCCTGGTGTTGCTGCGAATGGCGCGCGTCAGTGAACTCGCCGACTTCTTGGGCCCGTTGGCTCGCCGAATCCCGGGTGGACGCCGGTAGCATGGATCCGGGCCCAGGCATCTTTGAGTCCAACCACTGTCGCTAGGAGTCTCCACGTGTCACACGAGATCACCACCGGTTCCATCCTGGGAGGTCGTTACCTCGTCACCGGTGAGGTCGTCTCCACCGCCGAGGGTGATGTCGTCTTCGACGGCACCGACCAGGTACTCAACCGCGCCGTGAGCATCCTCGTTGCCGCCCCCGCCAACGCGACCCGTGTAGCCGTTTCAGCGCGGGAGGTCGCCATGGGGACGCGTCCGTCCGGCGTACAGGTGCTGGACCTCGGTTTGCAGGGAGACTCCACCTACCTGATCACCAACACCGTCGACGCACCCGATCTTCTTGATCTGGCCGTCGAGTCCGATGCGCCCTACATCGAGCCGTTCCAGACGGACACGCTCGGTCAGGAAATCTTCGGCGAACCGCGTCCCATGGAACCGCAGGTCTATGGCGATGACGCCGAGTACTACGAAGAGTTGGCTCAGGAGTCCTCCAAGCGCCGCCTCTTCGGCCGCCGCAAGCGCCAGCAGGAAGACATCGAGCCCACCGGTGAGCAGGAGCAGGTCCCGCCCGCGGTGAGCCCCGATCAGGCCAGGCAGGATCTCGGACCGTCCACCGGCCCCATCGCTGCTCAGCCCATGGCGGCCTCCGAGGCCGCCAAGTCCTACCCAGGTCGCGACGCCGCCGGCAATGGCGAGACCTCTGTGCCCGACGACGCGGCGCACTCCCAGCCGCCGGTCACCGAACTACCGGCAGCGACAGTTCCCGCCGCTGCGGACGAAAGCGCACCGCGCACGGCCGAGACCGCTGCGGCCGCGGGCGGGTCCCGTTTCCCACGTGAGGCTGCTGCGGCAGCCGCTCGCCCCGCCAATACCGAATTCGTGGCCGCCGCAGGCAACGAAGAGGGCAGCAACCGCGTGGTGCGCCTGATCGTGGGTTTGGTCCTGGTGCTGGTCCTGGTGGTTGGCGTCGTGTTCGCCGTCCAGTTCCTGACCAAGTCCGATGACCCGAAGCCCACGGCGGACCCGAAGCCCACCCAGAGCCAGCCCGCTCAGACGGACAAGGGAGATAACAAGGACGACGAGTCGGACAAGGCCACCAAGGAACCCAAGGTGAAGCCCACGGTGGAGAACATCTCCAAGGCCGCGCCGGATACGTCCATGAACCCCAACAACGACACGGACATCGCCAATGCGATCGACGGTGAGGAATCCACGGTCTACAAGACCTTCTCCTACAAGTCCGCCGTGTTCGGCGGCTTGGCAGACCGGCTGGTGCTGCAGGTGCAGCTCAAGGAAGACGCGGACATCAGCTCCGTGGACTTGAGTGGCCTCAACGGTACCGGCGGCAAGGTTCAGGTGCTGGTCGGCGACTCCGAGGATCCCGACGCGGCTGATGAGCGCTTCTCCGGATCCTTCTCCGGTCCCACCCTCTCCGCGGACCTCGGTTCCGGATCAGACGCCGCCAAGGGTAAGTACGTGTACATCTCCATCACGGAGCTGCCACGTCTGGCCAGCGGCGCCTCCACCTACCCGTACGGTTTCCAGGTCGCGGAGATCAAGGTCAAGTAAGCGCTCCCACCGGTTCCGCCCCGCGCGCTCCGCAGGGCCGCAGTCGGCCGCCATCGGTAGGTACGGGAATACCTGGCGACGAAACGCGGTTATCCCCCATTGATTCCACTTATCAACCAGGGACCGCATCCGAGCGGCCCACAGAGGACAAAGGTTCCACAGTGACCCAGCCAAGCGCCGACGCCGTTCGCGACGTCATCATCATCGGTTCAGGACCCGCCGGGTACACCGCAGCCATCTACACGGCTCGCGCCAACCTGGCACCGCTCGTCATCGCCGGCTCGGTGGATGCCGGTGGCGAGCTGATGAAGACCACCGAAGTGGAGAACTTCCCCGGCTTCCCTGAGGGCATTCAGGGTCCCGACCTGATGACCAATCTGCAGCAGCAGGCCGAGAAGTTCGGCGCAGAGGTGCTCTACGACGACGTCACTGCCGTTGACCTGAAGGGTGAGGTGAAGAAGGTCGTCCTCATGGACGGCAGCATCCACCTGGGCAAGACCGTCATCCTTTCGACAGGCTCCGCCTACCGTGAGCTCGGATTGGACAGCGAACAGCGCCTTTCCGGTCACGGAGTGAGTTGGTGCGCCACCTGCGACGGCTTCTTCTTCCGTGAACAGGAAATCGCCGTCATCGGTGGCGGCGACTCCGCTATGGAAGAGGCTCTGTTCCTCACCAAGTTCGCGTCCAAGGTCACCGTGGTTCACCGCCGCGACACGCTGCGCGCCTCCAAGATCATGGCCGACCGTGCACTGGCGCATCCCAAGATCGAGTTCGTCTGGAACAGCGGCGTCGACGAGATCCTCGGCGATGAGAAGGTCACGGGCCTGCGCCTCAAGGATCTCGTCACGGGCGAGACCCGAGAGCTGAACGTCACCGGCGTGTTCGTTGCCATCGGTAATGATCCTCGCACCGGCCTGATCAAGGACCAGCTGGACCTGACCGACGACGGCACCATCGCCGTTGACGGCCGCTCCTCGCGCACCAGCATCCCCGGTGTCTTCGCTGCAGGCGACGTCCTGGATCCCACCTATCGCCAGGCCGTCACGGCTGCCGCCTCCGGCTGCGTGGCCGCCCTGGACGTTGAACACCACCTGGCCAACCTGGAAGCCGCTGTCGAGGCCGTAGGCGCCTGATTCAAAGGACGACACCGGCGATGACCACATGGCGCCACATCGTGGTTCTTGGGGTCGCCTGATCCGACGTCGGCTGTCGACATCGTGGAACCGCATACCGAACAACTTTCATCTGGTATCCGCCGGGTACCTGAGCCTGTAGAACAAGGAGTCAACACATGAGCAACGTAGAAGCAGTCACCGACGCATCCTTCGACGCGGACGTCCTTCAGTCGGACAAGCCCGTCATCGTGGAGTTCTGGGCAGAGTGGTGCGGCCCCTGCCGCATGCTGAGCCCGATCCTGGACCAGATCGCCGACGAGCACGAATCCGTCAAGGTCGTGAAGGTCAACGTGGACGAGAACCAGGGCATCGCCGCCAAGTACGGCATCACCTCCATTCCTGCCGTCTTCGTGTTCAAGGACGGCGAGAAAGTCGCGACCTCCATCGGCGCCAAGCCCAAGCAGGTCATCGAGAAGGAGTTCGCCGACTACCTCGGCTGAGTCCAACAGCTTTCCCCATGCCGCGCGAGCGTCACAGACCGCAGCGAGGGGACGCTCACCAGGGGTTCAACGGAATCCCGCAGAGCCGCGTTCAGGACATCCTGAGCGCGGCTCTTGCTTTGCCTAGAGACGGGTAGAGCAAGATTGAATATCAATGGATTCAAGTAGAATTATCTCTTGCAGTCGGTGGCCGGACGACGGTAGGTGCATTGGCGTGGTTCATGCGAGCGCATGCACTCCGCCACCACAGCGACGCCGTCGAGATGCTCCAGAGCTGCTGGTTCGCGACGGCAAGCTAGGGGAACTAAACGAACAAGAGGGTCGTGTTTCACGTGAAACACGACCCTCTCAACTACTCATGCGAGTCCCTTGCTGCCTATCCTTCCGCGGACTCGAACTGAGCGTACGGCAGAACCACGAACCACATCCCTGCTCAGCCACACCAGCACTCGTGGTCCGGTGAGGCATGGAAGTATCAACCACAGACAAAACGGGCGCTTCGTAGGATGCAACTAAATGCGCCGCTCACTCACAGGCGGGAATCTATAGCGAACGCGTCAACTGCTGGCAGGACTACTGTCGACAGGATGACTGCCAATAGGATTACTGCTCCTGGCCGATGAGGTTCATGATGCGGTCCAGATCCTCGACCGAAGCGAATTCGATCTGGACCTTGCCCTTCCGAGCGCCCAACGTGATCTTCACATTGGTGTCCAGACGATCCTGCAGACTGTTGGCCAGATGATCCAGGCGCTCATGGCGTTGAGGCTCCTGCCGCCTCCGCCCCTTGGTCTGAGGCTTCTCGCCACGTAACAGGGAGGCTGCCTCTTCCGTCGCTCTCACGGACAGGCCCTCGTTCACCACCCGCTGCGCAAGCTTCTCGAGGGACTCTGGGTCCTCCACGGTGAGCAGTGCGCGGGCATGACCGGCCGAGAGGACTCCCGCAGCCACGCGACGTTGAACAAGTGCCGGCAAACGTAGTAGACGGATCGTGTTGCTGATCTGAGGCCGACTACGGCCGATCCGGGCAGACAACTCATCCTGCGTACACGCGAACTCATCCATGAGCTGTTGATATGCAGCCGCTTCCTCAAGCGGATTGAGTTGAGACCGATGAAGGTTCTCCAGCAGCGCATCCCTGAGGAGATCGCCGTCTTCCGTCTCACGAATGATCGCCGGAATCCGGCTTAGACCTGCGGCCTGAGTGGCCCTCCAGCGCCGCTCTCCCATGACCAACTCATACTTGGGGCCGTCTGCCTCGTGCGATGTCCTGACCACGATGGGCTGGAGCAGACCCACCTCCTTGATGGAGGTGACAAGCTCATCGAGCTCATCTTCATCGAACACCTGGCGAGGCTGCTTCCGATTGGGATGGATCTGATCCGTCTCGATCTCAGCGAAGGTCGTCCCAGGAACGGCTACCAGGCCGTCAGGAGAAGCGACGTTCCCGTCCACATCAACTGATATCGACGGAGTTTGTGCAGATGTAGAGGATGGAGCTGAAGCCGAGGTGACTGCAGAGGCTGCCGACCGGGCACGTGCCGAAGCACCAAGTACATCTGGGACGGATCTACGATGAACCTGCTCGTTCCGCTTCGTTTTCGTGTCAGCAGAGTTCGATTTGTTTGCGATGCGGTCGTCTGCGGGAACCGTAGAGGTAAAGAACATATCGGATGGCCGGGAGCGCCTGGCCGGCGCGGCCGCCTCAGGCTGCTTGGTGCGCGAGGATTCCGTGGGGCTACTCGGATCGCTGGCTGATGCCGCGCTGACGGACTTCCTGGCCGTACTGGCGCGCTTCTTCGTTGCGGGCTTAGAAGAGGTCTTCGTGGCCTTATCAGGGCCCTCAGAGGCCTTCTGTGGCTCTTGCGGAGTACTGGCTGCCTTCCGCTGAGTTCTGGGCACCGACGTCGCCGGATCCTTGGGCTCTGCAGCGGCTTCTGGAGCATCGACGGGTCCGCTCGCTATGAGCGCACCCAATCCCCTGCCAAGCCCTCGACGTTTCTCTGCCATGTGAACCCTTCCCCAGTGTTCGTCTACTAGGTCCATCGTAGTCGCCTTCAGCCTCAGTCATCACCTCCTACCTACCAGAGTTGGCAGGCCCTTGTTTCACGTGAAACCGAGCCGTAGGACCGATAACGAGAGAGTTTTTTGGCGCGGCAGACGATCCCGTCCTCACCGATCGGGTATGCCCGTTGTTTCACGTGAAACAGGCCGGGAAGCCCAACCACATGCGTGTAACTTCCGTGCCAGACGATCCCGTTCTGAACGGACTGATAAACCCGCGTTTCACGTGAAACGGGCCCGGAAGCTCAACAAGGTTCCAGGTTCTGTTGCGGCCAGCGGTTACGTCCCCAGCCTTAGGCATGAAGCTCGTTTCACGTGAAACATACCCAGGTCGCGCTTCTGTAGGTATCTTCAGCCACCCTAAGTTGCAGGGATCAGGCAGGCTTGCGTCGGTGTCGTAATCTTCCCATGGAACATGCCGGCGCTCCAGGCCTTGACTCGGACCCTGACGCCACGGACGGCGCCACCGATACAGCCGTTGTTCGGAGCGTCTGAACGCGCTCGACCTGACCAAACGAAATCCTGTCGAAGTGGTAGCCCTATGCACTGCACCCCTATACCACCTGCTCCACCCAGTTCTAGGCACTACAGCCCTAGTTCTAGACACCGGAGCACCGAGCGCACCCCAGCTCGGTACCGGCCCCATGGGAAGCCTGCACCCTTCCTCCCATCGGCCGAACGAGATCCTCTTCTGCTCAGGCCCGGTTCCACCATCCGATCGGTGAGCGTGGCTGTTGAAGGCCAGCCGTCCCCGATGATGATGCCGACGCCGAAGCCGATGAAATGCTCCAAGGGGACTAACCAAGGCATGCCGATGAGCACCTCGGCATGTGAGGCTGCCACGGATGGTGTTCCATTATCAGGGCGAAGCGCTGCAACTACCTGTGTCCTAGGCGATGACCACTGTTCCACGTGAAACATCGATGTCTGGCACACCGCGTTTCACCGCCAAGCGTTCGGCCGCGAAGCTTTGCTTCTCATCTGCGCCTCTGGTGCCACGTGAAGCCTCTACCGCTGACTAGCCGCAGATTCGTCGAAGCAAACACGTGCCGTCTTGACGGCTTGTGGTCCCCAAGCCATGTTTCACGTGAAACGGCAGGGCCAAGTCGACTTCCCGGCTCCATCAGTGCCGGCCGTCAGATCCATCGCCGTGGCGTTCCACGTGAAACGAACTGATCAGCCGAAACCCGCCTGGCACGGTTCTCAGCTGGTGGCTTTGACGTGTTCCTCCCGGTCGCGCTCCAGAACGCGGTCCAACCGAAGATTCCGTACGAATGTTTCACGTGGAACGTGGCGTGGATCAGCAGATCTGACGACCACCGGAATGGAACTATCCACAAGTGACAGATCGATGTCCACAGTTCATCCTCCAGACCAGATCTCCGAAATCCCGCGGAAACTCAACGTTCTTGGGGTACTTCAGCCATGATATCCACACAGTGTCCCCACTTATCCACAAGTGGACCAAAAGTTGTGAACAGGGCCTGGTGACAACCCTTGAGACGCGCCACGGACCGTCGTCGGCTCGAAAACGAGGGCTTCAGAGGGGCGGACCGGGAGTCGGCGCGGAGCTCCTGAGGACAACAGCTTCTGCAGTCGGTGTTATGGACAGACAACGCACGGGCCGAGTCGATATCAGCGATGCGGCGACAGGGAACTAACACCACCTGCTCCGCTACACACAGACCAGCATCTAGCAGCTGACAGCGGCGACTTGCACCAAGCCAGGCCGCAGAAACCAGGGCCAGCGTACGAGTCAGCGGATTTGAAGCGAACACGGCCAACACGACGCTGGGACCGACGCTTGTCCTAGGCCTTCACATCACGCCCTACGCGGCCGTAGACGTCTCATGTGCGGCACCCGAAGCTCCAGAGAGGTCGACGATTCTTGCGGTCCGGGATGGGCTTCGGATGCGCCCACTCCTGCATCGTTCAGCAACGGGCCATCATTGGGGTAGCTCAAGCAGCCCCAGCCAGGGCCGGGCAGCCAGGGCCGGGCAGCCACGGCCGGGCAGCCACGGCCGGGCAGCAAGGGTCCGGCAGCAAGGGTCCGGCAACAAGGGCTGGGGAATCCCCTCGTTTGAGCGATGGGACCTCGGAGCACCGTCTCCGAGCTGGGGTACCCACTAATTCGAAGCCACGGCATGAGCACGGAAGATCGACGGAAAGAGCGGTTGAGGCAAGAAGTCTTTCGAGCCATGGGTCAGTCAAGCACAAGATGTGTGCAGGATGGAGAGACAGACCCGATGCCTTCTTCTCCGCGAAACCCCCAGCGCCGACCAACTTGCTTAGGGCTTCTGACACCTCACTCGCCAATAGGCGCCGCCGTAATGACGGATTCGGGGCCTTTTGCCCCTACCCCAGGTCAGGTCAACTTCTTCAAGTTCCCAGAAGGCCTTCCAGCGATGAGTCGGAGGAATTTAAACTTGAATCCCTTGATCTAGAAGGTTGTGGCTGTTTGCGCGCCGATCTTGCTGCATGCGCAGTGACGAGCATCCTGTTCAGGGTCCGTGAAAACTTTCAGTCCGTGAAAATCTTCAACGGGACGACGTGCGGCCTCAGACCGAGGTCTTGGCTGCGATCTCTTCGGCGGCAGCTAGATAAGCCAGCGCGCCGGTCGACGAGGCGTCGTAGGTGATGACCGATTGCTGATACGACGGCGCTTCAGAAACGCGAACGCTGCGCGGGATGACCGAGTGCAGCACTTGTTCGGGGAAGTGCTCACGCACCTCTTCCGCAACCTGTGCCGCAAGGTTGGTTCGGCCGTCGTACATGGTCAACAAGATGGTGGAGACCACGAGCTCCGAGTTCAGGTGCTTCTGAATCATCTGGATGTTGTTCAGAAGCTGACTCAAACCTTCGAGCGCGTAGTACTCGCACTGGATCGGGATCAGTACCTCTCGGGCAGCTACGAATGCATTCACCGTCAGCAGCCCGAGCGAGGGCGGGCAATCGATGAATACGAAATCCAGGCGTGGAAGGCCCTCCTCCGCACGATACTTCTCGTAGGCGGCAACGGCCCTGTTCATCCTCTGTTCCCTCGCGACCAAAGCCACCAGTTCGACCTCAGCCCCAGCCAGGTCGATGGTGGCAGGAGCCACCAAGAGGTTGTCGATATCGGGGCACGGCAGGATCACTGACTCGAGTGGGAGGTCGTTGATCAGCACGTCGTAGACGGAGTCGATGCCGGCATGATGATCGATCCCCAGAGCTGTCGAAGCGTTTCCCTGCGGGTCGATGTCGATGACCAAGACCTGATAACCGGCTGCAGCGAGCGCGGCAGCCAGATTGACCGTGGTGGTGGTCTTGCCGACCCCACCCTTCTGGTTGCTGACAGTCAGGTAACGAGTCTGCGGCTGAGTCAGGTGAGGGATGGTTGCTGTCACCGTTTCAGCGGTGCGCTTGGCGCTGTGCTGGTTCATGCCATCCTTCGTTGGGTTTGAGGGTTGGGTACGTGGCGCTGCAAAGTCCTATCGGACCGCGAGGACCGATCACCTCGCGGCAGGAAACCCGCGTATCTCGAGTCTATCCCCCGCAGCCGTCAGCTTGCTCGAGCCCATCAAGAACGAGCCCGAGCGCAAGGTTCAAGAACACGCGAAGGGGTAGGGGTGTTGCAACACCGCAGGGATCGATCAAACGCGGACGCGAACCACTGTGGTGGGCTCTTCGAGCACATCGGTACCGAGCGTCAGGACGGCAGCGTCGCGTCCCTTGTACTTCCGGATGATCTTGCTTGCCTTCTCGACCTCTTCCTGGGCACTGCGTCCCTTGAGGGCCAGCAGTTCTCCGTGACCGTGCACCAGCGGCAGCGTCAACGGAACCAAGGTCTTGAGTGCCTTCACGGCGCGAGCGGTGACGATGTCGGCATCGATGGTGTCCACGACCTGCTCAGCACGAGCCTTGACCACGTCCACGCGGGAGCCAAGGCCCAGATCCTCCACCACCATGTCCAACCACTGGCAACGCCGCTCCAGCGGTTCGACCAGGATCATCATGAGGTCTGGACGTGCCAGCGCAAGGACGAGGCCGGGCAGACCTGCTCCCGACCCCACGTCCGCCACCAGTGCGCCCTCCGGGATGAGTTCTGCAACTGCCGCACAGTTCAGGACGTGCCGGCTCCAGATGCGGGGGATCTCCCGTGGCCCGATGAGGCCCCACTCGATCCCCGTGGACACGAGGTGTCCAACGTAGCGTTGCGCCGACTCGGCCCTGTCACCGAAGTAATGCTGCACCGCTTCGAGTTCGGTGCTCGATGGGCGGGGCGCGTCCTCAGGGGCGATGGCGACCGCTGAGGCGTCGATGCGTGGCCCCTCCGGGCCCTCTCCCGGACGAAGCGTGCTGTCCTGCTGATTCATGCATCAGGCTCCGGGACGCACCACGACGTGGCGGCGAGAACCCTCGCCTTCCGAGTCCGAACCCAGTCCTGCCTCAGCCACCAGGTCATGAACCTGCTTGCGCTCATACGGCGTCATCGGACCCAGGTGCTTGGGCTCATTGGTCTCCCTGACCGTCTGAACAGCAGACTCGACCAGTGACGCGAGGCGTTCGCCGCGGCGGGAACGGTGCCCCGCGATGTCGATGATGACACGCGAACGCTCGCCGGTGGCAGCCAGAGCTGCAAGGCGGGTCAGATCCTGCAGGGCGTCCAACGTGGCTCCGTCGTCGCCGACCAGGGACTCGAGTCCGGCTTCGTCGCCCTCCTCCGCAGTGACGGACAGGTAGACGCGACCACCCTTGACCTCGATGTCGATGTCGCCGTCAAGATCGGCGATATCGAGTAGTTCCTCGAGATAGTCCGCTGCAGCATCGCCCTCACTGTCGAGGTCGCTCTGAGCTTCCTCCTTGGGCTCTGCCTGAGTTTCTGTGGGCTCGGCAGGCTCCACCGTCGCGGCCTCGTTGGGGTCCAGTTCCTGGTTCTCCTGAGTCACTTCTTCCTCCGGTTCTTTCGCTGCGGCTGCTGACGCTGGCCCTTCTGCTCCTCCAGCTTCTTGGCTTCCTCAGCTTCCTTGGCGGCGGCCTCCTTGGTCTTGCCCACAGGAGGCAGACCCTTGGCGGCCCGGCGGATGTTGAGTTCCTTCTCTGCGAGCGAGCCCGGAGTCGGATTGTGCCGGATGACCCACATCTGCTGGCCCAGGGTCCAGACGTTGGTGGCCGTCCAGTAGATCAGCAGGCCGATGGGGAAGTTGATGCCACCGATACCGAAGACAAGAGGCAGCACGTAGAGCATGAGCTTCTGCTGCTGGGCGAAGGGGCCCTGCTGTGCTGCGGGAGACATGTTCTTGGTCATGAGGTGCCGCTGAGTGAAGAACTGCGAAGCGGTCATGGCCAGGATCATCACCACGGAGACCACCAGAACAGCAGCGTTGACACCGCCGGACCCATTGAACTGGCCCAGGAAGGTGTCGGAAAGCTTCGCCGAGAAGATCGACGAGTTGTCGAAGCTCCGGACGCGTGCTGCGGACAAGGCCGCGATGGATTCGCCGTTGTCGCTGGCCTTCGAAGCGGTGAAGAGCACGCGGTACAAGGAGAAGAAGAACGGCATCTGTACCAGCAGCGGCAGGCAGGAGGAGAACATGCCGGTGTTGTTCTTCTTGAACAAGGCACGCTGCTCGGCCAACATGGCCTGCTGCGAGAGCTGGTCCTTCTTGCCCTTGTACTTTGCCTGGAGCTTCTTCAGTTCAGGCTGGAGTGCCTGCATGGCGCGCTGCGCACGGATCTGACGGGTGAAGAGCGGGATCAGGGCTGCACGCACCACCACGGTCACGAACACGATGGACAGCGCCCAGGTCCAGCCTGAATCCGGGTCGAGCCCGATGATGCTGAACAGCTCGTGGAAGATGTACAGGAGCCAGGACATCACCCACTTGAAGGGGGTCAGGATCGTATCGATGAAGCCCATGGTGTCTCGTTTGCTCCTTGTACAGGCGTTGAACGGCGGCTGCCGTGATCGTCGGTGGTCCCCAGAAGTGGGGATCTACTCCTCTGGCAGAGGAGGGTGATTCAGTTCAATGATTCTGGGTGCTCGGCCTTCAGGCCAAATCCGCTTGCCTGGGGGAACCGGATCGATCCCACCCTGTGACCAAGGGTTGCAGCGCAGGATCCGACGGGTGGTCAGCCACCCGCCCTTGAGGACTCCATGGACCGTGACTGCTTCCAACCCATAGGCGGAGCAGCTGGGGAAGTATCCGCAGACCTGACCGTAGATCGGTGAGATCACCAGCCGGTACAACTTGAGGAACCCGATCACGGCATACCGAGGAATGTCGACCACGTACCGCCACCAGGGGGTAGGTGGTACCTGATCGGCCGGCAGGATCGGCGCAGGACCGAGTTGTTCAAGCAGATCCGGGCCTTGAATCCCATGTACCTCGTTATGGTCGGGCTTCACGTGCCTGAACCAGCCAGACCTCGCCTCAGACACTTGTGAAGATCTCGATCCAACTTCGCGTAATCCGCAGAGGCTGCGCTGGGCAGGGCCCTGATCACCACGTCGATTCCGTTGCGATGCTCGGCAGTGATCACCTTCCAGGCGATCTCACGAAGTCGGCGCTTGACGACGTTGCGCGTCACGGCATTCCCCACCTGTTTCGAAACTATGAAACCGAATCGGCTGGGCCCTGTGGCCCCAACAGGTTGAACGACTGTAGATACGACGAAGTTCCGGCACCCTGCACGGGTGCCGGAACGCGCTGTGGTGTTCAGCTCGCGTCCGTCGCTGAGACGGTGGATACGCGGCAACATGCCTCGAGCGACCTCGTCGACCAGGTCGGTTCAGCGACTCAGGCGGAGAGCGCCTTGCGACCCTTGGTGCGACGGGTCGAGAGAATCGCACGGCCTGCACGGGTACGCATACGCAGACGGAAGCCGTGCTTCTTGGCACGACGGCGGTTATTGGGCTGGTAGGTCCGCTTGCTCACGGTTCACACTCCATTGACATCGTTCTCGTGGGGCATCGCCCGTCACGGGTGGCCACCGGATGACCCGGGGCTTCAACGGGATGGATGCGTCCACCATGTGGTGGTCCTGGCCTCTTTCCGCACTTGGGTTCGCGGGCATCGAACGCCCGCCCCATGCATGGTGAGACTTGTCAACGGTAGACGACACCGGGGATCACGGTCAAACACGGGTGAGCAACGCCACGCCCGAGATCACGGGCAAGTGCAGGCCCAACGGCCGGCTTGGCCCACGCTCCGGATGGCACGCTGTCGATCCTCACCGTCCACCCCCTGTTCACCAAAGTTATCCACAAGATGGGGACAAGTTTGGGGATAGCGACGGTTCCGGGCATCTTTTGTCCCCAGCATGTGTAGAAGGTCTGTGGATAAGAGGTGTTGATACCGGGTACCGTAGGTGTCCGTGTCCCCTGTTCGACTCGCGCCGGGGACCGCGTCGTGACGACGGCAACTTCTTTCACGAATTGACTCGCCACGGCCAGATCGCGGCATGACGAGCAGGACAAGAGGCACCGGTGAACGCAGAACTATCCCACAGTGTGGACAGGGCCTGGCTTCAGGTGCAGCGCACCTTGGAACAGGATCATCGAGTCACACCCCGTCAGCGTGGCTTCGTTTCCTCAGCTCACCCACTCGGCCTGATGGAATCCACTCTGCTGTTGGCCGTCCCGAGCACCATGCATCGCCAGATCTTGGAGAACCAGATCAAGGAACCACTGACGCAGGCCTTGACGGATGCTTTCGGCCATCCGGTGCAGTGCGCCTACAGCATCGATGCGTCGCTGGAAGACAGCCCAGCGGAGCCCGCGGACCAGCCGCAGCCCACCCAGCTGGAACAGCCTGAGCGTCCCGTGGGGCCGCTACCGGAGCCCACACCAGGGCCGGTCGAAGAGGATGTAGTTCCCCACGAGTCCCCGTTGGACGAGGTCTCCGGCACCGATCACCGTTCCGTCCCGCATGTTCGCGGCCCCGGCCCCCCGCCCACTCCCCCGTCCAATTCCGCCGAGTTCGGGCGTGGGAACCCCAAGTACGTCTTCGCCACCGTCGTGATCGGTTCCGCGAACCGGTTTGCCCCCGCCGCGGCCGG
>NZ_JALAGT010000116.1 GCF_022712295.1 Galactobacter sp.
TCACCTTCCTGATCTGGGGTCTCTCCCGGGTGGCAGGCAAGGCCGTGGTCCTGACCCTGGTGCTGACCGGTATCGCCATCAACGCGATTGCCGGAGCGGCCACCAGCTTCCTGATCTTCCTCGGTGACACCACCTCCCGTGAACAGGTCATCTTCTGGCAGATGGGAACGCTGTCCAACGCATTGTGGAGCAACATCTGGATCGTGGCTCCGGTGTTCGTGGTCGGATTCGTGGCCTGCGTGATGATCAGCGGCAAACTGGACGTGTTGGCTCTGGGAGACCAATCCGCATCCGCGTCCGGTATCAACGTGGAGCGGTTGCGAGTCATCGCCATCGTGGTGGTCTGCGTCCTGACCGGCGCGGCCGTGGCCTTCGCCGGCATCATCTCCTTCGTGGGGTTGATCGTCCCCCACGCGCTGCGCCTGATCGTGGGCCCCTCCCACCGCTATCTGGTGCCGCTGTCCGCGCTGGGTGGCGCGGTGCTGCTGGGTGCGGCCGACATCGCCGCACGCACCGTCATCCCGTTCGCTGACCTGCCCGTGGGGATCTTCACCGCCGTGGTGGGTGGCCCGCTGTTCCTGCTGCTGCTGCGCCGGACCTTGAAACGATCGGGGGTGCGCTCATGAGTGCCGTGGCGTCTGTTCCATCTGCTTCGTCGTCGTCTCCTGCGTCTGCTGCGTCGGGCGTGCGGGGAGCGCTGGAGGGCCGTGGGGCCACCGTCGCCGTGGAGGGTCGCGAGATCCTCTCCTCGGTGGACCTGTCGCTGGAACCAGGCAAGGTCACGGCCGTCATCGGCCCCAACGGAGCAGGCAAGTCCACGCTGTTGGCCGTGGCCGCCAGCCATCTTCGGCCCACTTCGGGTTCCGTGTGGCTGGGCGAGAGCGAGGCCCGTAAGGTGCACCACGCCGAGGCTGCCCGCCGCCGTGCCGTCATGCCGCAGGACTCCTCCGTGGCCTTCGCCTTCACCGTCCGCGAGATCGTGGAGATGGGCCGCACGCCGTGGCGCAAGCTGAAGACCGACGACGAGGGTGCGGTGGACGCAGCCCTCGAACTCGCGGGTCTGCACCACTTGGCCGAGCGCGACATCACCACGCTTTCCGGCGGCGAGCGCCAGCGCGCGGCGCTTGCGCGCGTGATCGCCCAGGCCACTCCGGTGAGTTCCGGGTCGGTGATCCTGTTGGACGAGCCCACTTCCGCCATGGACGTAGCCCACACCGAGGCGTCCCTGCAGCTGATGCGGGAAATGGCCTCACGTGGTGCCGCCGTGGGTGTGGTGTTGCATGACCTGGATGCCGCCGCCTCCTACGCCGACCGTTTGGTGCTGCTGCAGCACGGGCGGGTGCGCTTGGTTGGAACACCTGCCGAGGTGTGCGTACCCGAGGTGCTGAGCGAGGTCTACGGGACGCCGGTGGAGGTCATCCATGCCGGTGGGCGGTTGCGGGTAGGGCCCGTGCGGCCTGGCGCTGCGCTGGGATGACGTTGGGGCCGGGCGTGGTGGCCGCCATCCTGCCGCCACCGGCAAGGTAGCCGCTCTGGATGGGCCACGGCGCGGTGGCCCATCCAGGTCATTTCTCCCCGGTCTGCTCCGTAACGAGGGTGCGCTCCAACGGGTCGCGGGCAAAGCCCTCCATAGTGCCGAGTTCGCCCTGGATCACCCGCTCGTGCACCAGCGGGATGGCGGCGTCGGCCTGCAGGGCCAGTTCTTCTGCCTTCATGGTCGCCTTCTCGCGTTCGGCCCCGGCCGGTTGGCCCAGGCCGTCCTTGAGGACCTTGTCCAGTTCCTCGCTGCAGAACTGGGCGATGTTGTTGCCGCCGTCGCAGCCGAAGTCCTGCGCCAGCGCGGAGAGCGGATCGCCGGTGTCCAACATGGTGTTGCGGGAGACCACCACGGCATCGAAGCTGCCGCCCAGGAGTTCCTTCTCCATGTTGGCGTACTCACGCACGTCCTGCTTCACCTTGAATCCTGCCGCCTCCAGCTGTGCCTCGATCTGTACCGCGATCTCCGGGTTCTCCGCCCGGTCGGTGTACGTGGCCAGTGTGATCTCCACGCCGTCCACCTTGGCAGGCTCAGACTTGGACTCGACGTCTCCGCGCAGTTCCTCCGCCCAGGGGACGGCGGGACCGAGCAGGCCCACGGCCCGGTCCGCGTGGCCTTCATAGACGGTGTCGGCGATCTGCTTGTTGTCCACCGCGGCTCGGGCAGCGGCTCGCACGTGCGGATCCTTGAACGGACCTTCCTTCGTATTCAGGGACACCGAGGTGGTCCGGGGCATGAACACCTCGTTGACCGCCTTTGGATCCAGCAATCCCACCTGGGAGATCGGGATGGTCTCGGCGACGTCCGCCTCCTTGGACCGGATAGCCGCAGCTCGCGCGGTGCCGTCCGGCACAAAGGACGCGTCGATACCCTTCGTCTTGGACTTCTCACCCCAGTAGTCGTCATATCGGTCCAGTGTCATGGTCGTGGACCCGTTGACCTTCACCAGCTCGAACGGCCCGGTCCCCGTCCCGACGGGGGTGATGGTGCCATCGTCCTTGTAAGCCTTGGGGCTCATGATGGACAGCTGGGGGCTGGCCAGCCGGTTGGGCAGCATGGCATCCGAGGTGTCGGTGGTGATCGTGACCTCATGATCCCCGGTGACCTCGGTGCTCAACTTGATTCCGCTCAGCGCGCGCGGTGCCGGATTAAAGGCCATGGCCCGGTCCAGCGTGTTCTTCACAGCGTCGGGCCCGAACTTCTCACCGTCGTGGAACGTGACATCGTCCCGCAATGTGAACACCCAGGTGGTGTCATCCATTCGCTCCCACTTGGTGGCCAGCTGCGCCTGCGGCTTCACATCCTCGTCGATCCGGACCAGGGACTCTGCTGTACTGGTCCGGGAAAGTTTGAAGGCATCATCGCTGAACGGATTCATGGCCGCCTTGGGCGGCTGCATGAAGGCCACACGGACGCGGTCGTCGCCCTTGGAGATCGCGTCGGACGAGCCGCCGCAACCGCTGAGCGTCATGGCCGTTGCCAAGCCGAGCACGAACGTGGCTGAAGCGCCGCGACGCCGGTGGTGGTTCGTGGTCATTGAGTTGTTCCTTTTCTTGTAGGGGTTTCGCCAACCGTGGCGAGGAAACCTGGGACGGAGTCGGGGTCAGCTGCGGGACCGGACGGGGCGGTCCCGCCTGCTGGGGGCTCAGCGACCTCATTGGAGGGCTTCTTGCGCCAGTCCACGCTCAGCCCGGTCAGGGACACTGCGAGGACGGCCAGGACGATCAGGGCCAGCGTCGGAACCATCACGACCAACGGAGCGCGTTCGGCGTAGGGCAGACCTTCCGCCAGCACCAAGCCCCAGTCCGATTTGGGGGGTTGAGGTCCCAGCCCCAGGAAACCGAGCGCTGCGAGCGCCAGGCAGGTGCCCGGCAACCGCAGTGCGGCATGCCTGGTCACGGGACCCACGACGCGAGGGAGGACGTGGCGCACAAGCAACCGGGCAGAGCCCACCCCCTGGATGGAGGCGATCTTGATATGTGGTTGCGCCTTGACCTCCTTGACCAGGCCGGCAGTATGCGAGGCCAGCGGCGCCCAGCTCACCACCGCCACGGCAATGGCCGCACCGATGCCGGAGGAGCCCATGATCGCCGAGACAATAAGGCCGGCAAGGATGGGCGGAGCGGCGTTGGTGATCTCGATGGGCCCGGTGCCGGCGTTGGGGAAGAGGCCGATCAGCAAGCCCAGCGCCAAGCAGACCAGGGTGACCACCAGACCCATGCCCAGAGTGGAGGCCGCGCCGTGGGCGATTCTGGCCAGCAGGTCGCGCCCGCTGGCGTCCGCACCGAAGGGCAGGCCCCAGCTGGGGGCCGCCAGCCGGTCGTGATCCAGCGCGTGGGGGTCTCTTGTCAGCCCTGCCGCAAGCAACAGGAGAAGCAGCGCGACCATGACGGCTGGCGCCACGAGCCGCCAGCGTGAGCTCGGAGTCTTCGGCGCCACCGCGGGCAGCGACCGGGAGCGGAAGGCAGGACCAAGGAAGAGATAGCCCAGAACGGTCACGGCTACACCGCAGGCCACCGCCAACAGCATCAGCAGCAGCACCCCGGCCTGCAGCGTGGGAAGGTCCTGTGCCTCCGCGGCGCCCAGGGTGGCGCGGCCGATGCCAGGGATCGCATAGACCCGCTCGATGACCACGGCGCTGGCGGTGATGGATACGAGGACGATGCCGACGGGCGCGGCCACAGACGGAATCGCACGCCGCAGCGCAGCCAGGACGATACGCCGTTTGGAGTACCCGGCCACTAGCCAAGTGGACACCCAGCGTTCACTGAACGTGTCTGCCAGCGCATCGGAGAGTAGGCGCCCCAGCAGTCCGCCCGAAGGTAGTCCAAGGGCCAGGGCAGGCAGCACGGTGTACTGCAGCCCGCCCCAGCCGTAGGGCGGAAGCCAACGTAATTGCACTGCGAAGATGATCAGCAACACGGAGGCCAGCAGGAAGTCGGGCAACGCGGTGAAGGCCGCCGCGGCACCACCGTTGGTTCGTTCGCTACACCCACGTAGTCCACGGCGGAACGTGGGAATGGTCAGCAGCCCGGCCAGGACGAACGCGACACAGAGCGAGGCCCCCATGACTGTGAGAGAGGTCCGCAACGCCTCCAACAGCCCGGGCAGCACCGGCTCCTTGGTGACCCACGAGATTCCGAAGTCCCCCTGCAACGCGTGGGCGAACCAGGAGACGAAGGTGGAGAACACGCCGCCGTCGATCCCGAGTTCCTCACGGATCCCTGCCAGTGCCTCTTCGGTGATGACGCCCTCCGAATACCGCGCACGGTAGACGGAGGTGGCCACGTCCCTGCCGGACAGCAGCGGCAGGATGCTCAGCAGGAAGAGCGCGGCCAGGATCATCACGACACGGGAGATGGTGGAGACAATGGCTGCGCGCGGGAACCGCTTTCTGCGCCGCTCCGGCGTCGAAGGCTTGGATGTCTGTGGGGCGGACGGTGAAGTGGCGAGTGTGGAGGGTGACATAGGTGTACCTGTCGTGACTGGCAGGGAAGGACGGGAGAAAGGCAGGAAGCATTCAGGCGATGAGAGCGGCGTGTTGATCCCGCAACCTCGGGATGGCCGCCACGAGTTCCTTGGACACACGGTGTTCCGGGCACTCGAGCAGATCGGTCGTGGTCCGATCCTCGACCACATGGCCGTCACTCATGACCATGGTGCGGTCGCACAGGTCCGCGACGACGGAGAGGTCGTGGGACACCACGATCAGGCCCATACCGCGCTCCTCGGACAGGGTGCGCAGCAACGCGACGACTTGCTGACGCAGCGGCAGGTCCAGGCCGCTGACCGGTTCGTCTGCCAGCAGCAGTTCCGGTCCCATGACGATGGCGCGCGCGATTGCCACGCGTTGTGCCTGGCCGCCGGAGATCTCTCCTGCACGCCGGTTCAGAACCGAGGAGTTCAGCCCAACGGATTCCAGCGCCGCGAGCACCATGGTGCCGTGGTCGCCATCCACCCCGAGGCGTTTGAGTGGTTCCGCAACGAGCATGCTCACCGGCATCAACGGATCCAAGGTGGAGGCCGGGTCCTGCGGTATGTACTGCACGCGCCTGCGGTACCAACGCAGCCGCGTGGCCGTGCCGGGTTCGATGCGTCGACCGTCGAATTCGATGGTGCCCGAATCCGGTAGGTCCAGGGCCAGCAACTGCTGCAACAGAGTCGTCTTGCCGGAGCCGGAGGAGCCGAGAACCCCGACGCGCTCACCGCGACCGATGTCGAAACTGGTCGGCGCGAGCGCGGTGGTCCGGGCCCGCGCCGCAGACCAGCGAGACCGTGGCCCGGTGTAGGTGCGAGTGAGCTCCCTGACTCGTAACACTGAATCGGGCTTCGGAGCCTCGGTTGGTGCCTTCGGCGCAACAATGGCCGACGCTAGGTTCCCGCCGGCCGCGGCGGCCGTCACCAGATGGCGGGTGTAGGCGTGGCCAGGATGAGCCAACACGTCGTCTATGGCGCCCGTTTCTACGATGCGTCCCCGGTGCATGACGACGGCGTGGGTGCACAGTTGGGAGGCCACGGCCACGTCGTGGGTGATGAACAGCAGGCAGGGCATGGCGTGACCGGCCGTGTAGGTGCGCAGCACGTTGAGCACACGTTGCTGAGTCACCACATCCAGGGCGGTGGTTGGTTCGTCGGCGATCAGCAGACTGGTGTCGCAGGCCAGGGCCAGGGCGATGCAGATGCGTTGCCGCTGTCCGCCGGAAAGCTCACCAGAGTAGCGAGACAACAGCGCCTCGGCATCCGGCAGACCCACGGACTCGGCCAATTCCACGGCGGCAACGCAGGCATCCTCACGGCTGAGGCCGCCGTGCCGACGCAGTGGTTCCACCAGTTGCTCGCGCAGTCGCACCAACGGGTTCAGGGCAACCGCCGAGTCTTGGAAGACCATGGCGGCCCTGGCTTTTTCAGGGCGGCGCGCCAGCGGGATACCGCAGACCTCCTCCCCGTTGATCTGGATACTTCCGGCGACCGTGGCTATTGCCGGAAGCAGACCGAGGATCGCGGAGGCAGTGAGTGACTTTCCGGAGCCGGAGGTCCCGAGCAGACAGATCCGTTCACCCGTGCGCACACTGAAGCTGAGGCCCGAGACGATGCGGCTGGCACCAATGGAGATGCACAGATCTCTGACCTCGAGCGTCGCTTGGGCGGCATCGACGTCTCTGGCATCCTTGTTATTGCACATGAGAATCATTATCACTAAAAGGGCACACCAGAACAACTTGACTCACCTCACGCACCGTCGAACCAAGGCTCCGACCCTGCTCGGCACCCAGCTACTCTTCAACGTGGGCTTCTACGCCGTAGTGCCCTTCATCGCCACCGTACTCACGCACGACTTCGAGCTCGGTGGCGCCGCGATCGGTTTCGTCCTCGGCGTGCGCACCTTCAGCCAGCAAGGAGCCTTTCTGCTGGGAGGGCTTCTGGCGGATCGCTTCGGGGCCAGGACCATGATCCTCATCGGCTGTGCAGTGCGCTGCTGCGGCTTCCTGACGCTGGCGGCCTCGCTGTGGGGTCCAGAACCGCAGCTTCACGTGTTCCTGCTCGGCACTGTTCTCACCGGATTCGGCGGGGCTCTTTTCTCCCCGGCGCTCTCCACACTGGTCGCCGCCGTCGAGCGCCACGTCGCCCTCCCACACGGACGGGTCACCCTCTTCGCCTGGCTGACCGTGCTCGGCGAGGCGGGAGCGGCAATCGGCCCTCTGCTCGGCGCCGCCCTGCTGCCGTGGGGTTTCGCGGCGACGTCCTGTGCCGGCGCCGCCCTCTTCGCGGCCGTCGGCCTACTCCTGTGGCTGATCCTGCCCGGCGGGACGCCGCAACGAGCACAGGCCGCCACGGCCTCGGTCGCCTCTGCGACGGACGGCGCCCCGCCACTTTCCAAGAGGCAACGAACGGCGCTGAAGAACCCCCACTTCGCGACGTTCGCTGCCATCCACGCGGTGGACTTGCTGGCCTACAACCAGCTCTACCTCTCCATCCCCACCGAGCTACAACGGGTCGGCTCCGGATCCACGGCCCTGGCACTGGTCTTCACTTGGGTATCCGTCCTGACCGTGACCCTGCAGGTCCCTGTGGCTCGCTGGTCCGCGCGTCGGCCCGCACGGATCTGCCTTCGCATCGGTTACGCCTGCCATGCGAGCGCATTCACCCTGCTGGGTCTGTGCGCGCCATGGACCGCACCTGACGGCTTCGAGCTGGCCCCGGCCTTCACAGCCGCCACGCTGGTCACCCTTGGCCACCTCTTTGCCCTGCCCACGGCTATGCATTCCGTGAACGGCTTCGCGGGAAATGCGGCGACCGGGTCCTACTTCGGCCTGCTAGCCACCATAGGAGGATTCCTCGTGCTGGTAGGCAACATCGGCATCGGATCACTGCTGGATCACGCCACTTCAGCCCAACCAGCCGCCGCACTGCCCTGGCTGTGCCTGGCCGCACTCCCTGCCGTGTCCGCACTGGCCGTGACGCGCCCCTGGATCTGGAAGCACACGCAGGAGGACGGGTGAGCCCCCAGGATCGACGTTCACCGGTTTACCCCGCCACCCACCATTTGCAACGCGACACTTCAGAAACCCCCGTCGTAGGACGGGGGCGAATCACGGATCCGGGGGCTTTCTCGCATGCCGGGGGTATACCGCGGCGCTCAGGCGTCCTCGGGGAAGATCTTGCCGATGGGCGTGCGCTTCTCCGCCTGGAACTCGTCCTCGGCACGGCCGTAGGCCCAGTACGCGGACAGCGACATCTGCTTGCGGTCCAGCCCGTGCTTCTCCGTGAGCAGGCGGCGCAGATCCTTCATGCTCTCCCTCTCACCGTGAACGAACACCTGGGCGTCCGCGCCGGCCGGGATCTCCACCGCGGCCACCCCCGAGGCCAGCGTGGTGGACTCCGGCGTCCACTCACCGCCACGCTCCAACCAACGCAACTCGACACCGGCGGGAGCCGAGATGTCGATGCGATCCCCGGGGCCGGCGACGTCGAGCACCGCGACGCCCACCTCGTCAGGTCCCATGGACTCGAGCGCGGCCGCGATGGCGGGCAAGGCCGCCTCGTCGCCCCCGAGAAGGTGCCATGCACCGGGGCGCGGCGCGTAGGCGCCGCCCGGACCATGGAAGGCAATGACGTCGCCCACTTGGGCGCCGGCAGCCCAGGGGCCGGCCAATCCGGTGTCCCCGTGCGTCACGAAGTCCAGGTCGAGCTCCCAACCACCCTCGGTCCGAGGGCGGGCGGCGCGGATGGTGTACGTGCGGGTCACGGGGACTCCGGCGGGGCCGTGCACTTCACGGATCGCATCCACATCGAACGGTGGCACCAGCTGCAGGCCGGGGTCGGCGAACAGCAGCTTCACGTAGCTGTCCGTGATGGATTCCTTGGGCTCAAAGGCCTCCGACTCCACCGCCAACGTCACCCGCACCAGATGATCCGACACCGTGGAGGTGCCCACCACCGTGCCCAGGTGCTGGACCCGCTTACGCTTCTTGCCGTCCGGAGCGCTCATGCCGCGTCGTCGTCCTTTTCGTCGGTGAACTGCGCCAGGCCCGCCTTCAGCTCCGGCGTGAGGCGCAGGATCTTTCCATCGAGGTCGGTCAGGGCCATGGTCGTTGAAGCACGTGAGGCCAGCTGACCCGTGTGGCCGTCAAAGAACTCGTAGTGGAGTTCGAAGGAGGCCCCCTTGATCTTCTCCACCCACAATTCCACGCGGATCGGGATATCACGATAGGGAAGTTGCGCAACGTAACGGATGTGGTGGTCAACTACCAGGATCAGGATCTCCGAACCCACTGATTCGAAGAGGGCGATCTTCCCCGCCCTGTTGACGGGTTCACCCGTGCCGGAGGGCGAACCGAAGGCCATCACACGAGCCTCCTCCATCAACCGAACCTGGTTGACGTTGTTCACGTGCCCATAGGCATCCATGTCCGCCCAGCGCAGGGGTACCTGCACACTGATCCTGCTCACACGTTCTCCTCAATATCTGCGTCGAGCTGAGGCGGCGGGGTCAGCAGACCAAGCGCCTCAAGGCGCTGCGCGATCCTGCCACCATCAGAGGCATACACCCACGGTATCCCGGGCGTGGAGCCCATGATCCCCTCGGACCGGCCACCGGCCAGCACCGCCTGGGAGGGGCTCAGCTGACGGATCACGATGGCGCGCACGTTGTCCGGGTAGCGCCGAGCGAACTCCGCGTAGATCTCCGGGTCGTGCTGGCCGTCGTCACCGATCAGCAGCCAGGAGATGTGGGGGAACTCTTCGGCCAGGCGCCGCAGGCGGTCCACCTTGTGCTGGGTGCCGGAGCGGAAGACCCGCCCCTCGGTGGGTCCCCAGTCCGTGAGCAGCAGTGGCCCGTCCGGGTACATGTTCCGGGCCAGGAAACGGGTCAGAGCCAGGTTCACGTTCCACGCGCCGGTGGAGAGGTACAGGGTGGGGGCCATGGGCTGATCCCGGGTGATGCGGTCCAGGAGCACGGGCATCCCCGGCGTGGAATTGCGGGCGTGCTCATCGAGCACAAACGAGTTCCAGGCGGCCAGCATGGGGCGCGGCAGCGCGGTCACCACCACCGTGTCATCCACGTCGCAGATCACGCCGTGCGTCTGCGCGGAGTCCACCACGAAGACAGAGGACGTCACGGGATCCGAGGTGTTCCCGTCCTCATCGCGGGGGCACAGGACGATCTTCTGCCAACCGGGGGCCAGGTTCACCGCCAGGCGCTCATCAAGCACGCCGCCACGGTCTGCGGTGACGGTGAAGTGCAGGTCCCCCACCGTGACATCAACCGTGGCGCCCAACACCGTGGGAGACACGAAGTTGCGCCACCCGCGGATGCCGTCCGCCACCACGTCGGGCAGATGGCGCCCGCCCACCAGGCGGCCAGGTTTGGACATCACCACGCGGCCCAGCACCCGGATCCAACCGTTGTCGCCGGACAGCCCATAGCCGCGGTACGGCAGCACGGTGATGTTCCACCCGCGTCGCCGAGCTTGGTTCAGACGGAAGGCATGCCACGAGTCCTCGATGGAGAGGGCCAGGCCGCTGAGCGGTTCTGAGTATTGAGGCGTCGGCACGTCCCCAGTCTTGCACGCTGTTCCGGCCTGACGCTGTGAGCGGAGCGCGGCTGCGACACAACTACGGTGCCCACTACGCTGTGGGCACGGCGGGCTCCAGTGGTGGTTGCAACACCTCCACCTGAGGAGGTGCGTCCGCCGTGACGTCTCACGCTACGACAGCGGCCTTGAAGCCGGCTTTCATGAAGGCATTCAA
>NZ_JALAGT010000117.1 GCF_022712295.1 Galactobacter sp.
ATTCCTGGGCGCCTGATCCCGACCCTCCTTAGGCTTTCCGTCACAGCCCCCTAGAGGAACCAGGAGGCACTGACGGAAAGCCTGGGGGAGATGGTGGGGTTCGTGGGGCATGCTGCGGCTGCCGGGCGTGACCGGGGTCTGGAAGAACAGGGGGCGCCGGGCGACTGCGTTGGCGTTCGGGCGGCGAGTCATCCACAGTTCCCGAATTCGTACCACCAGATGGTGCGGATCAGCCTCATCCTTGAACGCATGAGGAACACAGCGACAGCGGAGAAGTCGGATCCGTTCATTCTGGCAGCAGCACAGGTTATTCGGGGGAACGGCCAGAGCTGGCTCGGACGCGCCTATCGCAAGGGCGAGCTGGTCAAGATTGCGCCGCGCTACTACGTGCGGACCGCTGACTGGGTCAGAGCCGGGTATGACGGCCGGTGGTGGATGACGCTGGTGGCCGCTTTGCTCGCCAATCCTGACCGCGTGTTCTGCGGCGAGACCGCCCTGCGCTTGGCAGGGTTCTGGACCGCCACTCCTGACGAAGTCACCTTCCTGACCAGCGATCACAGCCACGCCGGGAGCCTTCCGTTCGTGTGGACGGTCTACGGGAATTGGCCGCACCAGCAGAGGGCCCGCACGCTCCCGCCAGCCCGACCCAAGCGCCATGTGCACCCGGAACACGGGGAGCCTGGACAACGGGGGAGCGCAGCCTTCCTCATGGCGCGCGACAGTGCGTTCGAGATGCTGGTCGGCCGAGACGGTCGACGAGCCATGGCGGTCGCCGATGGTCTGTGCATGGCCGGTGGGGCCGAATGGGATACGTGGAAAGAGGTCCTGCTGGCACAGGTGGGGGAGCATCGAGTCGGAACTCGTCGCAAGAGAGCCGCCGGCATACTGGATTTGGCTACGAACCAGAGCGAGGCCGTGTCCGAATCGTTCAGCAAGTTCGTGATCGCGGACCTAGGTTTCCCGCGTCCGGTGCAGCAGAAGGAGTTCTGGATCGGCAGAGCTCATTACTTCACGGACTTCTTCTTCGAGAAGGAGAACACCGGAGGGGAGTCGGATGGGCTCATCAAGATGTTCGGCGATGATGTTGCAGACGACGCTGAACGTATCCGCCGGTACAAGGCACGTCTGAACCGCGATCGGGATCTACGCACGGTGTGCGATGACGTACTGCACTGGGGGTGGGAGGAAATCATGAACCCGCAGCGCCTACGCGCAATCCTGCTGGCCGCCGGCTTCAAGCCATCGCTTGCGAACCGTCCATGGTGACCGCATAACAAACGTGAAGTCGCGTCATCTGGGCTAACCTTATGCGTCGTCCGCATGGAGGCCACCCGGTCGTTGTTCACCCGCATCGCGCTCAGGGCCGCCTGACCGCTCCCCCTCGTCCTCGCCCGACTGCTTCCCCTCGTCCTTGCACGATCACCCAACCCAGGCTTTCCGTCAGCACCTCTTAGAGAAAGTAGGAGGCGGTGACGGAAAGCCTGGGGAAGGTTTCGGTGGGGTGGTCGGATGTGGGAGTCGGTGATGGGATCCCTCGGCCATGACGGAAAGCCTGGGGAGGAGCGGAGATGGCCGCGGACTCCGTCAGCGGTGACGGAAGGCCTGGACTGTGATGGGATGTCGGAAGGGTGATGGGGCTTTGAGGAAGACCGCTGGTCCCATCCCAGACATTCCGTCATCACCGCCTAGAGAATCCAGGAGGCAGTGACGGAAAACCTGGGGAGGGAAGGGGATGGTTCAGAGAGCCGCACGCTGCAGCACCGCCACGCCGTGGCCTTCCAAGACCAACGAGGCGGGCTCGTCACCGCGGACGCCGTAGAGCACCGTCCCCGGCTGGTCCGGCACGTCCACGCGCCGATCGGTGCGGTTGAGCAGGAACACGAAGTTGTGCACGCCATCGGTGCGGAGCACGCGTTCCACCTGGCCTGCGACACCAAGGGGCATCTCACGTTCCACTCCTGCCTCGGTGAGCAGCACCGGGAGCACGGCGTTGACGCCGTCGATCCCCAGCCGGGTGGACACGTAGGTAGCGGAACCGGGGCGTGAACCGGTGACGACCGCGGCCGTCCTGCGGGTGATCGCCGGCCCGCCACTGAACGGCCCGGAGGCGTAGGAGACCAGGGTCTCCACGCCGGAGTCGGTGATGGTGACCGGCTCACTCCAGAGGGTTCCGGACGAGCCGTTGGACAACGCCACCGATGCTCCCTCGGGTAGCGGAGAGAACTCCTCGACGCGAATCCCCAACAACTCACGCAACGCGCCTGGGTATCGGCCCAGGTAGATGTGATCGTTCTGGTCCGCGATGCCGGAGAAGTTCGTGGAGATCAGGTGGCCGCCGTCGGAGACATACTCGCTCAACTGCGCCTTGATGGCCTCGTCGACGATGTAGAGACCTGGCGTGATGACGGCCCGATAGCCGGAGAGCGGGGTCCCCGCCGGCACCACGTCGGCCGCGATCCCGGCCTCGAGCAGGGCGGAGTACCAATCAAGGGCCTCCTGCCGGTACCGGAACGAGGCAGAGGGATGGGAATCCAACTCGGAGGCCCACCAGGAGTGGTAATCGAACACCAGCGCGACCTGCGCCCGCTTTTTCAAGGAACCGGTGACAGGGGAGAGCGCCTGAAGCACCGCGCCGAGTTCACACACCCCACGGAAGAGCGTGGAGTCCGCCCCGGCGTGCGGAACCATGCCGGAGTGGTACTTCTCGGCGCCGGCAGCCGAGGCCCGCCACTGGAAGAAGGCGACGGAGTCCGCGCCGTGGGAGACGTGGCTCAGCGCGTCATGAATCATGACCGCCGTGGACTTGGTGAGGTTGATGTCCTGCCAGTTCACCGCGGAGGTCGCGTGCTCCATGAGGTACCACGGCCGGTGCCCTGCGATGCCGGAGGTGAGGGAGGCGGAGAAGGACAATTCGTCGTCGGGCCGCTCACAGGCCTGGCGGTAGTGGTCGTTGGCGACGAAGTCGATCTCAGGGGCCCACGAGGCGTAGTCCACGCCGTCCGTCTCTCCCATGACCATGAAGTTCGTGGTGACGGGCACGTCGGGGGAGACGGTATCCAGCACGGCTACCTCGGCCTTGAGATAGTCCTTCAGTGCGTCCGAGGAGAAACGCCGGAAATCAAGCTGCTGCGTGGGGTTCGGGTAGGACGGCGCGATCCGCGGCGGTAGCACCTGCTCCCACTCGGTGTAGCGCTGCGACCAGAAACTGGTGCCCCAGGCCCGATTCAGCTCCGAGACCGTCCCGTACCGCTCCTGGAGCCACTCTCGGAACCCGGCCGCGGCCTCGTCGGAGTAGTCCAACGCGTTGTGGCAACCCAGTTCGTTGGAGACGTGCCACGACGCCAGTGCCGGGTGGTCCTTGTATCGCCGCGCCATCTTCTCCACGAGTGCCAGCGCGTACTCGCGGAACACGGCCGACGTGGCTCGCCACTGCTGCCTGGCACCGGGCCAGAGCGTTTCGCCGCGCTCGTTGACCGGGAGGATCTCCGGGTGCAGCGTGGTCAACCACGGCGGCGGAGAGGCGGTGGCCGTCGCCAGGTCGACGCTGATCCCGCCGGCGTGGAGCATGTCCATGACCTTGTCCAGCCACTCGAAATCCCACTGATCCGGACCGGGCTGGATCCGAGCCCAGGAGAACACCGCGGGCGTGACGATATTGACCCCTGCCTGCTGCATGAGCTCGATGTCCTCGGCCCACACCTCCTCAGGCCATTGGTCCGGGTTGTAATCGGCGCCGTAACCGATGGCACGGCGCAGGTTCTCGTCTCGCCGCAGCCAACGGTGCGGGCGGGGGCTGGTCATGGATACCTCTCACATGGATTGGGTGGGCGCCGCGTGCGGCGCTGGGAAATGCACCAAGGTGCCCGACGGCGGGTGCTCGGCACCCGCCGTCGGGCACCTTGGAAATGGGGTCACTTGACGTTGAAGCCCTGGTCCTCGCCGTAGCTGATGGACTTCTCCTGCCAGGCCTTGAGCCCGTCCTCGATGGTGGATTTGCCGGAGTAGGCCTGTCCCACGGTGTCGTTGAAGACGGAGTTCGCGTAGACCTGGAAGGGGAGGTACTTCCAGCCGGTGCGCACGTTCTTGGCGGACTCGGCCAGGACCTCGTTGATCTTCTGGCCGCCGAAGTACTCGGATTCCTTGCCGAGGAACGCGTCATCCTCGAGCGTGGCGGTGGTGGCGGGGAAGGCTCCCTGGTCCACGCGGATGTCCACGCCCTGGTCCACCGTGGCGAACTTCGTGAAGGCGTAGGCCAGTTCCTTCTTGTCACTGGCATCGGTCACGGCCAGAGAGCTGCCGCCGTTCTCGGAGGAGGCGTTGTCGCCCTCCTCCCACTGCGGCAGCGGGGCCACACGCCAGTCTCCCTTTGCAGCTGCCACACCGGATTCGAGGTTGGCAGGCATCCAGGCGCCGATGGCCAGCGTCGCAATGGATCCGTCGCCCAGGCCCTTGTACCACTCGTCCGACCAGGAGGAGACCGGGGCCACGAGGTCGTCGTCCAGCAGCTTCTGCCAGGTCTTGGCGTAGGTCTCGGTGCCCTTGTCCCCGGTCAGGTCCACGCTCACGTCGGTGCCGTCCACGTCGTAGGGCTGCCCGCCTGCCTGCCAGATGAGGGAGGTGGCCATGCCCGCGTCACCGGTGTCGTTGGTGATGTAGGCCTTGGGATCGGCCTTGTGCAGCTTCTCGCCTGCCTCGACGTATTCGTCCCAGGTGGTGGGGACCTCGATGTTGTGCTTGTCGAAGATCGTCTTGTTGTAGAACAGGGCCATGGGACCGGAATCCATGGGGAGGGCGTTGATCTTGTTGCCCTCCTTCACGGAGCTCCACGGACCGGGGGTGAACGTCCCGTCCAGGTCTGCGGCACCGTACGAGGTCAGGTCAGCGACCGACTTGGAAAGCGAGAACTGGGGCAGTGCGTAGTACTCCAGCTGGGCCACGTCGGGGACACCCTTGCCGGCTTTGACGGCGTTCTGCAGCGCGGTGTACTCGTCATTGTTGGTGCCGGCGTTGACCAGCTTCACCTTGACGTTGGGGTACTTCTTCTCGAAGGCCGGGACAACGTCCTTCAGTGTGGGCTCCCAAGCCCACACAGTGATCTCGCCGCCCTTCTCAAGAGCGGAGTCCACGGCGCCCTTGTCCACCTTGGCCGGAGCGTCGTCATCGGACGAGCCGCCGCCACAGGCCGAGAGAGCCAGTGCAGCCGAGGCCAGGACGGCGGCGCCTACGGCCAGGCGACCGCGTTTGGTGTTCCGGAACATGTTCGTCTCCTTCGACGGTGGGTGCTTGTGACCCTTGAGTGAAATCAGGGGATGGAAGTGTGAGGGAGTCATTCCTTGACG
>NZ_JALAGT010000118.1 GCF_022712295.1 Galactobacter sp.
CTGGGTCGGATGGTTCAACCACGAACGCCTCCACTCCATGCTCGGCTACCGCACCCCCGCCGAAGTCGAGACCGAATACTGGGCCCGGCTCACCGACCCAGAACAGGTCGCTACCGCGGCCTGAAACCCAACACACGCTGCCCCTCAACCAAACCCGGGACTTGACAAGGACCATGGTCTCCCTGGTGCTGGGTGCCGGCCATGAGGTCCGCCGCACCGCCGCCACCAACGAGTCAGTCACGGTCGCTGCACGCCGCAAGGGTGACGACGAGTGGCAGGAGTTCACGTGGACGATGGCCCGCGCCAAGCAAGCGGGCTATGACTCAAACAAGAAGTACCAGACGGACCCCATCGCGATGCTCACCGCGAAAGCGCAGGCCGAAGCGTGCCGCACCGTCGCGCCCGACGTCCTCACCGGCGTCGCCGCATGGTCCCGCGAGGAGATCGAGCTCGAGGACATGGGTGAGCGTCCGGCCCCGCCGAAGACGCAGCCGTCCCCGGCGCTGGCCGCGCAGGTCGCCGCCGCCGAGCAGGTGGACACGGCCACCGGTGAGGTCCAGGAGCGCGACTGGTACGCCGAGATGGAACCCATCATCGAAGACGCGACCGCGCTGCGATCCCTCTACAGCGAGGCCGCCAAGCACGGCGCAGACGCGGACGTCCTCGCCTCCATCGCCGCCGCCGGCACCGCAGCATCGAAGGCGGCCTGATCATGGCGAAGTCTCACATCACTGTCGTCGGCAACCTGACTGCCGACCCGGAGCTCCGATTCACGCCGAACGGGAAGGCTGTGGCCAACCTCAACATCGCCGTGAACAGCAAGCACCTGGACCGGCAGACCAATGAGTGGGTGGACGATCAGGCCACCTACTGGCGGTCTTCCATCTGGAACGACTACGCCGAGCACGTGGCCTCTTCCCTCACCAAGGGCATGCAGGTGATCGCATCCGGCGCGGTCACGTCCCGCACGTTCCAGACGAAGGAAGGCGAGAACCGCACCGTGACGGAGTTGGAGCTCACGGACATCGGCCCCGCGCTCCGATTCCAGGAAGCCCAGGTCCGCAAGGCCGCGCAGCAGGGCAACTCCGGCTTCGGCGGCCAGCCGCAGCAGCCCTCCCAGCCTGCGGCCCCCGCAGACGCGTGGGGCCAGCAGGCACCGCAGCAGCCCGACCCGTGGAACACCCCGCAGGCCGCACCCGCCGGGTGGGGCCAGGCAGCCCAGGACTCCCCACCCTTCTGACCCCTTCTGGTCTAACCGGTTCTGACGGGCTCTAACAGGTCCGGTTAGACCGGGCGCGTCTGGTGACCACCGGGGACGCCCCTTGTGTGGCGGTTCGATCCCGCCAGCACCCACTCACCCCACCTCACAACTTGGAAGGAACCACCGAATGTCCACGTACTCGTATGGCGCCACCGCGGTCGCTGGCACGGACAAGGCCACGATCCTGCAGCTGCGTCACCGCATCGCCTACCTTGAGGCCGCTCTCGCCGACGCCCTCGACACCACCCCTGCCGGGCAGGCTCTCACCCACCCGACACCACCCACCCCGGTCAAGCGCAAGCGCACCATCTGGGAAACCTACCCGTGGAACACGCCCGCCGGACACGCAATCCTCCGCAAGGAACAAGCCCGCATTCACGCCGCGCCCACCGGCGCCGGACGCACCAGGCTCGCAGCAGCAGCTGCCGAAGCAGACGGCTGGTACACCGCAAGGAGCGCCGCCTGATGCCCGGATATGTGTACAAAGGCGCCAAGAAAAACCCGCCGACCATCGTCCTCCCCACTGACCGGCGGAAGAACAAGCACGGGAAACTCCTCTCCCGATGCGGAACCACCGCCGGGTATGCGCGCCACCGCTACCACAACGAGGAACAGTGCGACGCATGCAAGATCGCACACGCCGCAGCAGACAACAAGCGTGGCCGTAAGCACACCGGCAAGGTTCTAGGTCCGGTCCAGTGTGGCACCCGTCGTGGGTGGGAGAACCATTCCAGACGCGGTGAGATGTGCTACCCGTGCAAGGCCGCCTACAACGAGTACCGAGCGAAGAAGCAACGCGAATACGACGCCCGCAAACGAGCCGAGCGAGCCGCCCAGTGAGTCGCCCACTTATCGCACCGCCTCCCGGCTTCAACTGCGCCACATGCCACCAGCCCACACGCCCCAGAGGCACTCCCCTCAAAGACCATCCCGGCACCGTCCTCTACGGCGCCCACGGCGAATGCAAGCGATGCCGCATCCAAACCTTCGCCGAAGCCTCCGACCCCACCCGCATCCTCCACTCCACCTGGGCACTCAACGACTACATCGCAGCCCGCCGAAACCGACTCGGAGAAGCAGCATGAACGACCAAGACGTCATCCACATCATCGAGTCCACACAACGCCGCCTCGACCGTGAACAAGCACCCCACTTCGCAGGCTCCTACGGGTCCGACGCCGCAGCCATCTGCCGGGCACTCAGGGAAGCCGGGGCACTCGAATGACCCGCTACTACGTCCGCCCACCGGACCAGGTCGAGTTCGGGATCCAGTACGTCGGGAAGACCTCCGTCACCACCGGGCGCATCGACCTCGAGTTCGAGCACGAATCCTTCTACGCCACCTTCTCCGGCTACGCGATCCCGCCCGAATCCACGGACACTGTCGCCGACATGGAGGACTACTACCTCCACGGGGCAGCCGGCGCATTCGACCACTCCCCCGCCACACCCGAAGAAACTGACCACCGACGCGACATCGGGCTACCCATCAGCGGCGACCACACCGCCGTGTTCCGGAACTGGCGTGCAACAGGTGAGTGGCCGAAACTCCGCGACGTCTGGGCATCCATCGGACTCGGACCAGACGGACTCCCCACTAAACCCGCCGAGCCAGTGCAGACGTCCATCTTCGACCTCCTGGGCACCCCATGAGCCGCCGGAGCCAGCGGGCGCCGTCCCTGCGGAACATCGTCACTGCGGCGCCACAATGCACGCACTGCCACAAGGCCGCCTACCCCACCAAGAAGGCAGCCCGCGAGGCGTACAACCACATCCACGACCCCGACGCCCCGCACCGCTTCTACATGTGCCTATCCGGTGC
>NZ_JALAGT010000119.1 GCF_022712295.1 Galactobacter sp.
CCCAGGCGTCCGAGGAGATAGCGCGTCATGGGTACGTCCGTCCGGGTGGGAAATGACCGGTCGGATTCGAGGTCTGGAGGGTGAGGAGCTGTGCCATGCGACGAGGCTAGGGCGGCGTCGACGCTGAGGCTGCTCCCCAGAAACCTGGGGAAATCAAGAAATATGGCGACATGCGCAGGGCGTCACATTCGACACATGAGCGCCCTGCCGGCGGCGATGAGCCGTGAAAATGTGGCGGAGTAAGACGCGCGACGAGCGGCCTGAACGACAGAATGCCCCGACTCCACACCATGAGGGTGCGGGGTCGGGGCGATCTATCGGCAGACGATCAGAAGGTGTCCACAGTGCAGTCCACGGAGT
Organism: Galactobacter sp.; assembly: GCF_022712295.1. Classification (GTDB taxonomy): domain Bacteria; phylum Actinomycetota; class Actinomycetes; order Actinomycetales; family Micrococcaceae; genus Galactobacter. Next base: position 361 of record NZ_JALAGT010000119.1, read on the forward strand.
CGGTGCCTGAATGCTTGGACTCGGTCTTGCCGTCCACCTTGACCTCGCAGGAGAGCTTCTGGCCCTGCGTTTCGAAGTCACCGGTGACAAACACGGTGGCGGTGTCCCAGCCGGTCATGGTCTCCTTCTTGGTCCACGTGCCCTCGAAGTCCTCGTTGGAGGTGCCGTCCGAGGTGCCGTAGTCCACGCTGGCCGTGCCCTTGTTCACGGAGACGATGTACTCCACCGAGTGCTTGGCCTTGGAGTCCGCATCCACCTCCTTCACCGCATCATCCACGGCGTCCACTGCGGCCGCGGTGATGGCCAGGACGATGGAACCGATGATGATCGCCACGGCGCCCAACACCAGGCCGGCCACGCTGGTGCCCTTGGTGCGGCCCTTCACCACCAGGCCGATGATGGCCAGGATCACCGCGATAGCGCCGAGCACGATGCCGGCCACGCCGATGAGAGGGATGAAGGCCAGGATCACGGCGACGATACCGATGACCAGGGCGGCCACGCCCCATCCGTTGCCGCGCTTGGGCGGCACGGGTGTGTACTCGGTGGGGAACTGCGGCTGCTGCGGCTGAGGGATGGTGGTGGACATGGGGTACCTCCGAATATGCGAGTGACAATGGCGCGATGCCGTTCCGGAACAACCGGGAACGGCAACACTCACGAGTGTGAACCAGGGGTCTGACAAGTTGATCGAGGTCGCGGTATGGGAAGGTTCCGGGACGTCGTCCGCGGCGTCGGCGTACCGCGGATCCACTGCGACGCCCAGTTGTCCGCTGCCGAATCCCGGCTTGCTGGCTTACGGCTAGATGTCACTTAGCCCTTCGGCTCAGTGTCAACAAACCCTGCGGCTAGATGTCAATTGAGACAGCGGAGCAGCGTCAACATGGACTCGGTTCTAGTAGTAACGACAGCCGTCGGCATGCAACAGCTGGCGGTGTAGCGGGAGGTGAAATACTAAGGCGTATGCCTGTCATCAAGTCTCAAGTGCCGCCGTGGCCCGCTTTCGTGAAGCCGTTGCTGGAAGTGCTCAGCGGTGGAGAGTCCATTCAGCGTAAGGACCTACTGCGTCTCACCGCAGAGCGAGTTGTAATGCCTCAAGAGGCGCGTGCAGAGACCCTTGGCTCTGGCTTTCCTCGCGCGCTGGACCGCGTAGATTGGGCCGTCACGCATGTTGCCCGGGCAGGGTTCATCGACAAGATTGCGCGGGGGATTTACCAGATATCTGAGAAGGGGCACCAGTGGCTCCGTGATCATCCCGAGGGGCTGTCGACCTATTCGGAAGCAAATCGCCTGTTCGCCGAGTACTGGCCGGACTCCAAAAGTGGTTCCACGGGGAACCAGGGCGACAACGAACTGTTGTCGGAGGCGATCGGCGCCGAGCCGTCGCAATCCGGACCCGAGCTGTCGGGCGTCGAAGTGGCACCGGGGGTGCCGCAAGAGAACCCCGTGGAGCTCATTGAGGCCGGCGTCGACGAGATCAAGGCCTCCGTGGCGGACGACCTCCTCAAACGCCTCCGCGAATCTCACCCGGATTTCTTCGAGGAGGCCGTGGTGTCCCTCCTTTTGGCTATGGGCTACGGTGGCGCCGAACAGCGAGGCAAACGCATTGGCGGGACTGGTGACGGTGGAGTGGACGGCCTCATCGAACAGGATGCCTTGGGGCTGGACCAGATCTACATCCAGGCCAAACGGTATGCGGAGACCAATACCGTAGGGAGGCCGACAGTGCAGGAGTTCGTGGGCGCACTGCACGGCAAGCAGGCTTCACGCGGTGTCTTCATCACCACCAGTACCTTCACCAAGGCCGCACGAGAGTATGCGGACGGCATCAACAACCTGCGGGTGATCCTGATTGACGGCGACCGGCTGGGCAAGCTCATGGTGAAGTACAAGGTCGGTATCCAGGTGGAGCACGTCTACGAGGTCGTGAAGGTGGACGAAGACTTCTTCGAGTAGGTAAGTGCTCATACCTGCGCATCGGCAAGCGTGCATCTTCGTCGCGACGGGCCCCGGCGGGGTGTCGCTGAAGGACTCCACCTCGGAGGAATTGTCCTCTGCTGCGGGGACGACCTACCGGGGTTCGTGTTGGGGCTCGGGGGACTGGATGCCGCCTCGATTCAGGCCGCGTTCGATGTCTTTGCGGCCGCAGGGACCGGGCGAGAGTCGTCCGGGAAAGTGGCCTGCGGCAGGCGGTGTTCCGAGTAAGGTCGAGACCAATCCGCTGAACACGAGACATCGACCGCAGGAGGAGAACTATGCGAGCCATCATCACCAACGGCAAGGGCGAGCCAGCCACCCTGGACACCGTGGACGAATCCATGCTGCTGACCGGCGAGGTAGGCATCGATGTGGCCTACTCCAGCCTCAACTACAAGGATGCTCTCGCCGTCAGCGGCAAGGGGATTGCTCAGGCGTGGCCGCTGGTGCTCGGCATCGACCTGGTCGGGACCGTGACCGACTCCGCGTCGTCACGGTTCGAGCCGGGGGATGCCGTGGTCCTCAACGGTGACCGGATCGGGGAGTCGCTGAACGGTGGGCTCGCGGAGAAGGCCCGGGTTCGCGACGATGCACTGGTCAAGGTCCCGGTCGGCATCAGCCTCGAACAGGCCGCAGCCATCGGCACCGCCGGATTCACCGCAGCGCTCGCCGTCCTGGAACTCGAGGATGCACGCGTTACTCCGGAGGACGGCGACGTACTCGTCACCGGCTCCACCGGGGGAGTGGGCTCCGTGGCGATCAGCCTGTTGGCCAAACGTGGATTCACGGTGACGGCGTCCACCGGTCGCATAGAAGAACAGGGCGACTACCTGCGCAGCCTCGGTGCCACGAATCTGATCGACCGCGCCGAACTGTCCGAACCCGGCAAGCCCATGCAGCGAACCAGGTGGGCTGCAGCGCTGGACGGCATCGGCTCCGCGACGCTTGCGAACATCCTGGCCCAGACCAACTATGGCGGCACCGTGGTCAGCTACGGCATGGTGCAGGGCGTGGACCTGCCGGCTTCGGTCCTCCCGTTCATCCTGCGCTCCGTCACGCTGACCGGCGCCAACTCGGTCGACGCTCCCCGTGAATTGCGCGAACGTGCCTGGGCCATGCTGGCCTCGGAACTCGACCTCGACGTCCTGGACTCATTGACGGAAACCATCGGCCTCTCCGACGTCCCCGGCAAATGCGGCGACCTGCTCGCCGGCACGGCCCATGGCCGCACCGTGGTGGACGTCAGCCGCTGACGTCGGCCGCAGAAGGCGGCAAAAAGGTGCCCGACGGGCGGTGGCCGGCCACCGCCCGTCGGGCACCTTTGTCTGGTCAGCGAGAGGTCAGAGCACCTCGATGAAGCCGATGACGGCGGACGCCGCAGCCAGGAGCACCAACACGACCTGCATGCCGACGCCTTCCTTGCGGCGCAGGTGCGTGAAGACCGCGCCGATCATGATGATCGCCAGACCGATGGCGGCGATGGGCGACAGGACTGCGGCGATGTCCAGGGCGAGCGGCAGGATCAGGCCGACGGCCCCAATGACCTCCAGCAGGCCGATGAGCTTGATGTTCGTGGAGCTGACGTTCTCGGCCCAGCCCATGCCGCCCTTGACGTAGTCGTCCTTGGTCTTGGCGAGCTTCATTCCGCCCGCGCCGAGCATGACGAGGGCCAGGAGGATGTTGATGATCCAGAGTGCGATGAGCATGAGGGGTGTCCTTTTGTGCTGTTCGGGATGCCGGGGTCGGTACCGATCGCCATCAGTGTTCCTCACAATTACTTGAAACGTCAAGTGTGAAAAGACTTGCGGACCGAAGGTCTCTTGCGGAGGTGGTGGGTGTTGGGTAGTGTCGAGGCAAATATATAGACCATCAGTCTTTTAAGGAGTCGCCATGATCTGCGAAGTATCAGACCAAACCGGAAAGCTGGCCATCGTCACTGGATCCAACAGCGGGTCCGGCAAGGAAGCCGTGCGGGCTCTGGCCGGCGCAGGCGCCAGCGTGATCATGGCGGTGCGCACCGTAGAAAAGGGCGAGAAGACCCGGCAGGAGATCCTGGTGCAGCACCCCAAGGCGGACATCGAGGTGCGCAAGCTGGATTTCGCGGACCTGTCCAGCATCAAGGATTTCGCGGAGAAGCTGATCTCTGAAGAGCGTCCTCTGGATCTGCTGCTCAACAATGCCGGGGTCATGATGTTGCCCCAGCGCTACGAGACGGCGGACGGATTCGAGATGCAGTTCGGGACCAACTTCCTGGGCCATTTCGCACTGACTCTGAGGCTGCTTCCTCTACTGCTGAACGCCAAGGCTCCCCGCGTCGTCACCATGTCCAGCGGCAATCAGGCTCCCCTCGACTTCGACAACCTGAACTGGGAGCACGACTACTCCGCCAATGGCGCCTATGGGCGCTCCAAACTCGCCGATCTGTTGTTCAGCCAGCAGCTGGCCCGCGTCGCCCAGAAGCAGGGCTGGAACCTCCTCTCCCTCGGTGCCCACCCCCGCAACGCCATGACCGAGATCTTCAAGAACGGTGCCCAGTACGGGGACAAGCCGATCCTGGCGATTCGGATCGGCTGGCGGGTCACCCCGCGTCACTCAGCGGCGGCCGGTGCCGCACCGGAGGTCTATGCGGCCACGGCGCCAGACGTGAAGCAGGCCGGCTACTACGGCCCCCGCTTCGGTCTCGTGGGGCGTCCGGCCAAGGCCAAGGTCTCCAAGGCAGGCCAGGATGAACAGATCGCAGCGCGCCTCTGGGCGGAAGCCGAGCGCCTCACCGGCGTCACCATCGGGAACTGAAGCAAGACCGGATACGAAAGGACAATTCACACATGCAGTACAGAATCCTCGGTGGAACCGGGATGAAGGTCAGCGAACTCGGGTTCGGCGCCATGAATCTCTGCTCCTGGAGCAACGTTGATCAGGCAACGGCGGACACCCTCGTGGGTGGGGCCCTGGATGCAGGCATCAACCTTTTCGACACCGCCGACCTCTACGGTTTCGGCGAGTCGGAAATCATGCTGGGCAAGGCCCTGGGATCGCGACGTGACGACGTCGTCCTGACGAGCAAGTTCCGCAACCTCTCGGGCGAGAACCCGCTGGTGGGAGGCGCTTCCCGCCGGTATGTTCGCAAGGCCGTCGAGGACAGCCTGCGCCGCCTCGGAACCGACCACATCGACCTTTACCAGGTGCATCGCCCGGACTGGGACACCGACCTGGAGGAGACGCTCTCGGCGCTGACCGACCTTCAGCGCGAAGGCAAGATCGTCAACTTCGGCTCTTCAACCTTCCCTGCGCACACCATCGTCGAAGGCCAGTGGGTGGCCAAGGAACGCGGCCTGTCGCGTTTCACCACGGAGCAGGTGGCCTACTCGATCTTCCAGCGTGCCGTCGAGGCGGACGTGTTCCCCGTGGCCCAGAAGTACAACATGGGCGTGCTGGTCTGGTCTCCGCTGGCCAACGGATGGCTGGCTGGAACGGTCAAACGCGGTCAGGACGTGAACACCCCACGAGCCAACCTGGCGTCGGCAGAGTTCGATCTCTCCATTCCGGTGGCGCAGCACAAGCTGGACATCCTCGACGGTCTCCATGAGATCGCAGCCGACTTGGGCGTCTCGTTGGCGGAACTCGGCCTGGCGTTCTCCAAGGCGCACCCGGCAGTGTCCTCGGTGCTCATCGGCCCCCGTACTCCCGAGCACCTGGAGCAGAACCTCAAGGCCGCCGACCTGACCCTGGATGACGCGACGCTCGACCGCATCGATGCGCTCGTGGCGCCGGGTACCGACACGGCACCGGAGGACCGCTACGAGGTCCCGGTGCCTCCCCTCGCGGATCCGAGGCTTCGCCGCCGCTGACTGCCGAACTGCAGTTGCGCAAACGGGGCCGCCCCGGACGATCTGTCCGGGGCGGCCCCGTTCGTGGTTCTTGCGGTCGGTTCAGTGGGTACGTGACAAGAGGCCGCCCATGGCGAACTCGACGGTGTCACGAAGGAACTGCTCGAAATCGACCTGCCCGGCGGCGATCTCGGGGTGCTCATCGTAGACGGCCTGCAGGGCCTCTGACGGGTGAACCTGGGGCCAAGCGCCGGCGGCGGCGATGATGAAGTGTGTCATGACCTGTGCCGCCTGATCCTCGGAGAGTTCCGGCACGGCCGATCGGATCGAGGTCACCACGCTGGTCACGTGCACCCCGATGTCCTGCTTGTGCTGCAGCGCCACTGCAGTGGAGATGTTGCGCTCCAGGACGGCGGCCTGAGCGCTGATCAAGTCACACAAGACACTGTGTTGGGCCAATGCGGAGGCCAAGGCCGACGCGACCCCGGTGATGCGTTCGCGAGGGCCGGTTTCGCTGGGGTGCACGGAATCGGTGACCTCTGCCGCCCAGGTCTCGAGCTCGGAGTTGAGCAAGTTGAGGAGGATGTCCTCACGCGATTCGAAGTAGCGGAGCACGTTGGACTTGGCCAGCCCGACGCGACGGCTGAGTTCGTTGAGGCTGATATCCGCAACAGACATTTCACTGAGCATGTTGGCCGTCACCTCGAGGATCTTCTCGCGGCGCTGTTGGCGCTGATCCTCGCTGCGTGCGCGCTGGAAAGTTGGGGTGCTCATGGGGCAATCATAGGCCAGCTGTTGCCTATAGACCAGTGGTGCCTTAATGTCGCTTTGGTCATGCGGACCGCAGGTTTCATGTTGAATGGAGAGTTGTGCGGCACCGGCGCGCAACGTCGGCTCGATTCCCAACTTCAGCGCAGAACTGCGATTTCGGCTGAAGCTAGAAATCCCGCCGACGTTAGGACGCTGGACGTCAGACAGAAGCGGCGGCCAAGGGACTCAATCCTTGGGCCGCCGCTGTGCCGAACGCGTGCAGGAAATCAGGCCAGGTAGAGCTTCCGCAGCGTCTCGGTGATTCTCCAGGTGGTCTTCATGCCTTCGGCCAGGCGCACCACGGAGCCAGGTCGCAGTTCCAACGTTGCGGCAGGAGAGTCACCGAAGGCCTCGATCTCAACCGACCCGTGTCCGGAGAGCACCACGAAGATCTCGTCGGCCTCCACGTCCGTGGATGTGCCCACCGTGTGCTCCCAGAGCCCGAATTCGGTTCCACCCAGAGCACCGAGCTCCACAGCACCTGCCTCAGGCGAACCCGAAACCACAGCGGAACCCAGCGATTCCAGCGGCACCTCGGCAGCCAGGCCGTCCAGTACAACACCCGCGCGCAGCGCGGATCCCGAAGCCCCGCTCACGAGTCGAAGCCCATCTTCAGGGCGTCCATGACGCGGAGGAACGGCCCGCGCTTGCCGTCGTTGCGGTCCGCCTTGACCATGGCTGCGGTCATCATCTTCACGCCGATCCAGGCCACGGGCTCCGGGGGGAACGGCTTGGGCTTCTTCTTCACGATCTGCAGTTCGGTGAGCTCGGTCTTCTCTCCCGAGAGGAGGTCGAGCATGACCTTGGCACCGAAGCGGGTGGCGCCCACTCCCAGGCCGGTGAAGCCGGCGGCGGAGGCGACCTTGCCGCCCATCGCCTTGTCGAAGAAGGCGAAGAAGCGCGAGCACGTGTCGATGGCACCGCCCCAGGCGTGGGAGAACTTGATGTCGCCGACCTCGGGGAAGGTGCCCATGAAGTGCGCTGCCAGCTTGCGGAAGGTCTCCGGGTGTTGGTCGTACTCGGGGCGCATGGTGCGCCCGTAGTGGTACACGGCGTCATAGCCGCCGAAGAGGATGCGGGTCTTCCCATCCGCGTCCACGGTGGGGCGGGAGTAGTGGAAGCGGTTGGTCATGTCCGCCAGACCCTGGCCGTTCTTCCAGCCGATGGCCTCCAACTGCTCATCCGCCAGGGGTTCGGTCATCAACGCGTGGTCGTAGACGGGCACGGTGAAGAGGCGGTTGCGCTTGAGCAGCGACGGGAACACGTTGGTTCCCAGCGCCACGCGGGCCGCGTGGACGCGTCCGTTGGCGGTGGAGAGGATGACGGTGTCGCCCTCGTCCGAGATGTCATTGACTTGTGAGTGCTCGTAGATCTTCACGCCCAGCTCCAGGCAGACGCGCTTGAGCTCCCAGGCCAGCTTGGCGGGGTGCACCAGGCAGGTCTCCTTCTCCCAGTAGCCGCCCAGGAAGAGTGGGGAGTTGATCTGTTCACGGGTCTGCTGGGGGTCCAATCGACCCTCGTCGGAGGGGCCTTCCGCCATCTCGTCCAGCCACTCGACCTCGTGCGGGTTCACGCCCACGTTGAGGGTGCCGGGCTGCACCCAGTCGCAGTCCATGGTGTAACGCTTGACGGTCTCGGCCATCTCCATGAGGTTCTCGGAGCCGAGCTCGGTCAGACGGGCGTTCTCCTTGGGGAAGTGGTGCTCGCCGTTGGACTCGCCGTGGACCAGGGAGGACTCCACGAAGCCGCCGTTGCGGGAGGAGGCGGCCCAGCCGATGTGGTGGCCCTCGAGCAGGACCACGTCGCGCTGGGGGTCGCGTTCCTTGGCGATCAGCGCGGTCCACAGGCCGGAGTAGCCGCCGCCGACCACGGCGAGATCGGTGTGGACGTCCCCGGAGAGGGCGGGGAGCGCGTCGGGACCCTGCGCCTCGTCCGACCAGTAGGGCTCGTGCGAGGCGCCTGCCAGTGCGGCGTCGATGCGCGCGTCGGGGATCTCTTGCTCAACGCGGTCGTAGGCGGTGGTCCGGGACGTCATATCTGCTTGATTCCTCATTCGGTATATACCGACCATTTGGTCGGTTTCGTGATCCACACCCTACCGGACGGTCGGTTCCATGGGAAGTAGTAGGCATGAAACACAAGGCCCGACGACGGGAGCCCGCCTACCAGCGGTAGGCAAGCCCCGTCGTCGGGCCCAGGAACAGGTGGCTACGTCACCTGGAGGATCAGAGGTAGTTCTCCGCCTCCGTCAGCACGGAACGCAGGATGGACTCGATCTCGTCGAACTCCGGCTGAGCGATGGTCAGCGGCGGGGCCAACTGGATGACCGGGTCGCCACGGTCATCCGCACGGCAGTAGAGGCCGGCGTCGTAGAGCGCGGTGGAGAGGAAGCCGCGCAGCAGGCGCTCCGACTCGTCCTCGTTGAACGTCTCCTTGGTGGCCTTGTCCTTGACCATCTCGATTCCGTAGAAGTAGCCGTCGCCGCGGACGTCACCCACGATCGGCAGATCCAGCAACTTGGACAGCGTGGACTTGAACGCCGCCTTGTTGTCAGCCACGTGCTGGTTCAGGCCCTCACGCTCGAAGATGTCGAGGTTGGCCATCGCCACGGCCGCGGAGACCGGGTGCCCGCCGAAGGTGTAGCCGTGGTAGAAGGTGGTGTCCCCGTGCGCGAAATCCTCGAACAGGCGGTCGGAGGCGATCATGGCGCCGATCGGGGAGTAGCCGGAGGTCAGGCCCTTGGCGCAGGTGATGATGTCCGGCGTGTAGCCGTAGTCATTGCACGCGAACATGGACCCGATGCGACCGAAGGCGCAGATGACCTCGTCGGAGACCAGAAGGACGTCGTACTCGTCGCAGATCTCCCGCACACGCTGGAAGTATCCGGGCGGCGGCGGGAAGCAGCCGCCGGAGTTCTGCACCGGCTCGAGGAAGACGGCGGCCACGGAGTCGGGGCCTTCGAACTCGATCTGCTCACGGATGCGCTCCGCTGCCCAGATACCGAAGTCCTCCTCGGAGGAGTTGTGGTCCTCCGGCGCGCGGTAGAAGTTGGTGTTCGGCACGCGGAAAGTTCCGGGAACCAGCGGTTCGAAGGGCTCCTTCATCCCGGGGATGGAGGTGATGGCCAGGGCGCCCTGCGGGGTGCCGTGGTAGGCCAGCGCACGGGAGATGACCTTGGTCTTGGACGGCTTGCCCTTCAGCTTCCAGTGCTGCTTGGCCAGCTTGAAGGCGGACTCCACGGCCTCACCGCCACCGGTGGTGAAGAAGACGCGGTTCAGGTCGCCGGGGGCGTAGCCTGCCAGGCGCTCGGCCAGATCGATGCCGGGCTCGTGGGCGTAGGACCACAGCGGCATGAAGGCCAGCTTCTCCGCCTGCTTGGCGGCAGCCTGAGCCAGTTCCTCACGGCCGTGGCCCACCTGGACCACGAAGAGTCCGGCCAGGCCATCGATGTATTCCTTGCCCTGGTCGTCGTAGATGTGGTGTCCCTTACCGCGCACGATGGTGGGCACGGGCTGGTTGTTCTGCACGATCCCGCTGTGGCGGGCCATGTGCATCCACAAGTGATCACGGGCGGCCTGCTGCCGCGGAGTGCCCTTGGGAGTGGTGTTGGTGGTTTGCGTATCTATGGTGGTCATCGCGTTCCCCAGTTGTAGGACTGATAGCGCAGAGACAGGTAGACCAAGGTGTCCGTGTCGGTCACCCCGTCCACGCCTCTGATGGTGGTGATGATGCGCAGCAGGTCCTGGTCATCCTCTGCGACGACCTCTGCAAGGACGTCGTAGCGGCCGGCCGTGACCACGCAGTAGTTGACCTCGGGTAGCTCCGCGATCGCGTCGGCGATCTCGGGGATCAATCCCGTGGTGTCGATGCCGATCATGGCCTGCCGGGCAAAGCCCATCTGCAGGGGATCGGTGACGGCAACGATCTGCATGGCGCCGGCTTCGACCAGGCGCTGCACTCGTTGCCTGGTGGCGGCCTCGCTCAGCCCCACTGCCTTACCGATGGCAGCGTAGGAGCGGCGGCCGTCCTCCTGGAGCTGTTCCACGATGGCCTTGTTCGTGGCATCGAGCTCCAGGCCTGGCAACGAAAAATTGTTGGCCATAGGCTTCTATCAACCCTCCCGTGCAGGTCATCGATCGTGAACCTGACAACAGCAGCCTACACGGATGAAATCAACAGTTGAATAGCGTTTGAACAACGAAATCCATTGACAGGGGGCCGTCCGGCCTGGCGAATCAGAAGGCGAGAGGCCCGCTACCTCGCCGGTAACGCCGCAAGGCATTGAACCGAGCCGCCCTGGATCTGCCACCATAGGCAGCGTGAGTGAACAAGTTCCCAACTGGCTTAATCCCCAGGAGCGCGCCGCCTGGCTGTCCCTGCTGGAGATCTCCATGCGGTTGCCCGGTGAACTCGATTCCAGGCTGCAACGCGAGGCAGGAGTGACGCTTTTCGAGTACCACGTGCTCGCGATGCTCTCAGAGGTGGATGGCGGCACGCTGCCGATGACCGCGCTGTCCGAACTCTCTTATTCCTCCCTCTCCCGCCTCAGCCACGTGGTCAAGAAGCTCGAGACCCGCGGATACGTCACCCGTCGCCGCTCCGGGAAGGACGCTCGCGTGACCGTGGTGGAACTCACGAACACCGGAATGAGCATGCTGAGGAAGCTGGCGCCCACCCATGTTGACGACGTGCGGGATCTGGTCTTCGACTCCCTCGACGAGCGCGATGTCGCGGATCTGCGCCGTGTGGGGCGCAAGCTGGTGGCCCGAGCAGACCCGGACAACTGGACCCTCTCGGAGGGTGAGTCGGGTCAGGGGCCCGTCCATCCCGCCTTGAAGCCTGGTGACACTGACAACAGGGTTTGAGTCCCGGCCGGCCGCTGGACTAGGATGGTCTGGCGTTCTGTGCGCGCCCGAATGCTGTCCTGATCAGGGATCGGATGAAGGCGTGTAGCAGCCCGCGCACACGGAAGAACGGTACCGACCGCTGTAGAGGGAAAACTACGGCAACGGGTGCCGGGACCACCTGGCTTATATGCACCGGGATGGAACTTCGGCTGGCTCTCACCCAGCCTGGACCTCACGTTGTCAGAGAAGCTCGGTGTCCCCAACTGGGTGGCGGGACCTGCGAATCTTCGACCACGTCATGTGGCCGGCTTCAAGGGAACCGCTTAAAACACACTGACAAACACTGGAGGAGTGATCATGGCAGCACGTTGCCAGGTGACCGGTGCAGTGCCCGGATTCGGACACAGCATCTCCCACTCGCACCGCCGCAATAAGCGTCGGTTCGACCCGAACATCCAGAAGAAGCGTTACTTCGTCCCGTCCCTGGGCCGCACCATCACGCTGAATCTGTCCGTCAAGGGCATCAAGACCATCGACGCACGCGGCATCGAGTCCGTGGTCGCCGAGCTGAAGGCGAAGGGGGAGAAGTTCTGATGGCAAAGTCTCAGGATGTCCGCCCGATCATCAAGCTCAAGTCGACCGCAGGCACCGGGTACACCTACGTGACCCGTAAGAACCGTCGCAACAACCCCGACCGCATCGTGCTCAAGAAGTACGACCCGGTTGCCCGCAAGCACGTCGATTTCCGCGAGGAGCGCTGAGATGGCCAAGAAGTCCAAGATTGCCAAGAACGAGCAGCGCAAGGTTCTCGTGGAGCGTTACGCCGAGCGTCGCGCCGAGCTGAAGAAGACCCTTGTCGACGAGAACGCCACCGAGGAGGCCCGCGAGGCCGCCCGTGTCGGTCTGCAGAAGTTGCCACGCGACGCCTCCCCGGTGCGCGTGCGTAACCGCGACTCCATCGACGGCCGCCCCCGCGGTACGTTCCAGAAGTTCGGTATCTCCCGCGTTCGCCTGCGCAACATGGCGCACAACGGCGAGCTGCCGGGCATCACCAAGTCCTCTTGGTGAGCTGCTAGCTCAAGCATTCGTCAGCGCCTCGACCCGTCCGGGTCGGGGCGCTTTCGTTCTTCTCGGGACTACTTGCGGCGCCGGCGCCGCTTGCGCGGCGGCCGCTCGTTCTCTTCTTGTGCCCGACGGCGGTGCTCGGCTTCCGCGCGTTGGCGACGTCTGGCGCGCCAGGCGTCCACCTCCTGGCCTACATCCCGGGTCTGCGTGATGACGGGTGGGCCGCCCAAGAGCTGCCGCCTGGCCTCGACCACACGGCGATTGAAGGACTCCACGGCCGAGGTGACCTCACTCTCCGAATGCAGGGCGTCCAGGGCCTCGTCGAGTCCCGCGTCCACCACGCGCAGCAGCAGAGCCTCCGGAGCCATGCCCTGGTCCGCGTGGATCTCCTCGCGGCGCATGAGGGACTTGGTCCACCAATCCGGGTCAGTGGAGGTCACCACGTCGGGGAGGGGCCGACCGGCATAAGCCAGGTTGTCGAACTGGCCGTCCGCGATGGCCTTGTCGATGGCAGTGCGGGCCACGACCTCCACATCGTGGTTCAGGAGTCGACGCTGCGCCGTGGGATCGTCGGTGCCGTCCGTCGCCGAGTCGGGAGCGACGTCGTCGGGCAGGAGATCCCGACCCTCCAAGGCAGCGAGAGTCTCGACGTCCAGACCCTCGCGGTAGCGGGCTACGCGGAGGCGAGGGTCCTCCGGTGTGTTCGCCATGATCACCACGGTACCGAGAGTGGATCGTGAACGCATGTGGCGGATGTGATCAAAGTGACTGATGTGACATGTTCTTCCAGGAAAATCCGCAAGAACACGCCGAACCGTTGCGCTTGTGGGGCTTTCACCCGTTAGTCTCATTCTCGGAAACGCTTACGGCACACGCCGCAAGTGACAGGCCCCAGACCTCACCGGCTGGGGAGAAACCGAGTCCAGGAGGACAAATCGTGTCTCTGAACCGTTCTGATCTCGTCACCGAGGTCGCAGACAAGTCCGGCGCCAACAAGACCGTCGTCAACGATGTGCTGGATGCTCTCTTCGCCACCTTCGCCGAGCAGGTTGCTCAGGGCGAGAAGGTCTCCATCCCCGGCTGGCTGGCCGTGGAGCGCACCGACCGTGCAGCACGCACCGGCCGCAACCCGCAGACCGGCGAGACCATCCAGATCCCGGCCGGCCACTCCGTGAAGCTGTCCGCCGGATCCAAGCTGAAGGCTGCCGCAACCGGCAAGTGAGCTTGAGCCGCTGGCTCACTCTTTGAGCCTGGCAACAGTAGGGCCCGTTCTCCCCAGTGATGGTGAGGGCGGGCCCTGCTGTTGTCCTGGACCACCGCCGCGTCTTCTACCGGGCGTAGAAGGCCTAGACTGGACGGCGGTGCGTTCACCCGCGCCGAACCACCGGAACAGAGCACGTACAAGGACACCCACATGAGCGCACTCGGCCAAGACCACCGCCGCACCGTGGCTCGGTGGGTCACGCTGCCCGCGGTTCCGGTGGCGCTGGCCGTGTTGGTCCTGGGGCTGTGGCTGGCAGGCTCGGCCGGCTCCTCAGTTCTCGGAGACCCGGGCGCCATGACGCGCTGGGGCCTACCGATAGCGCGGCTCGTCTTCGATTCGTGCATGGCCGTGACCGTTGGGTGTCTTCTCTTCGCCACCGCGATCCTGCCCCGGAGTACCGCCCCCCGCCGCGGAGGTCCTGGTGACCATGGGACCGACGGCGGCGATCCCCAACCTGCCCTGATCAGGGTGGTCAACGCAGCCTCCGTCAGCGCGGGCATCTGGACCGTGTCCGCGGCCGCCATGGCGGTCTTCTCGTATTCCGACGCGGCCGCGATCCCGATCAATGTCTCCACCGATTTCACGCAGGGCCTGGGCGACTACCTTGCGAACTTCGACCAGGGCCGAGCATGGGCCGCCGCCACGATCATCGCGGCGCTGACCACCACCCTGGCCTTCGCGCTGCGGAGCCCGGCCGGGTTGGCCTGGGCAACCGTGGTCGCCGTGATCGGCATCGTTCCCATGGCGCTGATCGGCCACTCCGCCGGCGGAGACGACCACTGGGGTGCGGTGAACTCCATCGGCCTGCACCTGCTGGGGATCTGCGCGTGGGTCGGTGGACTGGTGGCCTTGGGCCTCGTGGCAGGGCTGCTGCCGGGACGCACGCCTGCCCTGACCAAGGCAGGTCGGGACGAGTCCGGGTACATGGCCGCGGATGTCCTCTCCCGCTTCTCCACGCTGGCCGGCTGCGCCATCCTGCTGGTGATCGGATCCGGGATCGCCTCGGCCTCCATCCGCGTTCATGACCTCGACCAGCTCAACACCGCCTACGGTTGGCTGTTGATCGCCAAGTTCGTCCTGTCCCTGGGGCTCGGAGTACTCGGCCTGGTCCATCGTCGATGGATCATCCCGAAACTCCGCGCTGGACAGGTCACGGCGCGTGCCGCCGCCTGGCGCGTCATCTCCGTGGAGGTCGCG
>NZ_JALAGT010000120.1 GCF_022712295.1 Galactobacter sp.
CCCTTCATCCGCAGGCGCGGAAAGCAGCTCGCAACCATAGGCCTGACCGCTGCGCTGGCCGTCTCACTGGCAGCATGTGGCGGCGGAGAGAAGAAGTCCGCCGCAGGCAACAACAACTCCGGCTCCGCCGGCGACTTCACCAAGGATGGCCTTTACGATCCGTCCAAACTCGTCGCCAAGACCGAGGCAGGCACCGAGACCGTTGACAAGGTCCGTTGGGGCCTGCGCACCGGCGAACCGGCCACTTTGGACCCCATCAAGACCGGCAACGATTCCGACTTCATCGTCGGAACCAACCTCTGCGAATCGCTTTACACCGTGGACGAGAAGTTCGGCGTCAAACCGAACCTGGCCACGGAGATCAAGTGGAGCGACGACACCACCCTGGATATCGCGCTGCGTGACGACGTGAAGTTCTGGGACGGCTCCGCCATGACTTCGAAGGACGTCGTGGCCTCGCTGGAACGCACCGCTGACCCAAGGCCGGCTCCCTGTACTCCGGAGGGTTCGCATTGGTGAAGGACATCAAGGCGGTTGACGATACCCACGTGAAGGTCACCTTCAATGTTCACGATTCCGACTTCATCAACGTCCTGGCCTCTTCACTCGGCCGAGTGACCTCCGCTGATTTCGTCGCCAAGGCCGGGCGGGATTTCGGTACACCCAAGGGCGGGGTCATGTGCACGGGTCCATACAAACTGAAGAAGTGGACCGCGGGCCAATCCGTCGCCGTCGAGGCCAACAAGGACTACTGGGACGGCGCTCCCAAGGTCGGTGAGATCGACTTCATCCCGGTCCAGGACGACGCGGCCATGACCTCCGCACTGTCCTCCGGTGACCTGGATGGTGCGTTCGACATCCCTGAGGCGTCCACCCAGCAGCTGGCCAACTCCGGTAAGGGCACCGTAGTGATCGGCCCGTCCAACTCCAGCATCGGATTCGGCGGTGTGGGCGGCGCGGACGACCCTGAGAAGGCCACCATGATCCGACAGGCCATCAGCCTGGCCGTGGATCGCGAGTCCGCCGTGAAGAACCTCCTCAAGGGCTACGGCGCCCCGGCAACGACCTTCACCACCCCCTTCCAGTTCGAGGGGCTGGAACAGGCCGCCATCTTCGAGAAGGGCTACGAAGAACTCCCCGAGCCCACAGTGGACCTCGACAAGGCCAAGAAACTGGTCGAAGAGGCGGGCGCCAAGGGCAAGACCCTCAAGGTCGTGGTCCCGTCAGGCAATCAGATGCTGATGAACATCGCCACCGTGGTGAAGGACGCCGCAGCCAAGATCGACCTGGATCTGAAGATCGAGCAGCGTCAGCCGGCCGAGTACGCGGCCATCTTCTACGATCCTTCCGCCCGCGAAGGCGTGGATTTCCTCGCTGCCGTCGGCTACCAGGGCGACCCGGGCGTGAACACGTACGCCATGCTGCGGGCACTTCCTCCGAAGGAGGGTGGCGTCTTCAACTGGGTGGGCTATGACGACCCCAAGGTCACGGGCTTGCTCCAGGCTGCTCGCGCTTCGACCGATTCCAAGGACTCGGCAGAGAAGTTCGTGGAGGCCCAAGCGATCTTCTCCCAGGCACAGCTGCAGGTGACCTTCGGCAACCAGTACACCCGCACCTACCTGCGTGACGGCCTCTCCGGCATCACCACCTCCATCGCCTACATCAGCACGCCGTGGGCCAAGGATCTGGGCGGGACCAAGTAGGAGTTCAACAGCCCTCACTCAAGACCTAGGCAGGGGCCTCGAGACTCACCTTCTGGTGATGTCCCGAGGCCCCTGCCTCATGCCCGCGCCACCCACCCCGGCATCGCTTTCCTCATGTGAACTGACTACTCGGCAACTCGAGGCAAACTCTGATGCCGTAATTAAACTACGGACTATCACCGATACATGGAATTCATAGCATCTATCAACGCGGTTGCGGATTTCCTGGCCCGGACTTGTCTTCACATCGGCTTTGATTATTTTCGACTCTGCGCGACCCAGGCGATAAAGTAGGCACTTGCACGATCTTCAACCGAGTACCGCCCCTGGCGTCGAACCGGCCGGCACCCCGCCCTCAGAATCACGTGCCGAAATTGAACCCGTACTAGCACTGTCGGACACATGGTCCGAACCGGAAGGGGTCCTCTTTGCCGACCCAGACTCAGCAACCGTCCAAGGATTTCGCACGTGCGTTCCCGACGCGACACACCGAACTTAGCCGGATCGCACATCTGCTCAATACCGGCCGTTCGGTCATGGTGGTCTGTCTGGCCGGAGATGGTCCGGCGGGCCTTGCGAACGAACTCGGCCGGCAGGTGGTGGCCGCCGGGGAACCTCCCGCGGATGTGCTTCGTTGTTCCGCGCACACGAAGACGGCAACCCTTGAGTCGTTCCTGAGTCAGGTTCCGTCCACCCACCCAAGGATCTTGGTGGCTCCCGGACTCTTGCCGGACGCAGCAGTGGAAGTCTTGGACGAGGCGCTTCAGCCTGGGCAGGCTCCCGTGGCCTTCTTCGTGGACGGTGACCGACTTCGTTCGGTCACCGACGGCGACACCGTCGGTGGGCAGTTATCGGCCGCATGGCAGAACGGTGATATTGATCGGATCGATCTGGCCCCCTTGACCGACCATGAGGTCGAGGCCGTGATTGTGGATCGCCTGGGCCCGGGCGTGCTGGATGATCTGCAGGTGCGCACACTCGTGGCGCTGGCAGACGGGCAGCGGTTATTGGCACAGGACCTGGTGGACGATGCAACGGCCTACCCTGAGCGGGTACCACGCCGGTACCCCCGTCCCGGTGTGGACGCCGCGACGTTCGGTTCGTTCGCCCTGAGCCGGATGGCCGCCCGCATCAACCGGATGGACCCTTCCCTTGCGCAGACTGCGGCCCAGCTGGCACAGCTCAGTCCGCTCCCGATGCCCACTGCTTCGCGTCTGTTCGGAGAATCAGCACTCTCCCAACTGGTCGGCAACCGGCTTGCCACAGAATCCGTGGCCTCGGGTCAGCGGACGTTGACGGTTTCTCCTCTGTATTCGGCCGCCATGGGTGGACACGGCTCGTCGGTGTTCGACGACATCGAGTTCAGCTCAAGGCTCATCGCGCTGTGGCGATCCGGTTATCCCGTGAACGAGGCCATTCTGCTGGGCCTCTCGCATTCCCTGATGCGCGCGTCTGCTCCTGTCTCGGCCGAACAGGCAGGCCTCGTCCTGGCGGCGGCAGCAGCCGCCAACCGCCTCGGCGATGGAATGGAGGCCAAGGCGCTGTTGGCCACGGCGCAGCGTTGTCCCGATCTGTCTCAGGAGCAGCAGAACCAGGTAACGCTGGAACGGCTCAAGGCCCATCTGAATCTGGGAGAGCATCCAGCGGCGCTGACTGCGGCCGAATCGCTGTTGGCACATGCTGCGGATCCGGTGGACTTCGAATGGCTTTACTACGCTGCCGTTGCGACCGCATGGGCCCCAGAGACCCCTGACTGGTGGACCGACCTGCTCGGTTCACCGGTCATGGCAGCTTGGCCCGGCGCCGCCACGGCCCTGACGTGTTTCATCGGCGAGTCCACGGGCACCGCTGACCCCACTTGTGACATGGATGGCGTGGGCCACGATCCCACCAACCCGGTCGAGGTGCGCCTTCTTGCGCTGTCCTTCTCCTGCGCTGCGCATGTGAACCTGAACAACGGCGCCGCCCTGGAGCAATCTGTGGTCACCGGGATGAGGTTGGCGGACGAGGTCATGACCCGCCCGCAGTCGGAGCGCCCCGATATTCTGCTCAGCCTTGCTGCTCTCTTCCAGCTCTCGGCGTCCACCTCCGCAACCTTCGCTGGCGTGCAGGTGGACCGAACTCGCGTCGGCATCATGAACACCATCGGTCACGCCACGGCGCTGACGTCCAGGAGCGGATGGAACGATGCCATGTGTTCTGGCTGGATGGCTGCGGCCTTCCGAGCCGTCGAGGGCAACGAAGCCGCGGCACGACTGGATTTCAAGTACGCCGATGCCATGGTTCGGCCGGCCTTCTTCCCCTTGATGTGGTGCATGCACGCCGGGTTCAGTGCCATCCTGCTGACCACATTGGGTCAGCGCCGCGAGCTGACCCCGTACTTTGCCCAACGTGCCCGCCAGGTGCTGCGTCCGCGAGCCAAGGCTGCGTTGGGCCTGCTCGCGACGGCAGAGGAGGGGGATCTGCCCGACTTCGTCGCACCCGACGCGCCCGCCTGGGCGCCCCGGATGGCCCTCACGGCGCTGTGGTCAGCCAAGCGCATGACGGCGGCAGAGATCGTGGGCGTCCTTGACACGATCCCGACCTCCACGCTTCCTGCGGGACTGGCCCAGGAACGTCACCTGCGAGCAGCTGCGTCCGGTGATCCCGATGCGTTGATGGATGCCGGCCGTGATCTGACCATGACGGGACAGACGGCTGCGGCACGGATGGCGTACACCCGTGCGCGGACCATATATCTGGGTCGTCGGGCGGCGGCCAAGTCTTCCGCGGCCGGGCAGGCGTTGGCCACACTGGACAGTTCCGGGGCGGTGACGCCGATTCCGGCTCCTCGCACCGACACCGCTTCAGGGAGCCGCGCCGCTAAGCTCTCCGAGCGTGAATTGGAGGTGGCTCACCTCATCGAGGAGGGCCTCACCAACGTCCAGATCGCTCAGCGCCTGGTCCTGTCCGTACGCACGGTCGAGTCCCACGTACTGCAGGCGCGGGCCAAGTTGAACGTCGCCAAACGCCGCGACATCCCCGGGGCGCTGCTGGAAGTGCACGACGCCGACTGAGCCGCCCCGCCCGTCGGGCACGCCGACACCCACCTCATCGACTCGGTTCCTGCTCGCGAGCCGGCCGGTCAGTTCCAGAAGCCCTCGTGAGCCACGGCCGCCTCGTCTTCCATGAGCGGACCCACAACGGTGATGTGGCGGCTCCCGTCCGCGAAGACCAGGCGGCAGGGATGCGACAACGTGGGGTTGTCCGGGTGGTCGCCGGTCCGATCTTTCAGACCCGCCTCGGACAACCCGTAGACAACCCTGGAGATCCCAGACCAATAGATGGCGCCGGAGCACATGGCGCATGGTTCGCAGGAGGTCACCAGCGTGAGGTTGGCGAGTTCGCTGCGACGGATGCTGCGAGAGGCCCTGCTGACCAAATTGGTCTCGGCATGACCGGTGACGTCGTGGTCCGTGTTCACCGTGTTCTCGGCTTCCAAGACGATGGTGCCATCCGGAGCTACCAGGACCGCTCCGAACGGGTGATTGCCGTGAGCGCGGGACTCCACCGACACCTGGATGGCGCGGCGTAGCGCGGCCTCGAGAATTTGTTGCTCCATGCCATGCTCCCCCTTGATCGGTCAGTGATCCGATTGACCTTAGCCACCTCGGGCCAGGTTGCCCAACCTGGGCATGGTCACGGCGTCTGCGTTTGTGTACCGTCTGAGGCCTCTACACAAGGAGCACATCATGATCTTCGTGAATTTCCCGACCGCCGATCTGGAACGCAGCAAGGCGTTCTACACGGCACTTGGATGCGATATCAACCCACTGTTCACCGATGAGAATGCCGCCTGCGTGGTCTGGGACGAGTCCACGTTCTTCATGATCCTCACTCATGAGCATTTCGCGCAGTTCACGGACAAACCCATTGCCGATGCGCACTCGAGCATCCAGGTCATCGTCGCACTGGCCCGGGATTCGCGGGAACATGTGGACCAAACCGTCACGGCTGCCCTGGCTGCAGGCGGACGCGAATCCAACCCGCCACAGGACTACGGCTTCATGTACCAGCGCAGCGTGGAGGATCCAGACGGCCACAATCTGGAGTTCTCCTACATGGAGCCCCAGGCGGCCGAGCAAGGCCCCGAGGCCTATGTGGAGGAGAACGGCGAAGGCCCGGATCCGGTCCCTGAACCCTGAGCGGTAGCGGGGCCGATCGGCGTCTTCAGCGGTTCAGTCGCAGGATCGGCAGTACAGAAGCCACGAGTAGAAGCAACCACAACCACGTGGTGTTAGCCGTCCCCACGAGCCCGCTCAGGGCACCCGTCAGTAAGGCTGCGACCGGCATGCTGCCCAACACCAAAGTGCGCTGCGCCCCGAGGACTACTCCGAGTTTCCTGGACGGAGTCAAAGCAGGCACCAGGTCCGCCCCGAGCACAACGGCCAGAGACGTGAAGAATCCGGCGAGCGCCGAATTGATCGTCAACCAGACCGCGGCATTGCCGGGTAACCAGTCCACGACGACTCCACAGCACATCACCAGTGCTGCGCCCACGGCCATGGCGAGCGCGGCGAGCAACCGTGCCGCCCTCAGCCCGAGGCACTCCCCCAGACGGTGAGAGAGAGCCGCTCCGGCAATACCCGCTAATGCCCCTCCGATACCGACCAGGGCGTACACAGAGGGCTCCAGATCCAGCACCGTCAACGCAATGACCGGGACAAGCGTGTTTGCACACATCACGGCAGCATTGACGAGCATGTTCGCTGCGGTGATCCGCCGCAGCGTCGGTTCGCGGAGCAGGTGGCCCGTACCGGATCTCATCCGGTGCCAGAGCGATGGCCGCAGGCCATCCGAGCGGGTTTCGGCCGCGCTCTCAGGCACTTTGATCCCGCGTTGGATCAGGACGGAAGCGAGATATGCCATGCCCACCAGCAACCAAACTGCCGGTGGAGCCACCACGGCCAACGCCAACGGCAGGCACAGCGTCCCGATCACCGATCCCGTCCGAGTCCAGGTCTGCACCAGGCCGTACAGGCGCCGCACGTCGACCTGCGGGACCAGGGCAGGGATCAGGACGCCCTGCCCCGTGGTGAAGGCGACGTCTGCGACTCCGACGCCGAGGGCGACTCCCACCAGGAGAACGACGCCGACGGCACTGTGAAGGACACCTGCCCACCAGGCGAGCAGCGCGGACAGGGCCAGAGCTGCCCGAACCAGCGTCCCAACCGTCATGAATCCTGCGGGGCGACCGACCCTGTCCACCCACAGTCCCAGCGGAACTCCGAGCAAAAGGAAGGCCACCATGCCTGCCGAGTTCAACACCCCCACCAGTCCTGCCCCTGCGCCGACCACGTCAACGGCCACGATGGCGAGCAGCGTCCTGCCCATGGAATCGCCAATGCTCTCGGCGACCGAGCATGCGCCGAGCCATGGTCGCGGGTTGGCCTGCAGTAAGGTCATGCCTGACATCATGTCAAGGACTACCTGACATAGCAATGGAACTGCTGGATAATGGACCCGTGACCAGCGACCTCATGTGCAGCTATTGCCTTCGCCCACGTTCCGAGACGGGCCCCCTGGTTGCCAGCCCGCTCGCCACGATCTGTCTCCCGTGCGCCGAGAATGCGCTGAAGCTTTTCGAACGTCAGGCTGCGGAGCGCCCGCAGGCCGCGCCCGAAGACATGGAGGGCACGCCGACCGCATGGTCTCGGCTCACAGATCAGGAGCTCATTGGCCGACTCCCCGAGGTGGCGGCAGCAGGCGCACAGGTGGAGCAGCACCTTCGGTCATGGGTCACGGCCGCTCGGGACCGCGGAATCAGCTGGGCACGGATCGGTGAGGCGCTGGGGATGACCCGGCAGTCGGCGTGGGAGCGCTTCCGAAGCTCATAGCGCAACCGTTCTCGTTCTACCGAAACATGCAACCCGCCCCGGGGCTCCCCGCGGACGCGTACTGAGGCTCCATGAGATGGAGCCCCGGCAGAAAGATTCGTAGAGCCGGTTCATCACCACGGAGCTGGAGAAATCCCGGCTCCACGGTGAGCACCCGGCTCCAAGCAGTCGCGAAGCACGGGACGAGCCAGGAAACGACAAAGGTCCCGGCCAGACCTTGTCTGACCGGGACCTTCAACTGGTGGACCTAGCGGGAGGCTTGTCGAAACTTACCCCGTCGCTGGTTCGCATGGGCTCGATGCATTGGTCGATCCGCGGCCGTCGACCCCAGCCTCGTCCCCTCGAGCCGCGCGCCCGGAAGCTCCCTCGCGTGAGTGAGGAGATGCTGGTTCGAGCAGAGGCACGCTATGCGGCGGGTGCCACGTTACGAGAGATTGCGAAGGAACTCGGACTTGGACGGGAGCGACTGGCATCGCTGCTGCGAACGCGGGGGGTGCGCTTGCGGCGTGCAACGCCGTCGGACAAGGAAGTCCGGGAGATGGTCCGCAGGTACGAGTCGGGTGAATCACTCGATCGCGTAGGGTCATGTCTCGGGTTCTCGGCTGGGACTGTGCGGAATCACCTTCTGCGTGCCGGGACGGTGCTGCGCGATACGCATGGACGCTAGTCAACAGTCGTGTCCTGAGGCCGAAGTCGTGCGAGTGCCGGGAAGCGGCGTAGCAGGGCTTCGGCCTCGGATTGGACGTGTCCACGGGCTCGGGTGGCACGAAATACCAGGGGGGCGATCTGGTCGCGGCGCCAGTGCCCGTAGCGCTGTGGACGTCTGATGGCTCGGTCCCACTTCGACACGGCGCCTTCGGGGAGTTCTGCGATGAGCGAGTCGACCAGGGCGGGGTCAAGACGATCACAGACCTCGACCCATGCGCCGAGGTTGTCGAAAGGGCTAGACGTGTTGTTACTCAAGCCCTCGATCATGCCGCCTCGGTTGGCAACCGCTACCTCCAGTGCGACGTCGGCGTCGTGCTCGGCGAGGCGCACTACAACAGCGGCGGCCCAGCCCCAATGGTGGTGATCGAGTCCAAGATCGAGGGGTAAGCCTCGCCGAAGCGCCCGAGCTGCCACGTCCGGCGCCATGAACGCTATGAATGAATCGAGTTCGATGAGTGATGGTTCGAGTCGGTCAAGGATCTTCAGCACTTCATTTGGCTTCTGCTCAGATAGTTGCAAACAAAGGTAGAGACCCGTCCGGGTTGGTCGACCTTCTGGGATTGCCAGCGACTCTTCGAGTCTGGAGAAGTCGAGACGGTTCGCGACCGCGGTGAACGTGGCGGAGTCAGCCTTCTCCAGCAGTCCGATGAAGACATCGAAGTTCAATTGTCCCCACTGATCCTGCGGACCAGAAAGGGTCCGGGCGACTCGGTCGATATCAAGTTCGCGGACGAGGGCGCGGGCAGCCGGCCGACAGACCGCCGGCAGGTTGGCTCGGTCGCCGAAGGCGATGGCGGCGTACCCGAGCGTGTGGAGCGTCAGACTGAACAAGTCGTTCCACCGTCGGACTGGGTCGACCATGAGCAGCGATGCGATCTTTCGTGCGGCGTGCTCGACCAAGCGTAGGGATAGCTCGTGGTCGGCGGCCGCGAGGTTCTCGAGGAGCATTGAGATCTGGTGTAGCTCCGGCGAGCCATCGTCGAGCATCTTCTTATAGGCTGCCTCGTCGAGATGGGGCTTGATCGATTCCCGGAGAGGTTCGCCGCCGATGTTGCACAGGCGGTCCAACGCATGCGAGCTTGAATAGATGTGCGGCCAGCCACCGTCAAGGATGAGGCTCGCGAGCCGTGGACCGTCGGCGAACCTGGCGACTTGTGCGGCGAGCTCTGAGTCAGGCTGGTGCAAGCTATTTGCAAGGTCTCCGAGCGCCCAACCGTTCTCGGGCGCAATCGCCTCGTACCACTCTTTGATTCGGGCACGGTGTGCGCGAATGGTGTCGATCACGGCCCCGTCCGAGTAGCTCATGACCTCGGACAGCAGCTGTGCTGCTTCCGTGATGTCGAGGTCTGCAGGGACTGCGAGCGCACGCCGAGCAAGTTCGTCGTAAAGCGCATCCGAGAGCACACCTTCGTGCCGGAGTATCCATCGAGCGTCGGTATCCAGGTTGCGGCCGACCAGCCACGCGCACCCTCGTAGGGGCGTTGAGGATGAGGTGAGCACGGCACTGATGAGGGCGCCGACCGTCTGCCGGTCTGCTTCGATCTCTGACCGAGGAAGCTGCGGCGAAGGTGACGGCGTCGCATCTGCAACCTCAGCAGCTGCATGCGCCGTCGTCTGAGGTGGCGATGCCGCGGATGTGATCGGGGGAACTTCAGGTCGCTGGTGGGGCCGGAAGACATGTCGGGGTGGGTGAAGGCTCCAGGTGATGACGTTCAGCGCTGCCTGTAGGTGAGTGCAGCGTATGCGACCGTCAGCCTCGGAGATTAGGCGCCGGGATCGCAGTTCTTCGAGTGCTCTTAGGAGCCATTGCTGGTCTCGTTGGAGGACGGGAAGGAGAACGTCCAATTCACTTTGGTCGACTCCGGAGTCGACTCCGCCGACTTGGGCAACGGCGATTGCGGCCAGCGCCAGGTCGGCCCGGTCTTGGTCACGAAGTTCGAGTGCTTGACGACGGACCCTTCGCCATCCGCCGGTGAGGATGTATGCGAACTCCCAGGTGGTGCCTTGGCGTTCGGCGATGTCGATGCGCTGTTCGAAGTGGAAGTCACGAGGGTGGGTGCCTACGTGATCATCGAGAGCACGGATGTGAGGAAAGAGGATCGAGCGCTGTTCCCGTACGAAGTGCGCAAGTCGGGTGACCGCGCTGCGGGCGCTGAGGTGGACTGTGCGAACGCCGCCTGCGACGTGATCGATGCCCACGATGAGCACGAGCCTGTCGGGAGTGGCGGCCTCTGCGAGTTCACGCACCGCGTCGGTGGTGAGGTCCTGAGCGTCATCAATAAACAGGACCTTGCGGTGCGGGAAGGCGGCCAGGTCGGTGAGCCATGAGCGCACACCGTTCTGGCGTGCATTGTCACGCAAACGTAGGATTTCGTATCCGTCATTCATCAAGATTCGGAGTGCTTGATAGGCGCAGATCGACTTGCCCGACCCCGTGGGGCCATTCAAGACGACCGCGCGATCGTGTTGAAGTGAGCGCGTAACCGTTTGCACCTCGTCAAGCTCTGGGCAGGAGTCCACATCTTGAGGGCCAAGGCGCTGACCAGCGAGCCAAGATTCGACGCCTCGAGTGCCCGCGTAGTTCACGGTGTGCCACGCTGAGCGTTCTTCTCGGAGGGCGTACCTTTCGGCTAGCAACGGCAGGGCGACCTCGGCCGGCGCCTTCAGGTCATCGGTTCCCGCTGCGTGTGGCCCAACGCGAATTGTTCGCCAGGACTGATCAAGTGGGCGCACCAGCTCGTCTACGACAACCTGATCGCTTTCGGAGTAGCCGACAACAAAAAGAGTGCGGGCGTGTGTTGCGAGAAACTGGGTGATCGTTGCTAGCACGTCAGGCGAAACCACTCCGGGCTCATGCGGGAGTGTCCAGGGGGCGTCTGGCTGCGCGGCGTCTCCGTGCGGTTTGAAGAGCACGCCTGCGGGCAGTGGAGTTCCGTAGAGCCTCTGATAGGCGCGTTCAAGCGCGGTGTCCCAGTTGAGCGAGATGACGCATTCGATGACGCCTGCATGAATGAGGCGAGCGAGGGCTTCGTGAGCCGCCGAGGGTTGCGCGCTGCGTTGCCCATCGAGTTCAGCGAACTGGCCCTGGAATCTTGCGCGCGCGACTGAGCTGCTTGCGACAGCGGCCCACGCTTGTTGAACATCTGCCCAGGCGTCCCCAACCAGAGTCTTTGCCTCGACGTCGTCGCGACCCAACGCGATCGCCAAGTCGGATCGCGCCGCTGTGTCGCAGTCCAGAGCGTTCCACAGGAGGGACGTGAGGCCCCGGGTGGCGGGAAATCGACTACTGATCGACAACCCGGCCCCCACCACGGCGACTCCGCCCAGAGTTAGCGCCGTGTCGGTGCTGGCGATGCGTGTCGTCAGGTCAGATGAAGCGGCTTCCGCCATACTCAGACTCCTTCACCGTCACCTGAGAGGGCCGCGTCCAGGCGTGGAGGTGTCGCCGCCATCGTCTGCCTCGCTCTCTGGCGATGGCTCGGCTGCGCGAACTCGCCTGATGTCAGAGATTCATGTCACCCATCAGTATCTCGAAGGAGGAGTCTGTAACGCTGGAGGACACGGCCGCTCGGCTAGCCACGCTCGACGTCACCAGCTCTTGCACCAGACCCCTCTCTACCGCCCCGTCGATAGCAGCACACCTGCCTGCCGGCCCGGTGTGCTGCCGCTCACTCGGGTCTGATCGGGACGAGGATGCGGTCACGGGCGACGACGACCCCGTCCTTGATGATGTAGCTCTCGACGTGGTGGTCGCCTCGGAAGCTCGTCACTTCGTGGTGCCCCTGGCCGCGATTCGGCGGTGTGATCTGTCCGCGAATGTTGTCACGGCGTTCGGCCTCGGCTCCTCGGTTCAGCACTTTCCACTTCACGACGTATGGCTCTGGTACGTCGCACGCTTCAATAGAGAAGTCGAGACTCTTACGAGTTCGAAGTGGTGCCCGATCGAGGAGCATCTTGCGTAGCCAGCTTGGCCGGAACCCGTCCTGGGTCACCTTGCAGTCGATGCGGAGCTCGTAGCGAATGTCGACTGGGTGCTTGTCCTCGATGAACTCCTCTGTGTTGCGGTAGAAGTGGGCCTCTTGGGATGCCTCGACTGTGGTTGCGCTGGGGACTGGCTTCCCGAAGACGGCTTTCCACTGCTTGCTCATCGTGGACTTGCCTTCTGCTTCGATCGCTTCGAGGCAGAGGTTGTAAGCCTTCTTCGCCCTTCGCTGGAATCGCTTCTTGACCTTGACTCGTTGGCCGCTGCCCAGAGCGGCGTAGTGCTCGTGATCTTCTTCTTCGGAGAGAAACTTGAAGAAGTCACGGACCATGTAGTCGTAGGTCACGGTTGTCACGTCGTCGTAGTCGTTCGTGCTTTGGAAGAAGTTGTAGGCGAGTGTGTCGATGAGCAACCCGCCCGATACGATGCCGTGTTCGTTCTTCCACGCACGACCCAGCTTGCAGAGGTTCCGCAGATTGCCGCGTGTGAGGCCGTCATAGGTGCGGATGGCGTCGATCTCGTCGCGGGGCTTGGTGACCTTCCACGCCTTTGCGTAGGTGTCTGGGTAGGAGAACGATTTGTCGTCGTTCTCGAAGGCGGGCTGGACCTCGAACTTGAAGTTCTGAAACTGCACCACGACCACACACTGGTCGACTCTGACGTCCGTACTGGGGTACCGGGCCAGGACCGCCTTCCGGGTCCGCGACAGGATGTTCTGCGGTCCGGACTCTCCCTTGTAACTGTCTCGGATTGAGGCGGGCAGGATGTAGAGCATGTCGAGGTCGGAGATTCCGCGAATTGCGGTTCCTCGCCCGTAGGAGCCGATCATCAGCTGGTTATTGGTCGACCCGTCAAGCGACCGGAACTCCTTGTTCAGGGACTTCGCGATCTCATCGCGCCGACCAGCGATGGCAGTCCTGTTGTCGACCTTCAGGTTCTCCAGAAGTCCGTCGAAGAGTTCACTGACCTCCATCGCGACCACGCTCCTCCGTGACACGAAGCTGCGCGGGCAGCAGGAGGTCGATCTCGCGCTCGGAGAATGTCAGGTCTTCGTTCCTCTGTAACGCTTCCTGGGCGAGTGCGTACGCCTTCGGGGTCGTCCTGGGCGCATCGCTGTAGATTTCGAGCGCTGCTTGTTGGAGGCTGTCGCGCTTGGCTCGACTTTGATTGACCGTGGTCGCTCCCGATTGCAGATCGACAATCAGTGACTGATAGGACTCTCTTAGGTCCCAGACCTTCGCCGCGACATCGCGGTGCTTCTGCGTCTCCTCGCCGTACTTGAACGCCTTCGTGCCGAGGTTGATCGCAGAAACGAGCAGTGCGATGAACGAGGTGCCGAGGGCAGCCCACGACTCATCCAAGAACAGGCCCAGCAGCGATGCGAGGAACGTTCCCGAACTGACGACGGTCAGCCCAATCAAGAGGCGCTGCTGCCGGCGATGACTCTGAAAGCAAAGGTCTGCTTGCTTCTCGTGCGTCTTGTGAGTGTAGGCGGCACGACCGTAGGCCTCCCGCACCTGCGCGAGGAGTAGTGACTCACCGTCCTGCGGTGGCTGCTCGGCGTCGCTCATCTCGGGCTCCCTTCGCCGACGGTCGGGGCGCTCGTCGGATCGTTCCGGAGTCCCGATAGATGATGTGGAGGGCTTCCGCATCACGGATGCGACACGTTCACCACTCAGTCCCGATGGTATCCGGCGGCACCGACACAGCTTCCGTTCGCGAGCGCCCTTCCCTCCACCGTCGGTCAGAGGTATCTTGGTCGTGGCGGCCTCTGCTCGCGTGACCCACCGCCGGACGTGGTGGGGTGACCAGTCGGCCTCGGTCGGAGCGGTCCTTCTTGATTCCTTGTCGCCGGAGACGAGGAGAGGACTGTGCTCATGTTCCGCCTGATCTGGATCGGCAGCGTCTACACCCGCTACTTCCTGCGCCGCTACATGCCCACCAACATCCTGCTGGACCTGATCCGCACGCGCCGTGGCCTGAAGTGGGGCGGGCCGGCGATGCTGCTGGCCCTCCCGTACCTGTACGTGGCGAGCTTCTTGACGGTGCTGATCGAGGACGGCGCACCGGGCTGGCTGCACGTGCTGGTGGTGTTGTGCATCTGGAACGCGATGAAGTTCGCGATCATGGGGCCGGTCAGTGTCGTCCTGCTTCTGCGGGTTCGCGCCGCCGAGTGGCGCGAGCGTCGTATGTCTCGTCGCTCTGTGCCGGCGGCCGCCTGATCGTGGCCTGTTGCGTGAGTGCTGTGGTGCACCTTCTCGGCGTCATCTGACCGAGAAGGAGGCCATGTCATGGCCGGTATCGCTGATCTGGCAACTGATGAGCGTCGCGCGCGGGTGCTGTTGTCGATTCTGTCCGCACCTGACGACGCCATCACCGGGCGCATCCTTGCCCGAGCAGGTGGCGTCGAGACGATCCGCCTGCTCGAAGACGACGGTGCGGTGCCGGGGCGGAATCGCGTGGACGCGCAGGTCTGGCGCGATCGCCTCGCGTTGCCGCGCCGACTGGAAGATGTGGCCGACCGGATGCGCGGCATCGAACAGTCCGGGATCACGACGGTGATTCCGGGCGATGCGCACTGGCCGCAAGCGCTGAACGATATGGGCGAACGGGTCCCGTATGTGCTGTGGGCACGCGGCGCGACGTCGTTCCTAGCCCGGCCAGCCGCGGATCTGGTGACGATCACGGGTGCTCGGGCGGCGACGGCGTATGGCGAGTATGTCGCCGGCGAGATTGCTGGCGACCTCTCGCGCGGTGAGCGGGTCGTAGTGGCCGGCGGAGCATACGGGATCGAAGGAGCGGCGCACCGGGCAGCGCTGGCCTCCGGTGGGGACACCATCGCGGTGCTAGCCAACGGGGTCGACCGCCCTTACCCGACCGGTCACCGCGAACTACTTGATCGAGTGGCGGATGTCGGTCTTCTGGTCAGTGAGGTGCCGCCAGGGTCGGCGCCGACGCGGCAGCGGTTCCTGGCGCGCGGGCGGCTGATGGCCACACTGTCTGGGAGCACCGTGGTGGTCGAAGCGGGCGCACGTTCAGGCGCCCTGCATACGGCGGTCGAAGCGCAGCGTCTGGGCCGGAGCGTCGGTGCGGTTCCGGGACCGGTGACCTCGGTGACCAGCAGTGGCCCGCACATGCTGCTGCGTAACGGCACCGCCCAGCTCGTCACCGACGGAAACGACGTCGAGGAGCTGATCAACCACGCGCCTGGCAACGGCGCTGATCGCGCAGCGCTGGGTCCAGCGTTCGCACGCCGCCCGGTGCCGTCAACAGATGCACCGACGCAGTCGATGTAGACCGCCGATTGCTGTCCTCTTCGTGCAAGGGCCTCGCATCCCCGTGATGCGAGGCCCTTTCCCTTTGTCCGCGCCGGGTCATAGTTCGAGCTCTCGGGCGAGGCGCTGCGCCGACCGCTGCTGGTCTCGGTGCTGGAGGCCGGTGAGTGCGCGAAGTGCGGCATCTGCGCGAGCACGATCGATCTTCTGCGCGGTCGCCTCCGGCACCGGGCCGAGCGGACTCGCGCCGGTGATCGCGAAGCGGTCGCGGTAGGCGGCGATGACCCGCGCGTGCTGACGCCACCGCTGCCGCCCGCGGGCATCTGTCGGCGGTGCGCCGAGCGCGTGTGTCCAGGACTCGCTATTTCGAAGTGCTGCGTCGAGGACGGCATCGGCACGGGCTTCGATCAGGTCGCCACGCTCGTCCAACGCCTCACGCATATCTGCGGCGACCGGGCCGTCGACTCGTGGGATCAAGCCAGCGATCAGACGTGCCGGTTTGCGGCTGCGGCCGGAACCGGCCGGGCGCGCGGTGGCGTGGGCGAGCCGGTGGTGGATGATCGAGGCGATGTCGTCGGCGTCCTCGAATCCACGGGCTTGGATGAGGCGGGGCAGGAGCTGGTCGACGTCGTGATGGTTGGCCTCGGCCCGTCGCAGCTCCGCGGTCAGTGCACCGAAGGCGTCGGAGTCGATGACGGTCTCGGCCTGCTCGCCGGTGAGCCCGCTGGCGCGGATGAGCTGAGCCCAGCGGTCGTGCTGGGCGGCTTGGGCGATGCTCTCGTATTCGGCGGCAAGCTGTGCGATCGATCCCCAGGCCTCCTGCTCGGCGGTGATGGTCTCGTGGGCGGAGAG